>NZ_JARCCZ010000002.1:0-353125 GCF_048957775.1 Pseudarthrobacter sp. CC4 | reverse complement strand
CGAGACCGGCAAGGACATGAGCTCCAAATACAAGGAAACGGCCATGGGCGGCCTCGCCGTCAACGTCGTCGAATGCTGACAGCGTTGAACCTTCAGTTGTGGGCCGCAGCCCACCAGTTCAAGGTGGACGCAAAGACCAGCCAGGCAATGTAGGGGAGCAGCAGCAGTCCCGCGGTCCGGCTGATGGGGCCGAAGTAGAGGACAGTCACCGTGACCGCGGCGATCAGGGCCACGATAATGCCCAGGGCCAGCCACAGGGCAGCCGTACCCATAGCGGGATACAGGCCGAAGAACACCGGAGTCCAGGCAAGGTTCAGGCCCAGCTGGACCGCGTAGGCCGTTAACGCCGGCCTGGTCTTGGAAGCCCTCTTCCGCCACACAAGCCAGGCAGCCACCGCCATGGCTGTGTAGAGCAGGGTCCATACCGGGCCGAAGAGCCAGTTGGGCGGGGACCAGGGCGCCTTGTCAGCCGTGGCATACCATCCGTTCACGTTGTCAATGGTGGAGAATCCGCCGAGCCCGGCCACCAGGAAGGATGCCGCCAGGAATCCGGCCAGCACCGCTGCCTGGACCCGCGCGCTGTACGGCTGGTCGCTTCCATCCGGCGGGGATGACGACTCTTCACGCTTCGGCTGCATGCCTCCACCCTTGCCAACCGGTCCACCCGAGTCAAGGGCACGGGCCACGGCAGGCTCGGGCCGGCTGCTGAAAAGCCGGGACGGCATCAGGCTTTAGACTTGAGGCTGCATGTCCGCACGCATACACGAGTACCGAACCGCGCACGAAACCGATTGGACACGGCCCCCTTGCGAGAATTCACCGCACGATTCGCCACCGCCGAGGAAATTGAAAACTGGGACAAGCACGTCACGGCCAATCCCAACGGCGGCAACATGCTGCAGTCCGCCGCATATGCCTCAGTCAAGAACGCCAGCGGCTGGAAAGTCCGGTTCCTGGTGCTGGAGAACGCGGCAACCGCCAGCTACAACCTGGTACTCGAAAAGAGTTTCCCGCTGCTCGGCCGGCTTTGGTACCTCATCAAGGGCCCGGACCTGGCAGCAGCTGATGACCTGAAGGCAGCGCTGGAAGCCTGTGCGGCTTTCGTCCGTAGCCGGAAGCTCAACGTCTTCACCATCAAGATCGAGCCGGACGTCGTCGACTCCGACGAGGCCCAGGCCCACCTGCAAGACGCAGGCCTGGTCAAGGCACCCAACATCCAGTCCAACGACTCCACGGCCCTGCTGGACATCTCCGGACCGGAAGAGGCAGTGTTCAAGGCCATCTCCTCCCGCGCCCGCAACGCCATCCGCCGCGCTGAGCGGGAAGGCTGCGAAGTGGTCCGCGAAGAACACGGCCCGGAAACCTACCGGGCCCTTTATGACCTCATGGCCGACACCGTCAAGGCCAAGGGCTCCATGCCCCTGCGCAGCTACGAGTACTACGCAGCCTTCTGGGACGAATTCTGCAACCGGGGCCAGGGCAGTTTCTTCTTCACCTACGAGGACGGAAAGCCCAGCGTGGGAGCCTTCGTCATCAATTACGGGGCCAAAGCCACCTATAAGGACGGCGGTTCGACCCAAAACCGCAAGCAATACGGTGATTCCCACCTGGTGCAGTGGGCCGCCATCCGCCGCATGCAGGAGCTGGGCTGCACGGAATACGACTTCTGCGGGACCCCGCCGGCTTCCCGGATCAAGGACAAGACCCACAACCTGTACGGCATGGGCATGTTCAAGACCAGCTTCACCAAGACGGTCACCGACTTCGTGGGATGCCACGACTACGTTCTCTCGCCCTTGAGTCACCGGCTCTGGGTCAACGGAGCAGAGAAGGTCTTCCGCCGGATCGAAACCGCCCGCACCGGCCAGCAGTTCTACTGACCGCGAGCAGGAGCGCCCCCGCCGGCTGCCCTGCCCATCCCGACCGACCTCGCCCGCCGCCCGCCATTTGCCAAGCCTCTTATCCGTGAAGAAGGTAACTCCTTGAATGCAGTCCCCGCCGCCGATCTCGAGTTCGCCGTGCTCAGCGATGCCGAATTCGAGCAGTTCGCGCTGAAGCACCCGCAGAACAGCTTTCTCCAGTCCGTTGACTTTGCCCGGTTCCAGCGCGCCAGAGGACAGCAGGTGGAGCTTTTCGGGGTCCGGCAGCACGGCGAACTGGTTGCAGCGGGGAAACTGAACTACACCACCACCCGGCTGGGGTACACAGTCTGCGAATGCGCCAAGGGACCCCTGATGGACTACACGGACCCTGACCTGGTGCGTGCCGTCGTCGGACTCCTCCACAAACGCGCGGCGGAGCGCAAGGCCGCCGAACTGCGGATCTCCCCGAACCTCAGGTACATTGCGCGTGACGCCGATGGTGCCGAGCATCCCGAGATCGAGGACAACAGGCCGCTGGTGGCACAGCTCGGCGGGCTGGGCTTCCGGCACCAGGGCCTGGACATGAACTTCGTGAACGTGAACTGGATGTTCATCAAGAACCTGGAAGGCATCCAGGACGCGGAAGAACTGATCATGGGCACCAGCTATCGGACCCGGAAGGCCATTCGGAAGGCCGAAAAGAACGGCGTCTTCCTGGAACAGGCCACCCTGGACACCCTGGACGAGTTCTACGGCGCCCTGAGCCGGGCCGGTGACGAAAAGGGCTTTGTTTACCGGGAACGCGCCTACTACGAGCAGCTGCTCAGCACGACGTCGCCTGAGTTCACCAAGCTCATGATGGCCAAGATCGACATCCCCGCCTACCGGAAGTCCATCACGGAGCGGCTTGCGGCGGAATCGGCCACCGCTGATGAACTGCGCGAGGAGGTGGCGGAGACAGGAAGCAAGAAGAAGAACAACCGCCTCAAAGTGGTCCAGGACCTGGTGGACAGCTACGAGCGAAGCCTGAAGGACATCGAACGCTTTCCCGACTCGGTGGGCGTGGCCACGGTGGCCGCCATCCACTTCGTCTGCTACGGCGACGAGGTGGTCTGCGTCATCGGCGGCACGGTGCAGGACTACATCTACTTCAACGGCGCTACCTCGCTGTACTGGGGAATGATGCTCCACGCCCTCGAAAAGGGGTACCCGCGGTACAACTTCTACGGGACGTTCGGCATCTCAGGCCAAGACGAGGAAGGCCACGGGGGCTACGCCTTCAAGAAGGGCTTCGGCGGGGAAGTGGTGCAGCTCCTGGGCGACTTCGTGCTGCCCGTCCGGCCCGCCGTGTTCCACGCCAACAAGCTGGCCAGGATGGCAGCCGGCGCTGCACGCGCCGTGCTGGGCAAGCTGCCGCTGAAGCGCTCTGCCTGACGCCGCCTGCACACCACCACAACGGGAGGAGGGACAATGACTGAGCGACCCGAGCGCCCCGGCGCCGGATCCCCGAAGGCCAGGCCGAACACGGACGGCCTGCCCAAGACCGAGCCGCTGACTCCCTCCCAGCTGCGGCAAAACGCTGCGGCCAGGAGAATGCTGCGTCGCCTGGTCCAGGGTGAAAACCCGCCCACGGCTCCCCTGAGCATCGTGGACAGGCTCACCGGCAGCCCCTACGCGAACCCCACGATCCAGGTGGGAGGGGTGGACACCTCCGCCCGCAAGACCCTGGACTTCGCCCTGCACCTGGCAGAAACCATGTTCCGCTATGGTGCGGGTGCCCTGGAAGTGGAGACCAGCATCATTGCCGTCACCGCCGCCCTGGGGCTGAAGAACATCGAGGTGGACATCACCAACCAGTCCGTTGGCATCAACTACGCCCCTAAGGACCAGACACCCATCGCACTGCTGCGTGTGGTCCGCTCCTGGACCAACAACTACGCCGGCCTGGCCAAGGTCCACCAGCTGGTGACCGACATCGTCGCCGGGGGAGTGGGCCGGGACGAGGCAATCCGACGCCTGGACGAGGCCATCACCAGCCCCAAGCCGTTCCCGCGCTGGATGGTGACGGCGGCGTTCGGCGTTTTCGCAGCGGCATTCGTTGCCGTGCTGGGCGGCGGACCGGTGTCCTCTGCCATAGCGTTCGCAGCCAACATCGGAGTGAGCCTGCTGGCCCGCCAGCTCGGCCGGTGGCGGGTTCCCGACTTCTTCATAACGGCCAGCTGCTCTTTTGTGGTGACGCAATTGGCGCTGGTCCTCTGGCAGTTCGGCCTGACAACATCGCCGGCCATCGTGGTGGTGGGAGGCATCCTCCTGCTCCTGCCCACGGGACGCCTCGTGTCCTCAGTGCAGGACGCCATCAACGGCTTCCCTGTTACGGCCGCGGGACGGTTCCTGTCCACGCTGCTCACCTTTGGAGCCATCGTGGCAGGCATCGCCGTCGCCTTCGTGGTCGGGGAGCTGACCGGCATGCAGCGCATTGACGTGACGCAGACCTTTCCGCCGGCCTACGACCTGTGGGTGCTGGTCATCCTTGTTGCCGTGGCGGTGATGGCCATCGGGGTCACGGAACAAACCAGCTGGCAGCTCCTGCTCCCCACCGCGGCGGTGGGGGTGGCCGGCTACTTCGTGCTGCTGGGCGGCGGACTGCTGGGCATCGGGGACCGGTTCTCGCCCGCCCTGGCCGCAGTGGCCATCGGCCTGCTGGCCCGCGTCGTTGCCCTGAGAATGGGTGCCCCCCAGCTGGTGGTGGCCGTGCCCGCAGCGCTGATCCTGCTGCCGGGCCTCACCATCTTCCGGTCCATGTACGTGCTCACCATCGAGGAAGCCGAGATCCTGCTGGGTGCCGGCGGGATGCTCAACGCCGGAGCCATTGTCCTGGGAACGGCCGGCGGGATCGTCCTTGGCGACACGCTGGCGCGGCCGCTGACCCGCAGCCTTGCCAGCAACGAGCGGCGCCGCGCCCGCCGCCGCTGACCGGCTGCCAGGATCTGCCTGGCTGGATCTTCCTGTTTAGATCTGCCCTACGGGCAATTTCTTCTCCGCCTGGAAATCGTCCTCAACACGGCCTTTCGCCCAGTAACCGGACAGGGACACCTGCTTGCGTTCAAGGCCGCGCTGTACAAAGAGCACATCACGCAGCGCCTTCATATAGCCGCGCTCGCCGTGGGCAAAAACGTCCACCCGGCCAGCGGGCCAGTCCGCCCCTGCCACCGCCTGCACCAGCAGACCGCTTTCGCCCGCAGGGACGCCTCGACGGAACAGCCAGTGGAGCTTCACTCCTGCGGGAGCGGCAATCTGCTGTATGTCGGCGTCGGAATCGACCTCAAGGAAGGCGAGGCCGGCGGCTTCAGCCGGCAACGACTCTATGCACGCCGCAATGGCGGGCAATGCCGCCTCGTCCCCGGCGAACAGGTACCAGTCAGCGTCCGGGGCAGGGTTGTACGCCCCTCCCGGCCCGGTGAAGGTCAGGGTGTCGCCCGGCCGGGCCTTCGCCGCCCACGGTCCTGCCAGCCCTTCGTCGCCGTGGACCACAAAATCGATGGCGAGCTCCCTGGCCACGGGATCCACCCAGCGGAGCGTGTACGTGCGCGTGAAAGGCCATTGTTCCCGCGGCATGCTCTCGCGGATGCTCCACAGATCCAGCGGGGAGGGGTAGGCGACGCCCGGTTGCGGGAAGACAATTTTTACGTACCGGTCAACGAAGCCGTTGTTGACGAAGTCCGCAAAACCGTCCCCGCCGGCAACAATCCGCACCATGTGGGGCGAGAGCTGTTCCCGGCGCAGAACTGCGAGGTTGACCTGCGGGCGGCTCTTCTTGGTGGCGCCGGTGGCGGCGGGAACAATGCTCATAAGGCAAGCCTAAGCTAGGCTACCGGCGGAAGCTCCCAGGTTACGCCCGGGGCACCCTGCTCCCGCAGCAGCTCGTTGACGCGGCTGAAGGGCCGCGAACCGAAGAAGCCGCGGGACGCGGACAGGGGGCTGGGATGCGCGCTGGACACGGCCGGAACCCCCGGCAACAGCGGACGCACGCTCTCCGCGTCCTTTCCCCACAGCACGGCAACCAGCGGCAGGCGTGACCCGTCCGGAGCCCGCCGCCCGGCCACGGCCTGGACGGCCGCCGTCGTAATCTCCTCCCAACCTTTCCTGCGGTGCGACCCTGCGGCTCCGGCCCTTACAGTCATCACGCGGTTCAGCAGCAGCACACCCTGCCCGGTCCAGGCGGAAAGGTCGCCGTGGACCCTCGCGGGAATTCCCAGATCCGCCTCCAGCTCCCGGTAGATGTTCGCCAGGCTCCGCGGGATGGGCCGGACGTGCGGATCAACGGAGAAGGCCAGGCCGACGGCATGCCCCGGCGTGGGGTACGGATCCTGCCCCACCATCAGGACTTTCACCGACGCGAGGGGCTGGCGGAAGGCCCGCAGGACGTTCGACGGCGCCGGCAGCACCGTGTGCCCGGCCGCCTCTTCGTCGGCAAGGAAAGTGAGCACGCCGCGGAGTCCGCTTTCCACGCCCGCCAAGGCGTCTGCCCAGTCAGGCGCCATCAGCTCCTTCAGCGGCAGCTGCGCCAGTTCGGCGAAACCCTGCCCGCGCGGCGGATCCTGCGCCAGTTCGAAAAGGGCATCTGATTCAAACACCGTCCCATTCTCGCAGGGCGGCCGCCGGCACCGGTCCGGCAGGCCGCCCGGCACAAATGACAACAGTGTTATTCGTCCGTAGCATGGGGGTCAGACATTTTACGTAACCAGCAAGGGAGAGTGCGCCGTGGCGGAACCAGCTCGGGAGCACCTGCCGGAGCAGGAACAGCGGGACGCCCTCCTGCCGGATTTCACGCTGCGGGATTCCCCCCTGAGCGAGCGTGACCAGCAGATGCTCGCCCTTGAACGGCAGTGGTGGAAGTACGCCGGTGCCAAGGAACAGGCCATCAGGGAACTCTTCGATCTCTCCGCGACACACTACTACCAGCTCCTCAACGCCCTGATCGATACCGAGGATGCGCTCGCGCATGACCCCATGCTGGTCAAGAGATTGCGTAGACTACGTACGTCGCGTCACCGTGCACGCACTGCACGGCGCCTGGGGTCCGACGCATAAGACGCTCACGCTGGTTCCTCAGCAGCAACACACAAGGATGTCTCTTTCCCATGACCAAATACGCCCGCGATGAATTCGACAAGGTCCCGGAGACCGCGTCGCGACAAGGTGTCCATCGCACAGCCTCTGCTCCGTCACGGGTCCGGCTGTGGCCCGTCCTGGCGGTGGGATGCGTTGCCCTGGCCATCGGGCTGGTTTCCTTCCTGATCCTGCCCAAGCTGGGGTTTGCGGGTCCGGCAAGCCAGGCCTCGTCGAGCCTGGAAGCAATGCCGCTGGCCGGAACGGGGTCGACGCCCTCCGCCGCGCCGGACGCGTCCGTCACGCCCTCCGCTGAGCCCTCCGCCGCGCCTGAAACCGCCGGATCCGAAACGGTCCCCGCTGCCGGGACAGGGTCCAGTAGCCGCCCCACGGCGCAGGCTGCGTCCGTAGACAAAACCCAGCCTGTGGCGGTCTACAACGCCGCCGGGACCGCCGGGCTGGCAAGCCGTGTAGGCGGAACCGTGCAGGCGGACGGCTGGCCCCTGGGACAGGTAGGGAACTGGGCGGGAGCGCCGCAGCAGGGCTCCATCATTTTCTACTCCGGCCCAGCCCAACGGGCCAACGCGGAAGCCCTCGCGGAACTCCTGGGCGTCCCCACCGTGGTGAGCAGCACCGACTTCCAGGTTCCCCTGGTGGTTGTGCTGGGCCCGGGGTACCGGTAAGCCGGGTTCTTCCATCAGCCGCGCTGCCTTGGGCCACACCCGGTCCGGGGCCCGGCGTTACTCCTGAATAACGTTTGCCGACGGCACCGCCGGGGGCCTGCGGCACCGACCCGCATTGGCTAGAGTAAATCCCGGGCTACGGCCCGGCGCCGGGGCACCCCCGCAGCATCCCGGACCTTACGGAAAGAGTGGTCACCATGGCACGAGGAACCGTCAAGTGGTTCAACGCGGAAAAGGGCTACGGCTTCATCACCGTTGACGGCTCCAGCGACGACGTCTTTGTCCACTGGTCTGCTATCGAAGGCGAAGGTTACCGGGCACTGGACGAGGGACAGCGCGTGGAACTTGAAGTCGGCGAAGGCGAGAAGGGCCCACAGGCGGAAAGCGTCCGGCCGGCCGAGTGAAGCATCTGATTGTCCCCGCCGGGACCCTCCGTCCTGCGTTTGCCGCGGCCCTCTGCTGCACGCTGGCCCTGACCGCCTGTTCCGGGGTCACCGGAAACGCACGCGTGGAAACAACGGAAGCCTCCGGTGACGGGACGCTGCGGGTAGGCCTCATCCTGGACAATGCGGGGGAGGGCAGCTTCCTGAACGCGCCCCAGGCGGCCGCCGCCAAGCTCGCAGTCAAAGAGATCAACGCTGCCGGCGGGCACAAAGGCCGGCCCGTGGAGCTGCTGCCCTTTGAAGCCGGCCAGGATGCAGCGTCGCAGGCCCAGGCTTTGGTCCAGGCCAAGGCGGACGTGGTGATCGGCCCCACCGACTCCAGCCACGCCAAGGCCGTCGTGGACATCCTCTCCCGGGCCAGGACGCCGCTGATCTCGCCGGCCAACACCGCGGCCGGGCTCAGCACCATCCCCAGCGGCGGATACTACTTCCGGACGGCGGCCGCCGACGTCGCGCAGGGACCCGTGCTGGCCAAGCTCGCCAAGGACGCGGGCGCCGCCACCATCTCCCTGATGTTCCAGGAAGGCGCCTACGGCAGCGACGTCTCCGCCGCCGTCGCCGATTCCGCAGAACAGGCCGGACTGGAAGTGGTTGCCACAGCCGGGTTCAAGCCGGGTGAAGCGGGAAGCGCCGCTGCCGCCGCCCGCGGGGCGGAACCCGACGCCGTCATCCTGGTGGCCCGCGACGGCGCGCAGGGCGCCCTGGCTGAACTCAACAACGCCGCCCTGGCCGGCTCGAAGATCATCCTCAGCGACGGCGCGTTCGGCCGGTATGCGTCCAAGCTGGGAACCAAAGCCCTGGAGGGTGCCCGCGCCGTTGTTCCCGGCGAGCTGCCATCCGCCGCCTTCCAGGAAAGGCTCCTGGGCATCGATCCCGGCCTGAAGGACGTGTCCTTCGCCGCGGAAACGTACGACGCCGTGACCCTCGCAGCCCTCGCGGCAGCCAAAGCAGAGGACGACTCGGGCCGCTCAATTGCAGCGAACCTCATCGCCGTGTCAGGCGGGACTGCCGCCGGCAAGGATGGCGGGACTGCAACGGTGCCCGGCACGCCCTGCCCCAGCTACAAGGAGTGCCTGGCGGCGAAGGCTTCCGGTACCGGCATTAATTACGACGGCGAATCCGGCCCGGTTGCCTTCGACGCCAACGGTGACATCACCTCGGCGACGTTTACGGTGTTTACCTACGGGGCAGACAACAATCCAACGCCCACCGGCCGTGAAACTGCAGGCCGCGCCGGCTGATCGCCCTCGGCGTAGAGATGCCTGCCAGGGCGCTTTCCGCGCGTCATTCGCTTGCACTCTCCCGTGGGGAGTGCTAATTATTGAGTTAGCACTCTGACGTACCGACTGCTAAAGCAAAGCTGGTTCCGGCCGGCGGAGCGCGGCACCGAACGAGGAGCGAAGAAACACCTCACTGGAGTGAGGCCCGCACCCGGGGGCATACAGAGGCCGCCGGCAAAGGGTCGTCCGTCGCGGGCACTGCAGCGAAGGTTCATTCTTAACGACTGTCCCGAAAGGACTACTGCCGTTATGGCCAAGATCATTGCATTTGATGAAGAGGCACGCCGCGGCCTTGAGCGGGGCCTGAACATCCTCGCCGACGCCGTTAAGGTCACCCTCGGCCCGCGTGGACGCAACGTCGTCCTCGAAAAGAAGTGGGGCGCCCCCACGATCACCAACGATGGTGTTTCCATCGCCAAGGAGATCGAGCTGGACGATCCCTACGAGAAGATCGGCGCCGAGCTGGTCAAGGAAGTTGCCAAGAAGACTGACGACGTCGCCGGCGACGGAACCACCACCGCCACCGTTCTGGCCCAGGCCCTGGTCAAGGAAGGCCTGCGCAACGTTGCCGCCGGCGCCGACCCGCTGTCCCTCAAGCGCGGCATCGAAAAGGCTGTCGAAGCCGTCACCCGCGAGCTCCTGGCTTCCGCCAAGGAAATCGAAACCAAGGAAGAGATTGCCGCTACGGCATCCATCTCCGCAGGGGACGAGGAAATCGGTGCGCTGATCGCCGAAGCCCTGGACAAGGTGGGCAAGGAAGGCGTCATCACGGTCGAGGAATCCAACACCTTCGGCCTGGAACTCGAGCTCACCGAAGGCATGCGCTTCGACAAGGGCTACATCTCCGCCTACTTCGTCACCGACGCGGAGCGCCAGGAAACGGTCCTCGAAGACCCGTACATCCTGATCGTCAACTCCAAGATCTCCAACGTCAAGGAACTGGTTGCTGTCCTCGAAAAGGTCATGCAGTCCAACAAGCCGCTGCTGATCATCGCCGAGGACATCGAGGGCGAGGCCCTGGCCACCCTGATCGTCAACAAGATCCGCGGCACCTTCAAGTCCGTTGCCGTCAAGGCTCCGGGCTTCGGTGACCGCCGCAAGGCACAGCTCGCCGACATTGCCGTCCTCACCGGCGGCCAGGTCATCTCCGAGGAAGTCGGACTCAAGCTGGAAAACGCCGGCCTGGAACTCCTGGGCAAGGCACGCAAGGTTGTTGTCACCAAGGACGAGACCACCATCGTTGAAGGTGCCGGCGACGCCGACCAGATCGCCGGCCGCGTGTCCCAGATCCGCGCCGAGATCGAGAACTCCGATTCGGACTACGACCGCGAGAAGCTGCAGGAACGCCTGGCCAAGCTGGCCGGCGGCGTTGCAGTGATCAAGGCCGGTGCCGCAACCGAGGTTGAGCTCAAGGAGCGCAAGCACCGCATCGAAGACGCAGTGCGTAACGCCAAGGCTGCTGTTGAAGAAGGCATCGTTGCCGGTGGCGGCGTGGCCCTCATCCAGGCCGGCGCCAAGGCATTCGCCAACCTGCAGCTGTCCGGCGACGAGGCCACCGGTGCCAACATTGTCCGCGTTGCCATCGATGCTCCGCTGAAGCAGATCGCCTTCAACGCCGGCCTGGAGCCGGGCGTTGTGGTGGACAAGGTTCGCGGCCTGCCCGCAGGACACGGCCTGAACGCCGCAACCGGCGAGTACGTCGACCTGCTGGCTGCCGGCGTGAACGACCCCGTCAAGGTAACCCGCTCTGCCCTGCAGAACGCGGCTTCCATTGCCGGCCTGTTCCTCACTACCGAAGCTGTTGTTGCCGACAAGCCGGAGAAGAACCCGGCCCCCATGGGCGGCGGCGACGACATGGGCGGCATGGGCGGCTTCTAAGCCCTCCTGCCGGGCTTTGTCCCGCTGGAAACGAATGCGGCCCCCTCTCTTGAGGGGGCCGCATTCGTGTTCCTGGAGAGGGGCTGGCTTTT
This sequence comes from Pseudarthrobacter sp. CC4, assembly GCF_048957775.1. Classification (NCBI taxonomy): domain Bacteria; kingdom Bacillati; phylum Actinomycetota; class Actinomycetes; order Micrococcales; family Micrococcaceae; genus Pseudarthrobacter; species Pseudarthrobacter sp. CC4. Next base: position 341,778 of record NZ_JARCCZ010000002.1, on the reverse strand, counting down.
ACTTCCGGGCGCTGGACAGCATTCCCTCGACTTCCTTCTTGAATGCCTCTGCCGCTGCCTGGGGAGTCAGGCGGTCGTAGAGAACCTCATCGGTGTATCGCTTGATGACGTTCTGTACGCTGCCCGCGCCCACCGGAGGAACGGGCGGCGCATCCTTCATGTCCGGAGCAATGTCCTTCAGGAAGCCCACCACGGTGGTGTCTGCCGGTTTCAGGGACGGTGTGATGCCCTTTACGATCTCCGTGTTGGTGGGCACGCCGCGGTCCGTCATCAGGATTGCGCCGGCTTCCGGGCTGTTCGCCAGGTAGTTGATGAAGGTTGAGGCGGCTTCGGTGTGCTTTGACCGTGCGGAAGCGGACCAGAACATGGTGGGCTTGTAGTACATGCCGTTCTCAGCGGCAACACCGTCGAGGCTAGGCGCACGGAGCATCTTGATGCTGCTGTCGGTAGTGGACCCGAGCGATCCGAGCTGGTTGGTCCACCACCATGCCATCCCCACCCTGTTGGTGCCGAAGAGGCTTTCTTCCAGGCCCGCGCCGGAGTCCTCGGTAGCCACCGTGGCCGACGGGCTTGCCTTGGAGTCGCGCTGTTCCTTGAGCCGCTCCCAGAAGGAAGCGGCCGTTGCAGTGTCGAAATCGAGCTTGCCGTCCTCGGAGTAGAGATTCTCCCCATGCTGGCGAAGCCAGATGATCAGGTCTGCCTCGTTGCTGCCGTATGCTGCGCCGTAGTTCTTGCCGTCTCCGGCGGCGCTGATCTTCGTTGCTGTCTCAATGAAGTCGTCCCACGTCCATGAGGTGTCATCCGGAAGCGGAACGTTTGCTGCCTCGAAAACCTTCGTGTTGGCCATGATGACGTAGGCGTTCCGGCCGGTGCTCAGGCCGTATTGGGCGCCGTCGTACTGGCCCGAGGCCAGGGCTTCCTTGTCGAGTTTGGAGGTATCAATGCCGCTTTGCTTGGACAGATCCAGGAGCGCCCCGCGGCCGCCGTATTCGGCAATGTACTTCTGGTCCATCTGGATCACGTCCGGCGCGTCGTTGGCCGCGGTCTTGGTGGCCAGCTTGTCCCAGTAGCTGCCCCATTCACCCGGCTCGGACTCAATCCTGATGTTCGGGTGTTCCGCTTCAAAGGCATCGATGACCTTTTCGGTCTGGGCGTTGAGGTATTCGTTCCCCCACCAGGCGAAGCGCAGGGTTACTTGCTCATTGCCCTCGGAGCCGGAAGAGGAACCGCAGCCTGTGGCAAGGAGGGAAAGGGCGACGGCTGCTGCGCCGAGCTGGAACCTTCTCCGGCGGAGGGTTGGAATCGTCATTGATATGCCTTCCTAATGGCGGGGCGCTTCTCTTGGGTGGACGCTGGCGTCGGGTTGTCGGCAGCGCCGGCCGCTGAGAAAACGCTTTCTCATGTCAGTAATGCGATTCTGCCTGCCTGCCATTGCCCGCGTCAAGCATTTTCGGTAAACGCTTTCCGTCAGGTCAAGGCCTGATCCGCCGGGCGGCCCGGGTAGGGCGAGTGTGCGGCGGAGGTACGGTACGGCATCGTACGGTGGCAAAGGCACGGTTTGTCCTGCCGGTCTGGGAGGATGGACCGGTGACAATTACTGCAGCGGCCGATGGTTCGGCCTTGGGAAACCCCGGTCCGGCAGGCTGGGCCTGGTACGTGAACGACGATTGCTGGCGCGCCGGAGGATGGCCCCACGGGACGAACAACCAAGGCGAGCTGATGGCGGTCCTGGATCTGTTGCGGGCCACGGCCCACCTTCCCCAGGAGGACCTGCACATCCTCTGCGACAGCCAGTACGTCATCAATTCGATCACCAAGTGGATGCCGGGATGGAAACGCAAAGGCTGGCGCAAGGCCGACGGCAAGCCGGTCCTCAACGTGGATTTGCTCAAGGAGCTGGACCGGGAGCTCGCCGGCCGGAAGTACACCTTCGAATGGGTCAAGGGGCATGCCGGGCATGACTTGAACGAAGCCGCGGACGAGCGCGCCAGGGCGGCCGCGACCGCCTACCAGCAGGGGGTGGCAGCCCGGTCCGGTCCCGGTTTCCCTGGCGCCCACCACGCCCACCACGCCCACCATCCGCCGGCGGCCAAGGATGCGCCGGAGGCCGCCCCCCGTGCACCCCGGGAAGCCGCAACCTTGCCAGGAGCCTACGAGGAGCCGGACCTGTTCAGCCAGCTGGACAACGGCGCTTTCGGCGAACCGGACGCCGCAGCCCAGCCAGGTGCCGCCGTGCCGGAGGCCTTGGTGGAGGAACTGGAGCGCGAGCTGCTGGGCCCCCTGGTGCGGGGGGACATCGGCCGGACGGCTGTTCTGCTGCACCCCGATTTCATGGAGATCGGAAGCTCGGGCAGGGTGTGGACCCGGGACGCCATGATGATGGCGCTCGAGGAGGACCCGGGCGAGCGGACAGACATTGAGATACTTGGCGCGGACCGTATTGGCGCTGACGCGGTCCTGCTGACGTACCGCAGCTACGCGCGCTCCGGCACCACGCTCAGAAGCTCACTGTGGGTGCTGGACGGCGGCCGCTGGCGGCTGCGGTTCCACCAAGGTACTCCCGAGGCTTAGCCGGCTCCTGGGTATCTACCCGGTCAGCTGAACCGCTGTGTGTTGCCCTGTTCCGCCTGTGCGTAGGTGGCAGCCGCGGAGGCAAGCGCCGTGTTGATGGACGCCAACGAGGCCTCCACGCGTCCCTGCGTGATGGTCCACTCCGTGATGAGCGCCTGGAAATTCGTGGCGGCGGTGCCCCGCCATGACCCCTGGAGCTCGTCCAGCCCGCGTTTCATTGCCTGGACGTCTGCGCTGATCCTGTCCACTGTCGCCTGGACACTGGCGGACTTCAGCTGAAGGAGTTCGGTGTCGACGGAAATGATGCTCATGGCCGTGCCTTTCGCTGTGGGGGCAGCTTTCGCCTGCGGGGCCCGGCTGGTCCGGACCGCTGATAACGAGCGTAGGGAGCAGGCCCCTGGAGCCGCTACGGTCCGGCGCTATATGTGGACAACCCCGCCGTCGCTGCCTGTTCCGCCTCGGCAGCTGCCCCGGTATTCAGCGCGTCATCACGGTGCGGAAGGCTGACCACCAAGGTCGCGCCGCCGCCATCGGTATTTTCCACCCGGACGGAACCGCCGTGGGACCCTACAATTGCGGCCACAATGGCCAGGCCGAGTCCGCTTCCGCCCGTTTCCCTGGTCCGTGAGGTGTCCGCCCGGTAGAAGCGCTCAAAGACCTTGGAGGCGTCCTCTTCGGAGATGCCGGGTCCATGGTCGCGCACTTCAATGACCGAGCGCAGCTGTCCGTCCTCCCTGGCGCGCACCCCCACCGCCAGTTCGATCGGGCTGCCCTCCGGCGTGTAACGCAGGGCATTGCCCACGAGGTTCCCCACCACCTGTCGGAGTTTGGCTTCGTCCCCCAGCACCGGGGCAGCCGCGGCAGGTCCGCCGTCGAGCCCGGTCAGCGAAATCGCCCGCGAGCGGTCGCTGGCCTGCGTGTCCACCACGGCGTCATGGGCGAGCAGCTGAAGGTCCACGGGCTTCTGCTGCAGCGGCCGCTGCTCGTCGAGGCGGGCCAGCAGGAGAAGGTCTTCCACCATTGAGCCCATGCGCTTGGCTTCGCTTTCAATCCTTCCCATGGCTGTGGCCACGTCTTCCTCGGTGGTCAGTGCGCCGTGCCGGTACAGCTCAGAGAAGCCACGGATGGTGACAAGCGGGGTCCGCAGTTCGTGGGAGGCGTCAGCGGCGAACCGCCGCATCCTCGCCTCCGAGGCCGTGCGTGCCGCGAAGGCCGTCTCAATGTGGGCCAGCATGGCATTAAGCGACCTGCTGAGGCGTCCCAATTCAGTGCCGGGATTTTCGACGTCGACACGGCGGGAAAGGTCACCGGCGGCAATGGCGGCCGCCGTTTTTTCCACCCGGGCCAGCGGGCGGAAGGAGCGGGACACGGTCCAGCTCGCGATCAGGGAGGCCAGCAGCAGGGTCAGCAGGCCCACCCCGGTCACCACCAGGGAGGCGTGCTTGAGGACATCATCCACGCTCTGCAGGGGCAGCCCGATGACCACCACAGCGGTGGTCTGGTTGTTCTGCACCGGCACGGCCACCACCCGCCAGTTCTGCCCGTCCGTACCGCGCACCTGATAGGGAACGGCGCCGCGTTCCTGCGCCTGCTGCACCGTGACGGAGCTGATGTCCGGACGGCTCTCAGGGTCGCCGCCGAACGGATACGGCTCCTCGCCTGGCGCGAAGAGAATAAGTGAGTAGTCAGTGGGAACCATCGGGTTGGGCGCCTGAAGCGGGGTGAAGGACCGCTGCTGCCGGGCCAGGTCTACCGCCGCGGTGAGTTTGTCATCCACCTGTGCCTGCAGGTAGCTGTGGAGCAGGGCCAGCGTTCCCGCTCCGGTCACCGTCAGGGCAACTATCAGCAGCGCCATGATCATGGCCACCAGTTGCGTCCTCAGTGAGGCCGACTTCCATCGCTGCAGCAAGGTCAGCGCTTTTCAGCCGTCCGAAGCACGTAGCCCACACCGCGCTTGGTCTGGATCAGGGCGGGAGCGTCGGGATCGATGTCCACCTTCCGGCGCAGATAGGAGATGTACGACTCCACGATGGAGGCATCACCGTTGAAGTTGTATTCCCATACGTGGTCCAGGATCTGGGACTTGGAGAGCACCCGGTTGGGGTTGAGCATGAGGTACCGGAGCAGCTTGAACTCGGTGGGGGAGAGCTCGATCACCGTGCCGCCGCGGCGCACTTCGTGCGCGTCGTCGTCGAGCTCCAGGTCGTCGACGCGGATGACGGCGTCGTCATCCAGCAGCGGCTGCGTCCGGCGCAGGACGGCGCGGATACGGGCCACCACCTCGTCAAGGCTGAACGGCTTGGTGACGTAGTCATCCCCGCCGACGGTGAGGCCTGTGACCTTGTCCTCGGTATCGTCCTTCGCGGTCAGGAACAGTACCGGGAAGTGCTTGCCCGAGGCCCGGAGGCGGCGGGTGACGGTGAAGCCGTCCATGTCCGGAAGCATGACATCCAGCACGGCCAGGTCCGGGGCATGGGTTTCGGCAGCCGCCAGGGCGTCCCGGCCGTTCGCGGCCGAGACAACCTCGAAGCCGGCAAACCTTAGCGAGGTGGACAGCAGCTCGCGGATGTTGGGTTCATCGTCAACAACAAGGAGCTTTGCCTCGGGACCGTTCTTGTTCATGCTCCCATTCTGCTCCCAGAGTCTGTGAGTTTTCTGGATGCATGGTGAATGTTGCATGGGCGTCCGCGGCGCGCAGTAAAGTTGGTGGCGCCGCCAGGGTCCCCCGCACGGGAGTGCGGAGGACCCTGGGTTGGGCGAATCACTTCAAAGTGGTCAGCTGGTCAGGTGCCAGATTTCCCTGTCTACTGCGGGATGTCCACATTCGCGGGGTGACCGCCGTAGCTCTTGTCGTCATACGCAGCGCCGCCCAGGCTGCAAAGCTGGGCGGCCGTGGTGCCTGAGGGAGCCGTGGCCAGCGAGTCCTTGTTGACGCCATCAACCGTGACCTGGCTTGAGTACAGCGAGTTGTCGGCTTCCTTGCAGACGAGCACGATGATCTTGAAGTCGCGCGGGTCTACAAAGGTCAGGCTGACGTTCGTGCCCCCCACGACGGTCACTGCTTGGGGCGCTGCCGTGTCGTGCCCCGTTGGTGTCGTGGTCTCAACTACCCAGTAATTGCCTTGGAGAACCTGGCTGAACGAGCACTTGCCGTCGGCGCCGGTGGTGCAGGTTGTGGCGGGGGTTACGGCCAGGTCTGTTGCGGGATCAAAGGTTCCGCCGACAGGTGCGGCATCGTTGTACAGCGTGAAGACGGCACCGGCCAGTGGGGAGGCCGGCGAGTCGTCGTCGGTCTTCAGCACGTTAATGTCGGCGCACTTGGACGTGGCGACGGATATCGGGGCGATGAAGTCCTTCAGAGCCGCTGTAAATGAATCTGAGGAGCGGCTCTTCAAGTACGCACTGCTGAACGGCAGGCAAGGGTCCGTGCCGACGATACCGGCAGCGGTCAGGTTGATGGCTGCTTCGCCGAAGGTCCGGACACTCAGATCTCGCGGAGCGTTGGGTGCGATGGGGTCCGTAACCACAGCGGTGTTGATTGAACCCTCGAAAGTTCCGGTCAATGGCTGGACTTTGCCCCAGCAGGGGGTCGCGTTGGCTGCCTCGCAGAGCGTCCGGGCACCGGTGGTGATCCACCGGTGGAATCCAAGAATCGGATTCACGCCGCCTTGGGACAGGTCATATTTGATCAGGACATCGCCGGCCGTACGGACGGGGGTCACACCGTTGGAGGACAGCACAGACGACTGGTTGAATTCGAAGTCCATGTTGGTAGTGCCATTTGGTTCCTGGACCCGCTCCCACGCGAGGTATGCGTACGTGCTGCCGTTGGATTCTTCCACGAACTTGGCGTAGAAGCGTGTCAGGTCGCTCTTGTTGTTGGGGATGGATCCGTCGACGACGGACGGTACTGCAGTGTCTTCCTTCGTGCCTGTACCGAATGAATTGTCTGTCTGGCCGGTTGGAAGATCGAGACCGCAACCACCGGTCAACGTTGAACAATCAATGCCGATGTTCGCCCAGTCTTTGATGTCGCCTGTGTCGACGACCAGGTTGCCGTCCTGCGCGTTTAGTTGGGCTCCGGAGAGCGTGGCCTGAGCCGACGTGACTCCGGTAAGGATCAAAGCCAGACAAGCCATGCCTGCGCCCAAGCGGGCGCGCGTTATATTCTCCATTGAATTACTCACTTCTGGGAGTGGCGGATGGTGTGACGGTCGGCGCGGACCTGTGGTCCGGCACCGGGAGGTCCCCCAGCATCCCTCTCCAAGAATCTGATCGGATGGCGCCCGCGCGTCGGGTGCCCGCCGGCTACTCCGGTGGTCGCGTCTTTGCGGCACGGAGCGGGCAGGCAGCACGGAGCCAAGTGTTATAGCTTGGGGGTGCGCGGGTGGATCGGCTGGGGCGACTGCGCATGCACGCGTCCTCATACACGGGGAAAGCCATGAGGCTTCGCCCATCCTGATCTGAGTTCAGGACCTTTTACCAATGTGTAACCCAGCGCTCTGAGCGTAGCCCGGGGATAACGGGATGACAACGTCCGGAAGAGATATTGACCAAATATTGCCCGAGGGTTCATCAAAGCTGACATGCGGCTCCACGCTGCGATCCCGTCCATGGAGGCGGGCACCTACCTGTGCGAGCCGTTGCGGACCGCGAGGTTCTCGGTCTAGCCGGTGAACACGTCCGTGGCGGTCAGGGTCCTGGGCGAACTCCCCCCGCGGGCACGCCTTCCATTACCGCTACGCCCTCGCCGCCGCGAAAACTCGGGCATATTGGAAGCAGAAACCACGGGCATCGGAAGCATTCAGCCACGCGAGCCGGTGCGGCACGGACAACACGTTTGCGGGCATCCCGTTACATACCCGGTAGGTGGCGACTTAGGTGCCAGTGGGTTTCTGTTCCACATCCTTGGCATCCATGATCCGGTAGGCATAGCCCTGTTCCGCCAGGAACCGCTGGCGCTTCGCCGCGAATTCCTGGTCCAGGGTGTCCCGGGCAACGAGCGAATAGAAACGCGCCGCCCTGCCGTCCTTCTTGGGCCGCAGGAGCCGGCCCAGCCGCTGCGCCTCCTCCTGCCGCGAGCCGAACGAACCCGATACCTGGATGGCCACCGATGCTTCCGGAAGGTCGATGGAGAAGTTGGCCACCTTGGAAACCACGAGCGTCTGGATGTCCCCGGCACGGAAGTCGTCAAAAAGCTTCTGGCGTACCTTCACGGAGGTGTCGCCCTTGATCACCGGCGCCTGCAGGCGCTCGCCGAGGTCATCGAGCTGGTCGATGTACTGGCCGATGACCAGCAGCTGTTCACCGGCATGCCGGGCCACCAGCTGTTCCACTACGTGCGTCTTGGACTCGGAGGTGGCGCAAAGCCGGTACTTGTCCGCATCATCGGCCATGGCATAGGCAACCCGTTCGTCCTTGGGCAGGTCGACCCGGACTTCCACACAGTCTGCCGGCGCGATGTAGCCCTGGGACTCAATGTCCTTCCAGGGGGCGTCGTACCGCTTGGGCCCGATAAGGCTGAAAACCTCGCCCTCGCGGCCGTCCTCGCGCACCAGGGTCGCGGTAAGGCCCAGCCGGCGCCGTGCCTGGAGGTCGGCGGTCATCCGGAAAATCGGTGCCGGCAGCAGATGCACCTCGTCGTAAATGATCAGTCCCCAGTCGTGGCCGTCCACAAGCTCCAGGTGCGGGTACAGGCCGCCGCGTTTGGTGGTCAGCACCTGGTACGTGGCGATGGTCACCGGCCGGACTTCCTTGACCGCTCCTGAGTATTCGCCGATCTCGTCCGCGGTGAGGGACGTGCGCTTGAGCAGCTCGTCCTTCCATTGCCTGGCGGCTACCGTGTTCGTGACCAGGATCAGGGTTGTGGTGGAGCCGGTAGCCATTGCCGCGGCGCCCACCAGGGTCTTCCCGGCTCCGCAGGGAAGCACCACCACGCCGCTTCCCCCCGACCAGAAGTTGTCGCTCGCCATCTGCTGGTACGGCCGCAGCTTCCAGCCATCCTCGTTGAGCGCGATCAGGTGCGGGGTACCGTCCACATACCCGGCCAGGTCCTCCGCCGGCCAGCCGATCTTCAGCAGGAGCTGCTTGAGCTGCCCCCGCTGGGAGGCGTGCACCACAACGGTCTCACCGTCGATCCGGGGCCCCAGCAGGGGCTGGATCTTCTTGGCCCGGATCACTTCCTCCAGGACGGGGTAGTCGTCCGTCCGCATCACCAAGCCGTGCTGCGGGTCCTTCTCCAGGCGCAGCCGCCCGTACCTGGACATGGTTTCTTCAACGTCGATCAGCAGCGAATGCGGAACCGGGAAGCGCGAGTACTTCAGCAGCGTGTCCAGCACCTTTTCCGCATCCAGCCCGGCGGCGCGGGCGTTCCAGAGCCCCAGCGGTGTCAGCCGGTAGCTGTGCATGTGCTCCGGTGCCCGTTCCAGCTCGGCGAAGGGCGCGATGGCATGACGGGCTTCAGTTGCCAGTTCATGGTCCACCTCAAGCAGGATGGTCTTGTCACTCTGGACGATCAGGGGTCCGTCGTTCACTCGGGGAAGTCCTTCACTGGCGCAGTTCCTCTGCAGCCTCAATGTCGATGATGCGGTGGATGGACAGCACGCGTTCTGTTTCCTTTGCAGGATCAAACACCCGGACGCGTCCGCCGCTTACTGATAGCGGAACAACTACTTCCAGGCTGGCATTCCCCAGCCCGTCCACCACGTTCATGCTGATCCGCTGCTTGAGCCTGATGGCCCGCTGCAGGGCCTCAAGCCCCAGCTGGGTTCCGGCCTCGCCGTCCCGGTGTCCGGAACCGCCGCGGTGTCCGACGGCGGCACCCACCTGGCGCAGGACCGCGAGCTGTGCGTCCACCTCCTCAGCCCCCGGCGCCGTCCGCGGGGCGGTGTAGACAGGGCGCAGGTGGTCCTGCGGGGTCGGGGCTGCCCGGAGCCGGACCACCGGTTCGTCCGCGCCGTCCACGGAGGGGGAGAGCCCCAGGGTGCGGAGAACCTGGGCGGTTTCCCGCGGCGGTGCCGAGGAAACCAGGACGGTGGGCGCAATCTTCACCAGGTTCAGGCCGGACGCCTTCGGCCCGGAGAGAAGCTCCAGGAGCGCGGCTTCGTCTTCGCTCTGGATAAAGCTGGCAGCCGCCCCCACCCGCAATCTTCCGTGCCGTGAGGCCGTGTCCTCCACAAGGTATTCGAGTGGCTGGGGCACGGCGGTGGCAGAGTGCTCACGGAGGAACTCCAGGATGCCGGCGGCGTCCTGTCCGCTGTCCAGGGCCCGCTTGATGGAGCCGGCCGAAAAGCGGTAGGTGGTTGCCGGACCTTGGCCTTCCGCGTCAGCCATCAGCAGCAGCTTCCCGGTCAGTTCGGGGGCCAGGTACCCCGGGGCGACGGCAGTGAGGTCGGCCTGCAGTAAAACGTGGGTGACAGCTGCCGGCAGGTGCTCGCCCAGGATGGCAAGCGCGGCTTCAGGGTTGTCTTCCGCCAACGCGCTTCCAAGCTGGCTCAGGGCTCCGGATCCCACCAGTCCAAGGAGCTCGGCTTCGGCGAGCACGCCGCGGATCATCGAGCTGAAGCGCCTGGCCATCCTGGGCTGTGCCCACTCTGCGCGCTGGAGAACAGCTGCGGCATCAAGTACTGGTGCGGTCCCGTCCGGGGCGCCTGCCTCGGCAGTCAGCTCATCCAGGATCTCCAGGATGCGTTTGCGGACCACCGGGGCATCAGGCCGCTGCGCTTCGGCTGACAGCGCGATGACGGTGCTGCCGGAGGCGGAGCGTTGTGCCGCCGGCACGCTGCGCGTTCCATTGACGGGCTGGCCCACCAGGGACGGCACGCGCTGGCTGGACAGCCAGGCGTTCACCAGCCAGAGCCACTGTTCCTGCCGCGGCAGGACGAGCCATTCCAGCTGCGGAGGCTGGATCCAGGACGAGGAATCGACATCCAGGCGGATGAGTCCGGCCAGTGCGGTCAGCTCCAGCAGGATTCCCGCGTGCTGCAGGTCGATCCGCAGCAGTTCGGCAAGGCGCCTCATCTCGCGCACTCCCACACCGCCGCTGCGCAGCGTGACCAGCGGTTGCTCCCCTACAGCGTGGAGCAAATCGCTTACCAGGCGCAGCGTCTCCGAGATGGCGCTGAGTGCTGCGTTCCGGCGCAGCGCCGCTGAGGTCCGGCCGAGTTGGGGGACCGGGGGCGACAACGTGAAATCGTCGATCACCGCACCGCCGCGCAGCGAGATCCCCACGCTGTGCGGCAGCTCGACGTGCGCCGCGTCCAGCGGCACCAGCAGGCCCCGCGCCAGGAGCCAGTCCACGGGCCCGACGTCGGATCCTTCCGTGGCGATTGAGGCCTTCCGTTGGGCCTGGGGGACGGCACCCATGGCCCAGTTCCGGAACCTGGCGAGCAGCGCCGTCGTCCGCTCCGGGGCAGTGGACAGTATGCTCTGGAGAGCCTCGGGGGAGGAGGTCCAGTGCTGCAGCGCCAGCGCCGCCTCCATGGGGGTGGTGGCATCGTGGATGGCAACACCGCTGCGGTGCAGTTCGGACACCAGTTGCACGGCCCGCTGCGCGAAGGCCGGCTGAAGGCGGACCAGCTCGGTGTAGCTCCTGCCCAGCCCGGCGGGATAGATGCCCACCACGTCCTTCAGCGAACCCACCGGGAGGTAGTAGTGGTGTTTCGCCGCGGATGCCGGGGTGCCGTGCGGCGGCTCGGCGCGGTGCACCAGCGCAAGTTCCTGCAGCGAATGCAGGATCCGCTCCACCGAGGCTGCCGAAGACCCGGAAATCATCTTCCGGAGTCCCGCGGCGGACGCGCTGTGGCCGGTGTCCGTATTGGTGCACAGGTGGAGGGTTTCGAGGACCTGCATCTGCGGACGGTTGAGGCGTTCAAGTGCCCGCTGCACGCTGAGCCGGGCACTTGCCCGCGCGGCAAGGGCGGGGAAGTCCGGAACGGGGGGCGAAATGAGGTCCGGCCGCGCATCGAACAGCGCACGCAGTGAATCGTCGCTGCGTGCCTCCAGCTCCTTGCTCAATGCGCGAATGAGGGACATCAGTCCAACGTTACCGCCGGTCCGGGTTTGCTGCCCGGCGGCGCCCGGCAACGCTGTCCAGAACCAGGAACAGCATCAGGAGGAACGCAAGCGGCAGGCCGTAAAGCGCCGTATAGGTGACCCAGGCCGGAGCCACTGAGCCGGCAAAGGCAAGGGCCATCACGGTGCCCACTGCCACCAGGGAAAGCACGGCCACAGCCGCGGCGATGATCATCAGGGCACGCCGGTAGCGCGAGGGTGTCATGGACGTAACGCTACCCCTCCTGCCGCACCGGGAGTGAATGGTGCTGAAGGAGGCAGCCGGAAGGTTGCACTGGGCCGTTGAAAGCGTCAATAGGGCGGTGGGCAGGATAACCTTGAGGGATAGACCAACACGGTCCGCAGCCGCCATACCTTGAACCCGCATTGCAGTGCGGATGCGGTGACGGCTGGCCGTGTCAGAAGACGTCAGAACGAAGAAGGTTGATTACGTGCCTACCGGCAAGGTCAAGTGGTATGACAAGGACAAGGGCTTCGGGTTCCTCGCAGGCGAAGACGGCCAGGAGGTATTCCTGCCCAAATCGTCGCTGCCCGAAGGCGTAACAGAGCTCAAGGCAGGCACCCGGGTTGAATTCGGGGTAGCCGACGGACGCAAGGGCGCCCAGGCCCTGGGGCTGCGCGTCCTGGACAAGACGCCCTCGATCGCCAAGGCCAAACGGCCCAACGCCAAGGAACTCGCCCCGCTGGTCCAGGACCTGGTGACCGTGCTGGACAATCTCTCCGGAACCCTCTCCGCAGGCAAGTATCCGGAAGGCAACAAGGGCAAGGCCATCGCCGCTGCCCTGCGTAAGGTTGCCGACGAGCTGGACGTTTAGGCGCCGATGAACCCGGAAGCTGAACAGCCGGTGGCCGCCGCCCAGGACCAGGACGGTCCGACGGCGGGGGCTGCTGCCGCTGCCAACCCTGCGGCTGCGGGGGCCAAGGCCATGTCCAAGCGCCGCGCGGGAGTTCCGGTGTGGCGGACAGGCAAGCCTGATGCCTTCCTGGCTGCAGCCGTGGACACCGCCCGCACCGCCATCGAGGGCATCACGGCACCGGCTACGATCGGCCAACACCTTGCGGCCAAGAGCGAAGGCGACCGCCTGGTGACCCATCTGTTTGAGTCGAAGCTGGCCGGTTACCTGGGCTGGCAGTGGTACGCGGTGCTCACCCGTAACTCCCGCTCCAAGGTCGTCACCGTCAACGAACTCGGCCTGCTGCCGTCGGAGGATTCGATCCTTGCCCCGGAATGGGTGCCGTGGGCGGAACGTGTCAGACCCGAGGACGAGCAGGAGCCGGAGCAGGTGCCGGCCCAGGAGCCGGAACAGGGCCAGGAATCCGGGGAGGAAAAGCCCGGCGACGGTGGACAGCCCGGCGACGAAGCAAGGACTTCCTGACCACACACGAACGGCGCCGTCCGGGATGATCCCGGGCGGCGCCGTCGTACGTTAAGGCTGCCGGCCTACTTGCGCAGTTCGCCCACCACGTAGTCGATGCTCGCCAGCAGGGCAGAGACGTCGGACGGCTCGATGGCCACAAACGTGGCGATGCGCAGCTGGTTGCGGCCCAGCTTCCGGTACGGCTCGGTGTCCACGATGCCGTTGGCCCGCAGGACCTTGGCCACCACGGCCGCGTCCACTGAATCGTCGAAGTCAATCGTGGCGATTACGTTGGAGCGCTCGTCCGGGTTGGCGACGAACGGCGTGGCGAATTCGGAGGACTCCGCCCAGCTGTAGATGCGTCCGGCAGAATCTGCAGTCCGCGCCGAAGCGAAGTCAAGCCCGCCGTTCGCGTTCAGCCACTGCACCTGGGCGTCCAGGGTCACCAGGGTGGACAGCGACGGCGTGTTGTAGGTCTGGTTCAGGCGGGAGTTGTCAATGGCCGTCTGGAGGTCCAGGAAGTCCGGGATCCAGCGGCTGGTGGACTTGATCCGGGCCGCGCGCTCCAGTGCAGCCGGCGAGAACAGGCCAAGCCACAGCCCGCCGTCGGAGGCAAAGTTTTTCTGCGGGGCGAAATAGTAGACGTCGCTCTCCGCCACGTCGACGTCCAGGCCGCCGGCTGCCGACGTCGCGTCAATAAGGACCAGTGAGCCCTCATCCGCGCCAGCCACGCGCTTAACGGGGGCGGACACGCCAGTGGACGTCTCGTTCTGCGGCCAGGCATAGGCATCAACGCCCGCCTCAGCCTGCGCAGCAGGGCGGGTTCCCGGCTCGGATTTGATGATGGAGGAGGCATCCAGGAAAGGTGCCTTGTTGGTGGCTGCCGCGAATTTCGAGCCGAATTCACCGAATGAGAGGTGCTGCGCCTTCTTCTCCACCAGGCCGAAGCTGGCGACGTCCCAGAACGCCGTGGAACCGCCCACGCCCAGCACCACCTCATAGCCTTCCGGGGCACGGAAGAACTGGCTCAGGCCTTCGCGTACGGACCCCACCAGGTTCTTGACCGGTGCCTGCCGGTGGGACGTTCCCAGGATGGTCTTCGATGCGGCGGACAAGGCATCGATCTGCTCCTGCCGGACTTTGGAGGGACCGGCGCCGAACCGCCCGTCCTTGGGCAGGAGGTCGGCGGGAATAGTGATGCTGGTTTCGCTCACAGGTGCTCCAATTTCGGCGTGGACGGGGTGTTGGTCCGGACGGATGTGGGTGCCAGGCAGTCGCGGCGACTGTGACTCGGGCCCTCCCTCATTCTGCCTGAACAGCTGTTTCAGCGGGAACCGGGACCGTCATAGTCCAGACATTGAGACAGGGCCCCTGCCCGCGCCGTCAACTATTCGGACAAACTCAAAATAGGCTAAGCTTTCCAACGGACCACGCTGCATGTGAAGGCGGTACGGTGGGACAACGCAAGGTACTGCGCTCGAGGAGCTGAGCTGGATGACGGATCTGATCGACACTACGGAGATGTACCTTCGGACCATCTTGGAGCTTGAGGAAGAAAACATCGTTGCCCTCCGGGCCCGGATCGCGGAGCGGCTGCGCCACTCCGGGCCCACTGTGTCGCAGACCATCGGCAGGATGGAACGGGACGGCCTGGTGGTTGTCTCCGGAGATCGGCACCTTGAACTCACGGAGGTGGGCCGGAAGCGCGCCACCGAAGTCATGCGGAAGCACAGGTTGGCGGAGCGGCTCCTGGCCGATGTCATCGGGCTGGACTGGGCCTACGTCCATGACGAAGCCTGCCGCTGGGAGCACGTCATGAGCGAACGGGTGGAACGGCGCATTTACGAAATGCTGAACCATCCCACTGAGTCCCCGTATGGCAATCCCATCCCGGGATTGGCGGCCCTCGGGGGCGAGGCGCAGGCCGCTGCGGACGCGGCGGTCAGCCTGCTTGAGGCCATGAAGACCTACGGCCCGGCGTCTGAGGTGACAGTCAGCCGCCTGGCAGAGCCGATCCAGGTGGAACCCGAGTTGTTGGTCCAGCTTGATGAAGGCGGAATCCGGCCCGGTGCCTCGGTCTCGCTGGAGCGGGTGGGGGAGTACATTTCGGTCCGCGTCCCGGGCATCGAAGGGGCCCTGGAGCTGCCGCCGGAAGTCGCGGCGCACGTCTTCGTGGCCGTACGCTAGGGACCGCTTGAGGCCTCCCGGCTACCCCAACGGGTGCCGGTTACGCAAAGATAACGGAATTGTTACTTTGGGACTTTTGCCCCTATAGTTAAACCCAAGCGTTGATACTAAAGCGTTACCTGATCTGGAGCCGAGCTCTGCCAGCGGATCAGGTGCACGAGTCATTACTGGCAGAGGCGGGGGAACCACAAACGGCAGCCGGGGGACTGCCTTGGGGTGAAGTCCGTCAGCAGCAAGCCTCTTCCAGTGAAGGATCCTCCGTGGATACCTCTGTGCCGAAGCTTGCTTACGGCGGACCGGGTCTTTGAACTCTCTGACCCGAATCCGACAGCTAACTTCGCAGGCTTTCCAGAGAGGAACCCTTCTTGTCCATGCAGACCCCCAGGGGACGCCGCCGCGCAGCGGTGCCCGCTTCGACGCCGCGGGTTGTTGAAGTCATCACCACGGAACGCCCCCGCGATCCCCACCGTGATGCGCGCCGCCGTCGTGGTCCCTTCCGCCAAGTCACCGAGTTCGCTGCTGCGAGCGGAATCGGCCAGAAGGCCGGAATCGCACTCGCAGCCACAGGCCTGGTGCTGACCGTGACGGTGCCGGCCACCAGCCCCGTGATGGCCACCGACGCTCCCGGTGTTACTCCGATGGCAGCCTCAGCCGTCACGCCGCAGCCGCAGATCTCAGCCGAGGCCGGTGCCCAGATCGATTTCAGCCGTTCCGCCGTGGTCACCCAGGCGGATCCGGACGGCAAGCTCAAGCAGCTTCTCAGTGCCCAGTCCGCCGGCTCGGTGTCACGTGCTGCCTCGGCAGGAAGCCTCGGCGCTCCACTGGCCACGCTGACCACAGCGTCCCCCTTCGGCTACCGCGTCAGCCCGATCACCGGTGGCTCAGGCGACTTCCACCGCGGCCAGGACTATGTGGCCCAGTGCGGTACGTCGGTCTTCGCTGCCGCCACCGGTACCGTGACCTTCGTGGGCTGGCACCAGTTCGGCGGCGGAAACCGCGTTGTGGTGGACCACGGCAACGGCCTGGAAACCACGTACAACCACCTCTCCTCCTTCAGCGTGAGGGAGGGGCAGACCGTCTCGCGCGGGGACGTAATTGCCCTTAGCGGGACCACGGGCGCCTCCACGGGCTGCCACCTCCACTTCGAGGTGCAGGTCAACGGCGAAGTGGTCGATCCGACTGGCTGGCTGTAGTCAAGTGACGGTGAACTATCAGATGATCGTGACTTGCCGTGACCTGAATGTGACATTCACTCAAAACTGCTGTACCGTCTAACTCGCGTCAACTTTTCCGAAGTTGACGCTCTTGTGCGGATTGCCTAACTCTGCCACCGCTCAAGGTCCGTTCGCATTTCATCGTCTGGCAGGGGCGGGGGAACCAATTTTGGTCTTGGCTTTGGCTAAGACCTTGGGGTTAAGTCGCAAAACTTCCTTGGAAGCAGCGCGGCCGGGTGACTCCCATCCGAATCCGACAGCTCACCTCGCAGGCATTGGGAGAGGCTACCTTCGTGTCTTCACGCAATAATTCTGCGCGCCACCGTGCGCAAACGGTTCGTACCAACCCCTTGGACACTATGTCCAAGGCTGTTAGTGCCAATGCCGGGACAGTAGGTCGCCAGGCTGCCGTTATCGCCGCAGCTTCCGGTCTTATCCTCAGCATGGGCCTGCCCGCCAACGCAGCGGACACCACCGCTGGTGTTTCCGCTTCCACCGAGTCCGGCTCCGCGCAGGCTGCCCTGGCAGTCACCGCAGCCCCCACGGCCACCGTGTCGTTCGAGCGGCCCGTGGTCAAGACCACTGCCGCCCCGAAGCCGGAGCGGGTGCGCCCACAGTCCACCGCCACGGAAACGGGCGCAGCGTCGAGTTCGGAGTCTGCAGCGGACAAGCTGGCCAAGACTGTCTCTTCCGCTTCCACCTCAGGCATTGCTGCCATCGCCTACACGGGCATTGGCAGCCCCTACGTCTGGGGCGGCACCAGCCCGGTCACCGGATGGGACTGCTCCGGCTTCACCCAGTGGGTTTACGCCCAGGCCGGCATCAGCATCCCCCGCGTCAACGCCTGGACTGCCATGACCCCCACCTCCACCCCGCAGCCCGGCGACCTGGTCATGCAGAACGGCGGAGCGCACGTCGGCATCTACGTCGGCAACGGCATGATGGTCAGCGCGCTCAACCCCTCCCAGGGCACGCTGCTCCACGCCGTAGCCGCCACCGGCACCTCTTCGTTCTTCACCATCAGCAAATAGTTCTTGGACCCTCGGGTCCAAGAACTATTTCTTTGCTCCACCACGCTTTCCGCTAACACCACATCCCCGTTCGGGGCGTGCCGGCGTACCCCCAAGATGCCGGCGCGTCCACATCCCTTGGTGCCCACAACGGCCTGAGGAAAACGAAAGAGAGAACTGATGACTACTCGTGCTACCGCACGGCATCGCGCCGAGGTCACCAAAACCAGCTCAATCGCCATCATCGCCAAGGCTGTCGGCGAGAACGCCGGCGGCGTAGGCCGCCAGGCCGCTGTCATCGCCGCCGCTTCCGGCCTGGTACTGACCAGCGGCATCGCGGCGAACGCTGCCGACTCCAACGTCCAGCGCGACTCCGCTCCGGCTTCCACCCTGGAAGTTGAATCCGCCGTCGAAGCCCCCATCTCCGCGGCCTCCACGATCAACATCACCTTCGAAAAGCCCGCCGTCACCACCACGCCGGCCCCGGTTATCGAAGAACCCGCACCTGTCGAGGTCCAGGAGGCCGAGCCGGCCCCCGTCGCCCAGCCTGCTGCTCCCAAGGTCACGGCCAAGGTTTCCACGGCCTCGGCCCCGGCCGCCGCTCCCACTGCTTCCGCCAGCGGCAAGGGTGCAGCCATCCTGTCGGCTGCATACGCCCAGCTGGGTGTTATGCAGGACTGCACCATGCTGGTCACGAACTCCCTGGCAGCAGTGGGGATCAACTTCCACGACTGGCCTGCAGGCTACCTCTCCCTGGGTCGCACCGTCAGCGCTGCCGAGGCGCAGCCCGGCGACCTGATCTACTACGCCGACGGCGGTGCCGGCATGGCACACATTGCTGTCTACGCAGGCAACGGCCAGGCCGTCCACGGTGGCTACAACGGAAACCAGACGGTGGTCTTCAGCGCCAACGTCGGCTCCGGCCCCGTGTTCATCCGAGTGAACTGACCCGCCAGTTCCGGCGGTCCGACCAGGACTCAAAAGAACCCTTGCCCTCACGGCAAGGGTTCTTGCCTTTTAACTGCCGGCTGCTCCAGCCGTTCAGTATGCGCCGCCTGACTGGATCGACACGACCGTTCAGGGAAAGGGCGATTAGCCGATCGCGCGCTTCTATGTTTACTCTTGTGGTGTCGATCCATAGCCCGGACATGCCGAGGGCAGCCGGCCCTCGTGCCCCTGGACGGGTGCGGCCGTGAAGAGGTACGTGCATGCGCACTCTCGTTCTGAATGCTGGGTATGAGCCCCTGGCGGTGATCACTTTCCGCCGGGCGCTGGTGCTTGTGCTCACGGGCAAGGCCAGCGTGGTTGCCGAAGGCGATGATCCCGTGGTGGGACCGCAGGAAATCCTGGGCCGTCCCTCGGTGATTCTCCTGAACCGTTACATCCGGCCGAGGTACAACCAGGCCACTGCTGTCAGCCGCCGCGGAGTGCTCAGGCGCGACGGCCACAGATGCGCGTACTGCGGTAAAGCGGCCCACACCATCGACCACGTCCACCCCAAGTCCCGGGGCGGCGAGGACTCCTGGGAGAACCTGGTGGCGGCCTGCCTGCGCTGCAACAACGTCAAGGGCGACCATACGCCGGCGGAAATGGGCTGGAAACTGCGTTTCGTCCCGGAGCCACCGCATGGAACCATCTGGCAGATCAAGGAACTTGAGAAGCCCACTCCAGCCTGGGATCCGTTCCTTCTGCCGGAGCGGGCCGCCTGACCGGAACCTTCGGCACGCCCGCAGCGCCGCCGATGGCTAGGCTGGGGGCATGGAACAGAAGCGGCTGGACTTCAATGCAGTGATCCTGGCCGGCGGCCGGTCTTCCCGGTTGGGCGGGGTGCCGAAACAGGGCTTGGTTTTCCATCATGACACCCTCCTCCAGCGCGCCCTGGCCGCTGCAGCGGATGCTGCGCGGACGGCGGTGGTGGGCCCGGACGCCGGACATTCTGTCCCCGGGGTGCTTTTCTGCCGGGAAGAGCCGGAGTTCGCGGGGCCGGCAGCTGCCATCTCCGCCGGACTTGACGCCTTGGCCCGGGACGGACACGAGGCGGAGTTCACTTTGGTGCTGGCGTGTGACATGCCGCTGGTCCGGGACGCAGTGGAGGCACTGGTGGCGGCCATGGTTTCGACGAACGCAGACGGCGCCATGGCACGCGCGGAAGACGGCCGGCTCCAGCCTCTGGCCGGTTTTTACCGCACGGCTGCGTTAAAAACCTCGGCGGCGCAGCTCTCGTCCCGTGGCGCCCTTATTAACGGCTCCGTGCGCTCCCTCCTTGCTAGTCTGGAGGTGCAGCCTGTCACCGTCCCTGCAGGTTCCACGGCAGACGTGGACACCTGGGATGATGCCGCCGCACTAGGGATTGCCGCCGGCAACCAGGACAAAGGCCAGGACCGGCGCAGCCGCAGTTAAATAGGGAGGCACGTTCGTGAAAAGCCAGGATGAAACGCTGGAGGAGTGGTGCAGGTCCCTCCTCCAGGCCTATGAACTGGAGGACGTCCAGGTGGACGTCAACGCCATCCTTGCCTTGGCCGGTGTGGCCGCCCACTCGGTGGTCCGTCCGGCCGCGCCCCTGACGACGTTCATTGCCGGGTATGCCGCCGGCCTGGCGTCCGGCTCGGGCCGGGCACCCAATGCTGCTTCCATGGAGTCCGCCCTGGCCGTGGCCCGTTCCCTGGCTGCCGACTACGATGCTGAAGCCGCCGGGGCTCCCGGCGAATGACGACGGAGTCCCAGGAAGCAGCGGATGCCCCCGAGGGCGGGCAGCCGAGGCACCTCGACCATACGTGGGAAGAAGCCCGGCAGGCAGCTTTCGACGCCGGCACTCCAATCCCCGCCGGCCCTGTTCCTTTGGAGCTGGCCCTCGGACGCAGGCTGGACCAGGACATTGTGGCCCTGCAGGAGATGCCCCACTATGCGTCATCGGCGATGGACGGCTGGGCCGTTAATGGCACGGGGCCGTGGATCCTGGTGGATGCAGGTTTGCCGCTGGCTCCGCACCAGGCCAGTCCCATTGCCACGGGGGGACTCATACCGCCCGGGGCGAAGGCGGTGCTGCGCAGCGAAAGCGCCCGCCTGGACAAAGACGAAGACGGGCTGCCCGTCCTGGTGACCGGCGGCACTGCCCGCCCTGGCGAACCCCGTGCAGGCCAGCATGTCAGGAAAGCAGGGGAGGAGGCCTCGGAAGGGGACATCCTGGTCAAGGCCGGCGTGGTGCTGAACCCTGCGCACCTGGCCCTCGCAGCCCTGGCCGGTTATGACGAACTTGTGGTCCAGGGAAAGCCCCTGGTCCGGCTGCTGCTGACCGGTTCCGAAGTGGTTGGGAGCGGCCTGCCGGTTCCGGGGCAGGTGCGTGACACCTTCGGCCCGCAGCTACCGGCCGTGGTGGGCATGCTGGGCGGGCTGCCGGGCGGACAGCAACGGATCGGCGATTCGTACGCTGAATGGCTGGCGGCACTGGAGGACGTGGTCCCCGGGGTGCCGGGCGCGCCGGACCTGCCGGCCGACGTCGTCATCACCACAGGCGGGACCGGAAAATCCGGCACCGACCACCTTCGCCGGGCCGTGCGGGAGCTGGGCGGGCGGCTGATCATTGACGGCGTGGCCATGCGTCCCGGACACCCGGCCGTCCTGGCCGAACTTCCGGACGGGCGGTTCGTGCTTGGACTGCCGGGTAACCCCCTTGCAGCCATGATGGCACTTTCCACGGTGGGGGCCCCGCTGCTGGCGGCGCTCGGACACCGCACGCTGCCGGCCGTGCAGGAGGTTCCCTGCGGAACCACCCTCGACCCCGAACCCGGGCGCACACGCCTGGTCCCGTTCCGCCTGCTTTACGGCATGGCCTCTCCCGCCCAGCACACCGGCCCGGGCATGATGCGCGGGCTGGCTTCAGCGGACGGCGTTCTGGTTGTGCCTCCCCACGGGGTGCAGCTGGGAGAGCTGGTGCCCGCCTTTGCCCTTCCGTGGGGGCCGCCCATCCCGGCGCCGCCCGAGCCCGCCGCCAAGACGAAGGCGCGCACTGCCGGACGGACGGGCAAGCCGGCCGCCAAACCGGCGCCGGCCGGCCCCGTAGACTGGAGCGCACTCCTTGGCTGAGGCCTGCCAACGTGCTGCAGCCACGCTGGCATCGCCCCAAGGCAGTTGCGATGATGGACATATGGACAGGAACGGTGGGATATGGGACGCGTGACCCAGCGCCGCAAGGTGCACAAGTATGTGCTGGACGGTTCCCCGAACGCCCTCGAGTTTCCGGTCCGGTACCGGGAGGACGTCCTGGCGGTGGAAGAGCCGCTGGAAATCCGGCTGGGAAGCCTGTCCTACTCGGTAACCATGCGCACGCCGGGGGATGACTTCGACCTCGTGGCCGGGTTCCTCGTGTCAGAGGGCGTCATTTGGGAGTCCGGCCAGCTCGTTTCGCTGCGCTTTTGCGCCGGGGAAGACGAAAACGGGGTGCAGACCTTCAACGTGGTGGAGGCCCAGTTGCGGCCCGACGTGGAGCTTCCTTCCATCGGCCGGCACGTCTACACCTCCAGTTCATGCGGCATCTGCGGGACCGACTCCATAGAATCCGTCCGGAAATCCTCACACTTCAACCCCGCCGGGGATCCGCTGAGCGTCTCCGCGGAGGTGCTTGCCTCGCTTCCGGGCATCCTCCGGGAGTCCCAGCGCCTCTTCGATGACACCGGCGGCGTCCATGCTGCCGGGCTCTTCAAGATAGGGGACGACGGCGGCCCCCAGCTTCTGTGCCTTCGGGAGGATGTGGGGCGGCACAATGCGGTGGACAAGGTTGTGGGGTGGGCCCTGCGGGAAGGTTTGCTGCCGCTGCGCGGCACCGTGCTCCAAGTCTCCGGCCGGGCATCCTTCGAGCTGGTCCAAAAGGCTGCGCTCGCCGGAATCCCCGTCCTCGCTGCGGTCAGTGCGCCGTCCAGCCTTGCCGTCGAACTCGCCGAGGCCAGCGGAGTGACCCTCGCCGGCTTCAGCAGGGGAACCAGCCTTAACATCTATGCCGGTGACGGAAGGATACGGCGGCCGGTGGCCGCGGCGCCGCCGTCGTAAGCTTGGGCCGCCGTCGTAAGCTTGACTTGCGCGCAGGTCAGCGTCCGGGATGCGTTTTCCTAAAGGGTTGGTTAACGGGCTACCAGCGGGTAGATTTATCCATCGAATGGACAGCATGGTCCAGTCCCAACCGCTGAAGAGGGCCCACATTGCATGACGACCGCCGGATAACGGAAGTCCGCCTCCAAAGGTTCGTGCGTGAACGGATTAGCCCGGCGGTCTACGGCCGGAGCCTTCCCCTTACCCTGAGCAGCTGGGATGCGCCCGATGAGCCAGTCCCCGCGCTGGAGGCAATGCGGCAGGACTTCCAGCCCCAGGAACACGGGGCTCCCTGGGGGAAGCCCTGGGGGACCAAATGGCTCCGGCTCCAGGGCGAAGTCCCCGAATCGTGGGGCACCGGGCCGGACACCACTGTTGAAGTGCTCGTGGACCTCGGGTTCACCACCGAAATTCCCGGCTTCCAGTGCGAAGGCCTGGCCTGGCGTCCGGACGGAACCACCATCAAGGCTGTCTCGCCCAGGAACCAGTACATACCGCTGAAGCTGCTGGGTGGCGGCATGGCGGTGGACTTCTACGTGGAAGCCGCCGCGAACCCGGACGTCGCGCAGGGCTGGACCTTCGCCCCCATGCCGTACGGTGACAAATCCACGGCCGGGACGGCGCCGCAGTACCGGCTGGGGAACATCGCCATTGCGGAACTGAACCAGGCGGTCTGGGAACTCCAGCAGGATATCCGGACCCTTTCCGGCCTGATGGCGGAACTGCCGCTGGAACTGCCGCGGCGGCATGAGATCCTCCGCGCCCTTGAACGCATGATGGACGTCATGGACCCGGACGATGTTCCCGGCACCGCCGCAGCGGGACGTGAAGCACTTGCCGAAGTACTGGCCCGGCCGGCCTATGCCTCAGCCCACCAGCTGGTGGCCACCGGCCACGCGCACATCGACTCCGCCTGGCTCTGGCCGGTGCGAGAGACGGTCCGCAAGTGTGCACGGACCTTCTCCAACGTGGTGTCCCTGATGGATGAAAACCCGGACTTTGTGTTCTCCTGCTCCTCCGCGCAGCAGCTGGCCTGGATCAAGGAGCTCTACCCTGAACTGTTCAGCCGTATCCGCGAGAAGGTCCGCTCTGGCCAGTTTGTCCCCGTGGGCGGAATGTGGGTCGAGTCGGACACCAATATGCCCGGCGGTGAGGCCATGGCACGCCAGTTCGTGGAGGGCAAGGGCTTCTTCATGGCGGAATTCGGCGTTGAGTGCCACGAAGCCTGGCTGCCTGATTCATTTGGCTACTCTGCTGCGCTGCCGCAGATCGTCAAGTCTGCCGGCAGCCGCTGGTTCCTGACCCAAAAGATCTCCTGGAACCAAACCAACAAGTTTCCCCACCACACCTTCAACTGGGAGGGCATTGACGGCACCAGGCTCTTCACCCACTTCCCGCCGGTAGACACCTACAACTCGGAGCTGACCGGCCGCGAACTGGCACACGCGGAACGCAACTACCGGGACCATGGGCGCGGCACCGTGTCCCTGGTGCCGTTCGGCTACGGCGACGGCGGTGGCGGACCAACGCGGGAAATGCTGGCGGCAGCGTCGCGCGCCGCCAACTTGGAAGGCTCGCCCAAGGTCCGGATCGGCTCGGCCGAGAGCTTTTTCACGCAGGCGGAGGAAGACTACCCCGTCCTGCCTGTCTGGGTTGGCGAGATGTACCTCGAACTGCACCGCGGAACCTACACCAGCCAGGCCAGGACAAAGAAGGGCAACAGGCGCAGTGAGCACCTGCTGCGGGAGGCCGAACTGTGGTGCACAACGGCCGCGGTCCGTGCCAGCGGCGGATACGCTTACCCGGCCGCTGAGCTCAAGCGGCTGTGGCAGCTGGTGCTGCTGCAGCAGTTCCATGACATCCTTCCGGGCAGCGCCATTGCCTGGGTGCACCAGGATGCCGAGCGCAACTACCAGGCAATCGGTGAAGCCCTTGAAGCAATCATCAGCCAGGCTGCCGCCGCCACGCTGGGCAACGGCGAGCGGACCTTCCTGCTGAACGCAGCGCCGCATGCCAGGGCCGGCGTTCCCGCCCTGGCTGCGGGCGAACCTGCCGCGCCGGCCGGAGAGGTCCATGCCAAGGCCCATGACGGCGGCTACGTCCTGGACAACGGCGTCATCCGCGCGGTGCTGGACGGTAGCGGGCTTCTCACGTCATTGGTGGATCATGCCACCGGCCGCGAAGCCATTGCGCCGGGCCAGCGCGGCAACCTCCTCGAACTGCACCGGGACACGCCCAACGAATGGGACGCCTGGGACATCGACGGGTTCTACCGGCGCAACGTCACGACGCTGACCCAGGCGGCATCCGTGCGGTTGAGCCGGGAAGGGGCAGAGGCTGTCGTCACGGTGGAGCGGCTTGCCGGCGCGTCCCCCGTTACGCAGCACATCAGCCTTGCGGCCGGCAGCCCGTCCCTTTCCATCACCACATCCGTGGACTGGCAGGAACGCGAAAAGCTGCTCAAGCTCGGGTTCGCCCTGGATGTCCGGGCGGAGAGGTCTGCGGCGGAGACGCAGTTCGGCCACGTCTTCCGGCCCACGCACACCAATACGTCCTGGGAAACGGCAAAGTTCGAAATCTGCGCACACCGGTGGATCCACGTGGCCGAGCCGGGGTATGGCGTGGCCATTTCCAACTCCTCCACCTACGGGCACGATGTCACGCGGAGCATCAGGGAGTCCGACGGCGGCACCACCACTACCGTGCGGCTCTCACTGCTGCGCGCCCCGAAGTTCCCGGATCCCGACGCCGACCGCGGGCTTCATGAACTCACCGTCACCATCCGTCCGGGAGCCGGTATTGCCGATGCCGTGGAGGAAGGCTACCGGACCAACCTCGTGCCCCGGCTGGTCCGCGGCGCTTCGCCGGTGGAACCGCTCTTCTCCGTGACGAATCCTGCGCTGGTCATTGAAGCGGTCAAGCTGGCCGAGGACGGGTCCGGCGACGTGGTTGTCCGCCTGTACGAGTCACTGGGCGAGCGCTCTGCGGGGAAGCTCACGGCGAACTTTCCGGTGCGGCGCGTCACTGCCGTCGACTTGCTGGAGCGCCCGGTCCCCGCACCCGGAGTGGAAACGTGCCGGGACGGAGCGGATCTGGTTCTGCGGCCGTTCCAGCTGGTGACCCTCAGGCTTGCCAGGGAGACTCGCCCGGCCCCTAAATGAGCATGAGGGGCGGGGGGGGCTTGGCGCCCCGAAAACAGCGTTAAATAGGCTGAGTGGGGGCGGTCCCCAACGTCCCGCCACCACTCATCCCCCCAATGCATGCGAAGGCCCCCGGAACGCAAGCGTTCAAGAAATATCCCCGTTCGCAAACGCCATGCGCTCCACCTTCACACATTCATGATTGTTTCACATTCTAATGTTTTTGTGAAAGCCCGCTTTGTTACTTTTCGGTATATGTCCTTTTGGTGGACAAAGGCCTGCCGCTGCGCACCCGCGCCGCCCAGATCAGCGCCAGCCCAACCACGTAACACAGCACGGCGGTGTAGTTGACCACGAACATGATGGCGCCCCATCCCGGAGGCACCAGGGGAAACAGCAGGCTGAGGCCAATCGCCACGCCGCCCAGGGCAAGAAGGGCGGCTGCCACCCGCACCAGCGCCGGCAGCCGGCTCCGGACTGCCCGCACCATGGCGGGCAGCAGGACGAGGCCTACATATGCGGGGTAGGCGCGGCCCGCGGCACCGTAGTACTGGGCCAGGATGGCGTTGTGCTGGTTTCTGACCGACGGTGCCGACAGTCCCGCCGATGAACCGGTGGTGTCCATCATGAAGAACACCGCTGTCATCACCAGCGAAACGACCGCCAGCACCATCATGCCGGCCTTTCCCGTGATGAGCCGGTACGCGCCTTCAGCACCGAAGCCGCGCGTGACGCGTATCCCGATGAAATAGATGGCGGCAAAGATGATGAAGCGCAGCAGCAGGTTGGCAAGGTTGATGCCGCCCAAAGCCTGGTCGATGGCTACGTACGGCGCCTCGATGCTCAAGAGGATGGCTGCGGTCATCAGGGCGAAGATATAGAAGAGCGACCTGTTCTCGCCGCGCAGGGCGCTGGGGAGGCGGGCAGCCGCAACAAGGCCGCAGATGGCAAGGGTGGACCACTGAAGAATTTCGATCATCCCAGGTTCTCCCAGATCTTTTCGGTCTGCGCCTGGTCTTGCTCCTGGCGCCGCAGTACCTTGCCCAGTGCCTGCAGCCTGTCGCCGGCCAAGGCGGTGAGGTCGCCGTCGGACAGGCTGTCCAAGGCCCGCTGCCGGGCGCCGGCCGGCCAACCGGCCTCTTCCTCCGTGATGAGGCCGGTAGCCACCAGCCCGCCTGTGGGTCCGACGCCCGCGGCGAGGGACGTGGCTATGGCCAGTTCAGGGGACAGCCGGTTCGCGGTCAGCTGGGCAGAGTAGTTCTGGGGCGCAACCCCCGTGGCAGCCGATACGCGGTGCCGCAGTTCGCCGTCGTCGATTGCATCAACCCAGTTTTTGACCGAAGTGGAGTGCGGCGCCGCAGAGAGCGGCAGGGGTTCCTTCCCGGGGGCGGCTGCTTCCATCGCCGGCCGCGCCAGCAGTGCCTGCAGGAGGTCGGCCGTGGAAATCTGGCTCACCAGCTCACACCGGGTGGGCGGAGGCAGGGGACCGGCCAGGTCCCGGTAGGCCTCGAAGGTGGCGAGGGCCGCAACAGGATTGACGCCGTAGGCGCGGCTGATGCTCACGACAGTGCCCACGGCGACTTTCCCGCGGACCAGCTGCTGGGCGAGCGTGGTCCGCTTGATCCCGGAGATCCTGCAGACATCTGCCGTGCTGGCGTCCGGCGCAATGCCTTGCAGCCAGCGCTGGAACGCCTTGGCGGGGATGGTCATGGAGGGCTCTCTGCAGAACGGGTGTTTCGTTGATTTTAGCCTGCCCCTTGAGTCCCGGTTTTACCCGCGCAGCCGTTTCGACTATGCTTGATGGTCGAGCCCGTTGGTCCGTACACCCCCCAAGTCCGGACCAGCGGGTTCTTTCATGTCCTGCGGCCCGCGCACCTTCCTCCCGGGCAATCGGCATGGCCCTGCCGGCCGGTTTTAGGCAGAAAAGACGCTGCGCAACAGCGGCGAAAGGATGGATCAATGACTGCAACCCTTGTAGCCAAGGACGTTTCCGGCGGTCATGACCACCGGCAGCTTTTCTCCGGGCTTTCCCTGACCGTCGCGCCCGGGGACGTAGTGGGCGTGGTGGGTGCCAACGGAGCCGGGAAGTCGACGCTGCTCCGGCTTCTGGCGGGCGTGGACGAGCCGCAGGACGGCTCGGTCAGTCTTGCCCCTGCCGACGCTTTCGTGGGGTGGCTTCCCCAGGAGCATGAACGGGTGCCGGGTGAAACCGTTGCGGGGTACATTGCGCGGCGCACGGGTTGTGCACAGGCCACGGCCGACATGGAAGCCACGGCGGAGGCGCTCGGAGCAGGTGCCCCGGGAGCCGATGATGCCTATGCACTGGCTTTCGACCGGTGGATGGCTTCGGGTGCGGCCGACCTGGACGACCGGCTTCCAGCGGTATTGGCGGACCTTGGGCTGGAGACCGGCCCGGATGCGGCCATGACGGCCCTTTCCGGCGGGCAGGCCGCGCGGGTTGCGCTGGCTGCGCTGCTCTTGAGCCGGTTTGACGTGGTGCTGCTGGATGAACCCACCAATGACCTTGACCTGGAGGGCCTCGACAAGCTCGAGGACTTCGTCAAAGGCCTGCGTGGCGGTGCTGTGCTGGTGAGCCACGACCGCGAATTCCTGGCCCGCTGTGTCACCACGGTGGTGGAACTGGACCTGGCACAGAATGCCGTGGCCGTGTACGACGGCGGCTATGACGCCTTCCTCGAGGAACGCGCCGTTGCCCGGCGGCACGCCCGCGAAAAGTACGAGGAGTTTGCGGCCACCAAGGCCGACCTGGTGTCCCGGGCCCGGACCCAGCGCGAATGGAGCTCCCAGGGCGTCCGGAATGCCATGAAAAAGAGCCCGGACAATGACAAGATCCGGCGCGCCGCCAGCACCGAGTCTTCAGAGAAGCAGGCCCAGAAAGTGCGGCAGATGGAGTCCCGCATTGCAAGGCTGGATGTGGTGGAAGAACCGCGGAAAGAATGGCAGCTCCAGTTCTCCATCGGCAAGGCACCCCGCTCCAGTTCCGTGGTTGCGACGCTCCGCGATGCCGTGGTCCGGCAGGGCGGCTTCACCCTGGGACCCGTCAACCTCCAGCTCAACGCGGGGGAGCGGATTGGCATTACCGGACCCAACGGTGCCGGGAAGTCCACCCTGCTGCGGCTGCTGCTGGGCGGCATCGAGCCCGATTCCGGCAGTGCCGCCATGGGGGCCTCCGTGGCCATTGGCGAGATTGACCAGGCCCGCGGGCTGCTGGCCGGCAACCTGACCCTGGCTGACGCCGTCGAGGCAGTCCTGGTGGATCTGACCGCGGCCGAGGTCCGCACCCTGCTTGCCAAGTTCGGCCTAAGGGCGGACCACACGTCCCGGACCGTCGACTCCCTGTCGCCGGGCGAGCGGACCCGGGCCGCGCTCGCGCTGCTGCAGGCCCGCGGCGTGAACCTCCTGGTCCTGGACGAGCCCACCAACCACCTTGACCTTCCCGCCATCGAGCAGCTGGAGGAGGCCCTGGAAAGCTACGATGGTGCGCTGCTTTTGGTGACCCACGACCGGCGGCTCCTGGAAAACGTGCGGCTGGATGTACGTTGGAATGTGGATAACGGCGTCATTACGGAAATGCCGGGCGCCAGCGCCCCGAAAGGCACCAGAAAATGAGTATGGACCGGGTGGCCTGGAGCTCCCTCTACAACATCGCCCGCGCTACGAACGGCTCCAAGCCGTTCTCCAAGGAGCTCCTCAAGCGCGTGTTCGGCTTCGCCCGGCCGCATCGCGGAAAGCTCACCGCCTTCGTGCTGCTGTCCATCGTGATGGCGGTCCTTGCGGTGGCCACACCCGTGCTCGCAGGCCAGGTGGTCGACGCGATCATCGCGAAGGCGGACGCCGGAACGGTGATATGGCTGGCGGTGCTGATCGCGGTCGCAGCCGTGGCAGAAGCCGGGCTTGGACTGGTGACGCGCTGGCTGTCCTCTTCGATCGGTGAGGGCGTGATCCTGGACCTGCGCACCAAGGTATTCGACCACGTGCAGAAGATGCCGATAGCGTTCTTCACGCGTACCCGCACCGGCGCGCTGGTCAGTCGCCTCAACAACGATGTGATCGGCGCGCAGTCGGCTTTCGCCGGCACGCTCTCCGGCGTGGTCAGCAACGTGGTGGCGCTGGCCTTGACGCTGGTGGTGATGCTGAACAAGTCCTGGCTGGTGACTGTGCTGGCCATGATCCTGCTTCCGATCTTCCTGATCCCGGCCCGCCGGATGGGTTCCAGGCTGGCGGAGCTGCGCCGCGAGGCCGCCGAACACAACGCCACCATGGGCACGCAGATGACGGAGCGTTTCTCCGCCCCCGGCGCCACGCTGGTAAAGCTCTTCGGCCGCCCGGACGAAGAATCCCGTGAATTCGCCCTCCGGGCCGGCCGGGTGCGGGACATCGGCGTCCGCACGGCCATGCTCCAGTTCACCTTTGTCACGGCACTGACCCTGGTCTCCGCACTGGCTCTCGCCCTGGTCTACGGCCTGGGCGGATGGCTGGCGCTCGGAGGCCAACTCGCCGCAGGCGACGTTGTTGTGCTGGCTTTGCTGCTTACCCGGCTCTACGCCCCGCTGACCGCACTCTCCAATGCCCGGGTGGAAATCATGAGCGCCCTGGTCAGCTTTGAGCGCGTGTTCGAGATCCTGGACCTCAAGCCGCTCATCCGGGAAAAGCCGGATGCGGTGGAATCGCCGCGCGGCCCGCTCTCGGTGGAGTTCGACAACGTCCGCTTCTCCTACCCCTCTGCGGACAAGGTCTCACTGGCTTCACTCGAAGACGTCTCCATCCTTGACACCCGCGGCGGGGAGGAAGTCCTGCACGGTATCAGTTTCCGGGTGGAGCCCGGGCAGACCGTGGCGCTGGTGGGCTCCTCCGGCGCCGGCAAGTCGACCATCGCGCAGCTGCTGGCCCGGCTCTACGATGTGGATTCCGGCGCCGTCCGTTTCGGCGGCGTGGAGCGGGGCGCCGGGGTGGATGTCCGCGACCTGACCTTCGACTCCATGCGGCAGACCTTGGGCATGGTCACGCAGGACGGCCACCTCTTCCACGAATCCATCGCCTCCAACCTTCGGCTTGCCAGGCCGGATGCCACGGAAGCGGACATGTGGGAGGCCATCCGGCAGGCCAGGCTGGAAACCATGATCCGTTCCCTGCCGGACGGGCTGGACACCGTGGTGGGGGAGCGCGGCTACCGGCTTTCGGGCGGTGAACGGCAGCGCCTCACCATTGCGCGGCTGCTTATCGCCCAGCCGCGGGTGGTCATCCTCGATGAAGCAACGGCTGCCCTTGACTCCACCAACGAAGCGGCCGTGCAGGCGGCCCTGGGGGCCGCGCTCGAGGGGCGCACCGCCGTCGTGATTGCGCACCGACTGTCCACGGTCCGGGCCGCGGACGCCATCCTGGTAGTGGAGGACGGCCGGATCGTGGAACGCGGGACCCACACCGAACTGCTTGCTGCCGAAGGGCGGTACGCCGAGCTTTACCGGACGCAGTTCAACGAGGCCACGGCAGTAGCCCAGGAAGCAGTTCCGGAGTTCTAGGCTCCCAAGGGAGCGCTGCCCGGCCTGGCGGCGAGCTCGGGCAGGATGTGGTCCGTCAGCAGCGGTGCCAGGTCTTCGACGGGTTCCGTGCCGCTGCCCAGGGCAGCCAGGTCCAGCCAGCGGATTTCTTCGATCTCCGCCGAGGGGCGGGCCGACCACGTGCCCGGCGCAGTGAAGACGGTGGCTTCAATATCAGTGGCGGCCTCGTTCGCGGCATCGGCAATCCAGACGCCCATCAGCTGCAGATCACGTGGGTCGAGGACGATGCCAACTTCTTCAGCCAGCTCCCGGGCTGCCGCCTGGACAGCTGTTTCGCCGGCCTCCGGCTTCCCGCCCGGGTGCATGAACATTGCCGTGCCGCGCTTCCTCACCGTGAGGAGCCGGCCGGCGTCGTCGAACACGCAGACGGCGGAGACCACAATGCGGTCCTTCATGCGGCAACGCCCGGGATCCGGACCAGATGCGAGGCCAGCAGCAGGTCCTTCTTTGGGCCCTTCACGTCCCACGTGTAGCTGAAGCTGTTGGCGTCCCCGTAGGTGTAGGCGACGCGGTAGGTGTCGGGATCGCACCAGTGCTGGTCCAGGTTCGCCTCCGGGGTGAAGCTCATGGTGTGGAAGGGTCGGCCGTCCGGGAAGAAAACGTCCAGTGCGTCCGGGCGGGCTGTGCTTTTCAGCAGGTATTCGCGGGAAGCGGGGCCTGTAAAGGACGGCCAGCGCATGGTGCCTTCCTCGCGAAGGGCCAGGCCGTCGTCGTCCGTGGGAGCAAAATGCACGACGCCGGAAAAGGTGCCGCGGGTGCCCTCCGCGCGGTCCAGCAGGTCCCGCTGGACGGCCCACCGTCCCGCCTCTGCGGCGCGGCCGGGCCCGTTGGTGCCAAGGAGGTAGGCGCGAAGCTGGAACTCCGGGGAAGGATCGTTCAAGTGCCCTCGATTGGAATCGAACCAACGACACCGGCTTTAGGAGAGCCGTGCTCTATCCACTGAGCTACGAGGGCTTGCGTCCGTAGGATCGGCGGGCCAGTCCGGCCGGACACGGATACAAGCATACAAGGTGCGGGGCCGTACTACGCTCAAGGCATGAGTTCAGCGCCGTCCGCCGCCCCAGCCTTCGCCTTCATTCCGGACACCACCTCCACACGGCAGTACATCGGCGCGTGGTCCGTCCTGAGCGTGCTGCAATATTTCGCGGCGGAGGCGGCAGTGATCGGAGCGTGGGCAGGACCCGCCGCCTACGACCTCCGGACCGGCTATATCAGCGACCTCGGGGCACTGAACTGCGGAATTTATGACGGCCGCCAGGTGTGTTCCCCGCTGAACTGGCTGATGAACGCCTCGTTCGTGGTCCAGGGCCTGGGGATGCTGCTGGGTGCTGTTTTGCTGACCTCCGGGCTGCTGTGCGTGGCGGCCCGGGCGGATCTATGGGCACTGCCGCGGCGGCGGCCCTGGATGGCGGCTGTCTGGGTGCGGATCTTGACCGGGGCGGCCGGGGCCGGGACTGTGATCGTGGGACTGGTGCCGGAGGATGCGGGCTCCAGCTGGCACCTCGTGGGCGCTGTGGTGTACTTCCTCACCGGGGCGGCCGCCCTGTTGGTGCTGGGCGTCCTTTGGCTGCGGAAGACCGCTTTCGCCTGGTTCATCCTGGCCTGCGGCGCTGTTTCCTCCGCTGCTTTGGTAACCGGCGGGCTGACGCGCATGGACGTGCCGGAGCCGGGCACGCTGGAGCGGCTGATGGGCTACCCGGTCACGGTGGGCATGGCCACCGCAGGCTTGGTGATTGCGCACCGCGTGCACCGGCACCGCAAGGAGGTCCGGGCCCGGGCTGCGGTCAGCTAGCTGCCTTCGGCTTCCGGGTACCGAGGACGACTGCGGCAGCGCCCGCGAGCAGGTTCAGGACCAGCAGGACCCAGCCGGCAACGGTGAGGCCGGATGCAAGGGCAACCTGGCCGGCGTCGGGTGTTTCTGCTCCCAGCATGCCGTCGATAGCCACGTTTGCCCAGAGCCGCACCACGACGAAGAGCAGCGGGAGAGCCCAAAGCGCCCAGCGCAGCGCCTTCCGGGCAACGTTCGTGCCGATCAGCAGCAGCCACGTGAACCCGAAGATCAGCGGAAACAGGGTGCCCGCCGTCTTGTGTACGTAGTTGAGCTGACCGCGGGCGTCCGCGTCCATGGCGGCCTGCAGCGTGCCGACGTAGGAGGGGTCGAAACCGCCAATGAGGGAGTCCGGCATGGCCAGGCCGCCGGAGAGTTGCCGGAGCTGGTCCAGGGTCAGCAGGTGCAGGTACCAGAAAAGGAACAGGCTGGCCACGACGCCCGCGATGAGGATGAGGTTGCTGTTGCTTTGGGCTTTTTGCGGGGTACGGGCCGTGGTGGGGTTCACCACGGGCGGGAGGTGGTGCTGGGGTACCGCCGCCCTGGAACCGTGCTTCTTGATCCGCTGGGCAGGTGTCTTGGCCATGGCACCATTATCGCGCCCCATAAACTGAAGCCATGACCATTGGCCGGCACAGCGCTGTTGAACTTGACCCTTCACTTGACGACTATCAGCTTGCGGCCGCCTTGGTGCGCGAGGCCGGCCAGTTGGCGCTCCTGATGCGGATGGCAGGCCTGCAGTCGCAGCAGAAGACTTCCATCTCGGATGTCGTGACGGCGGCCGACCATGCAGCGGAAGCCTATGTCCTGGAGCAGCTGCAACGCTGCCGGCCCCAGGACGGCATCCTGGGTGAGGAAGGCGCGTCGGTGCAGGGCAGCAGCGGCCGCACCTGGGTGATTGATCCCGTGGACGGCACCTACAACTTCCTGCACGGCTCCACATACTGGTGCTCGGCCATCGCCCTGAAAGACCAGTCCGACGTGGTGCTGGGCGCCATCTTCCAGCCGGAGGAGGACAAGCTCTGGCTGGGTGGACGGTCGCACCCCGCCACCCTGAACGGCGAACAGCTGACGGTTTTCCACGACAACAGGGGAGAGCGGAACGCGACCGCCGTTGCCGAGCTGGGGGCGGCCACCTATATCCATCCCAGCTGGCTGATGGACCCCCTCTGCGCCATGCCCTGGCATGCGGCGGCAACATCGGCCGCTGCCCTGCGGATGCTCGGCTCCGGCTCCTGCGACCTTGGCAGGGTAGCGGATGGGCAGATCGGCTGCTGGTTCCAGCACAGCTGCCCGGAATGGGACTGGCTGCCCGGCAAAGCGATCGTGCGGGCCGCCGGAGGTGCTGTGGACACCGTGCGCGTGAACGGGCTGGAATGGTTCATGGCAGGAGGCGCGACGGCGGTACGCGAGTTGCGTGCGGCCCTCGCGTCAGGTTCGGTGGCCTAGGGGCATGCCACAGCCCAGGCACGGCACGCACCCCTCAGCGCTATGTGGATAAAGCCCCGTAATTCACAGCCTGGAACTGGGTGTCGGCCCCACCGCCTAGACTTGTAGGCACCATGGATATGTTGTTTGACCCGTACTCTGACGGACCGTTCAAGGCCGCTTCCGCAGCGGCTTCCCGCACCAAGTCGCGCCCTGACGGCGCTACGGCGGCTGGTCCTGGCGGTTCTGCGCCCTGGGAGAACCGGCCAGGTGCGGGCCTTGCGGGCAGCAACCACGAGCCTGATGCTCAGCACGGGGAGGGGCATCGCCACGGCAATCGCAGGCCGGATGCAGCCCAGCTCCTGGAGGGGTTGAACCCGCAGCAGGAAGAAGCGGTCAAACACGTCGGGCCCGCCCTGTTGATCGTGGCCGGCGCCGGTTCGGGCAAGACCCGTGTGCTTAGCAACAGGATCGCCTACCTGATCGCCACCGGACGTGCCCACCACGGCGAAATCCTGGCCATCACCTTCACGAACAAGGCCGCGGCGGAAATGCGGGAACGCATCGAAAAGCTCGTGGGCGGACGTGCCAAGATCATGTGGATTTCCACGTTCCATTCATCCTGCGTCCGCATCCTTCGGCAGGAGGCGGCAAATGTCGGCCTGAAGTCGAACTTCTCCATCTACGACTCCGCGGACTCGCTCCGGCTCGTCACCCAAGTATCCAAAGCCCTGGACCTGGATCCCAAGAAGTTCGCGCCCAAGGCCATCCAGCACAAGATTTCCGCCTTGAAGAACGAACTCATCGATGCTGACTCGTATGCCTCTGCCGCGAACTACAACGATCCTTTCGAGCAGGCCGTAGCCGATGTCTTCAAGGGCTATACCCAGCGGCTGCGCCAGGCGAATGCCATGGACTTTGACGACCTCATCGCGGAGACCGTCTACATGTTCCGGGCTTTCCCCGCGCTTGCTGAGTCCTACCGGCGCCGGTTCAGGCATGTGCTTGTGGACGAATACCAGGACACCAACCATGCCCAGTACGCGCTGGTCCGGGAAATCGTGGGGGAAGGTCCGGGTGCGTCAGCGCTGACGGTCGTGGGTGATTCCGATCAGTCCATCTACGCATTCCGCGGCGCCGACATCCGCAACATCGTCGAGTTCGAAAAGGACTATCCCGAAGCCCGGACCATCAAGCTGGAGCAGAATTACCGTTCCACCCAGAACATTCTCAGCGCAGCGAACTCCGTCATCTCAAGGAACCCGAACCGTCCCGAGAAGCGGCTGTGGACGGCGGAGGGGGACGGCCACAAAATCATCGGTTATGTGGGCGAGAACGAGCACGACGAAGCCCAGTTCATTGCCAAGGAGATTGACCGGCTCCAGGACGAAGACAACCTCCGTCCCGGCGATGTCGCCATTTTCTACCGCACCAATGCCCAGTCCCGCTCCATCGAAGACGTCCTGGTCCGCGTGGGCCTGCCCTACAAGGTAGTGGGCGGCACGCGCTTCTACGAGCGCAAGGAGATCAAGGACGCCCTCGCCTACCTGCGCGTCCTGGTCAACCCGGACGACGACGTCAACCTCCGCCGGGTGCTTAACGAACCGAAAAGGGGCATCGGTGACCGGGCCGAAGGCGCCGTAGCGGCACTGGCCCAGCGCGAGCGGACCTCCTTTATGGACGCTGCACGCCGTGCTGACCAGGCTCCGGGAATGGCAACCCGGTCCGTGAACGCCGTCCTCGGTTTTGTGAAGCTGCTGGATGACCTCGCCGAGGTGGCTGCCGGCTCAGGCGCCGCAGCGGCATTGGAGGCAGTCCTGGAGCAGACCGGCTACCTTGCCGCGCTGCGCTCCAGCACTGACCCGCAGGACGAGTCGCGGGTGGAAAACCTGGCGGAACTCGTCGCCGTCGTCCGTGAGTATGAGCAGGAGAACCCGGAAGGGTCGCTGGGCGCCTTCCTGGAACAGGTCTCGCTGGTGGCAGACGCAGACCAGATCCCTGACGCGCCGGGAGCAGACATTGATGCCGCCGTGGCGGAAGCCAAACGGCTGGGCGTAGTCACGCTGATGACACTGCACACCGCGAAGGGCCTCGAGTTCCCGGTGGTGTTCCTGACCGGCATGGAACATGGACTGTTTCCCCATCAGCGCTCAGCCACGGACCCCAAGGAACTGGCCGAGGAACGCCGGCTTGCCTATGTGGGCCTAACCCGCGCGCGGAAACGGCTCTATGTCACCCGCTCCGAGGTCCGCAGCATGTGGGGGCAGAGCCAGTACAACCCGGCCAGCCAGTTCCTCGAGGAGATTCCCGCCGAACTCCTGGAGTGGAAGCGCGAAGGGACCAGCAGGCAGGGCGGCTGGGGGAGCAGCGGTTCCATCGGCTCCAACCGCTACAGCGGGTCCTTCTGGGGCGCGGGAACCGCGCGCGGTGCGTCGGCTGATGCCTCGGCCGGCTTCAATGCGGATGTTCCCGCCGCCATCGCGCGGAACCGCGTTCAGCCGCAAAAGGAAATTGTGGCGGTCAGCGTTGGGGACAAGGTCAACCACACCAGCTTCGGCAACGGAACAGTCCTGGCGCTTGAGGGAGCGGGGGACAAGACAGTGGCCAAGGTGAAGTTCGACGTCGGCGAGAAGCGGCTGCTGCTGCGCTACGCCCCGCTGACAAAGCTCGATGCCTGACAGTCGCATAAGCCGCTCACCCCTTCACGGGCAAGGAACCATACCCCTTGCCGGTGCCGGGGCCCAGGGCTAAGGTTCAGGGACCGTCCCGCAGCAGCCGCAGGACCAGTCGGAGCAGGTCCAATGAAAATCCTTTTCGCCAGCCAGGCAATAGACGGGCATTTCAATCCCATGACGGGTGTTGCCGTATGCCTCAAAGAACGCGGCCATGAAGTCGCGTGGTACACCGGTCCTGTCTTCAGCCAAAAACTCCGGGAACTGGACGTTCCGCTCATGCCTTTCAAGCGGGCCATTGAGCACCGGGCGGACAACCTGTTCGAGCTGTACCCCGAACGCGCCAAGCTCAAAGGCCCGCGGGCTATCGGGTTCGACGGGGAAAAGATCTTCGCCAGTAACGTCAGCAACTTCTTCGAGGACATCCGCGAACTGGAACAGGACTTCTCCTTTGACGTGGCCGTGGTTGACAGCTCCATGTTTGTCCACCGCCTCGTCGCGCACCTGATGGGTAAACCGCTGGTGAACTTCGTTGCCATTCCCAACATGGAAAGCGACCCGCAGGTACCCCCGCTCTTTTTCGGTTTCAAACCCCCTCGCAACGCGGTGGAGAGATCCGTCCAGGCCGCCGCGGGCGTCCTATCCGATAAGGTGATTCTCCGGCCCGCCGGCCTCAGCTACCGCCGCCAGCTTGCCGTTTACGGCCAGAACGTCCCCAAGCGCGGTCGGCTGACGGACGAGCCCTACAAGACTTCAAAGGCAGTGATCCAGACCGGGCCGGAAGCGCTGGACTTCCCGCGGCGGAACAGGAATCCCGCGGTGCATTATGTGGGGGCACTCCTGCCCTACAGGCTGCCGGGAACTGCAGCGCAGGCATCCGGTGATGAGGCGCAGGTGGCGGACCCGTGGCCGCAGTACCCGCGCACGTTGCTGGTGACCCAGGGAACGGTGGACAACGTGGACCAGGACAAGCTCATTGTTCCGGCGCTGGAGGCGGTAAAGGACATGGACGCTTTGGTGATCGTTGCCACCGGTGGGCGTGGAACAGAAGCCCTCAAGTCCCGCTACCCGCAGCCCAACATTGTTGTCCGCGATTTCGTGGATTTCGCGAATGTCCTGGATTTCACGGACGTCTTCATTACCAACGGCGGCTTTGGCGGAGTGCAGCTCAGCCTGTCCAAGGGAGTGCCCATGGTGGTGTCCGGAATCAACGAGGGCAAGAGCGACGTCAACGCCCGGGTGGAGTATGCGGGCGTTGGTATCAGCCTGAAAACCGAACGGCCCAGACCATCCCGGATCGCCAAAGCAGTGCGCGAAATTCTCTCGGATCCTGCCTGGCGGGCCCGGGCAGGGAACATGCGTGACCAGTTTGCCGCCGGGGATCCCGCCGCTGTTGCTGCCGGCGTCGTAGAAAGGGCGGCCGGCCTGCGGGCGGAATGAAGGCCGCGGTGAAGCATAATGGAGCCCATGCGACGG
The DNA here is from genome assembly GCF_048957775.1 of Pseudarthrobacter sp. CC4. Classification (NCBI taxonomy): domain Bacteria; kingdom Bacillati; phylum Actinomycetota; class Actinomycetes; order Micrococcales; family Micrococcaceae; genus Pseudarthrobacter; species Pseudarthrobacter sp. CC4. The sequence continues at coordinate 303,161 of NZ_JARCCZ010000002.1, read as the reverse complement.
ACTGTTTGGGGGATGCTCGCCGCCCTTTTCCTGCTGGGTGCCACAGGGTGCGCGGTGACGGTGGAAGACCGCGGGTATGTGGCACCGCCGCCGCTGCCACCAATGGAACAGCTGGAGCAGGCAGCGCTGGTTGACCCGGAGGACTACTCCGGCGGAGCTGATGGCGTTGTTTCGTTCATCACGGAAGACCGCACTGTGGCATGCTCCCTCACGGCTGCCCGCGGGCCGCACATCAACCTTCCCTATGAGCAGAACAGCTTCAGCGACAGCGAAAACAACAAGCTGGCCATTGTGCCGGTGGCCTACTGCGAACTGGCCAGGTACCCCAAGCCGCAAACGGAAGACGTGGCAGACGACTGTGCGGCAACGAACCTCGGCTACCTGGGCGGCGTTGCGCTGCTGACGCCTGACGCCGCTACGTATGGCGAGTGCCGTTCCGGCGTCACACAAATGGAAGCAGCGTACGGCCCCCGGGGCAGCAAGGCAGGACCGCTGGCGCAGCTGACTGTTCTGGCGGACGGGAAAATCCTCGAACGCAACGGGCTGCGCTGCTCTGCCTATAACGGCGGCGTAGCGTGCGGAAACGTGTCCGCAGGGGTCGGTTTCTTCGTGTCGCCGGATCATTACGAACTGATCGCAGGACCGGCCGCAAGCCCCCCGGCGGCGACGGCAGGGGCCTCAAAAACCCCGTAATTCCGCGGTTTTTCTACGCTTCATAGAATAGTGTCCTTACTCACATAAGGGGTAGTCTGGGACGGGCCGGTCCTCCCAAAGGACTAGAGTTCCCAGTGGAGCATCACGCCGCGTGGCTCGTTTCCGATAGGCCGCCGGTGCGTGCAATTCCGCAGCCCGGTCATCGTCTTGCGATGGTGTCCGACTGTACAGAAACTACTTCGACGTAGAAGGACACTAAACCGTGGACCTGTTTGAATACCAGGCGCGCGATATGTTCGAGGCGCACGGTGTACCCGTGCTTGCTGGCATCGTGGCGTACACCCCAGAAGAAGCAAAGGCAGCTGCCGAGAAGATCGGCGGCGTTACTGTCGTTAAAGCACAGGTCAAGGCTGGCGGCCGCGGCAAGGCCGGCGGCGTCAAGGTGGCAAAGTCCGCGGATGAGGCACTTGAACACGCCACCAACATCCTGGGCATGGACATCAAGGGCCACACCGTCAAAAAGGTGATGATTGCCCAGGGTGCGGACATTGCCGAGGAGTACTACTTCTCCGTCCTGCTGGACCGGGCCAACCGCAACTACCTGGCCATGTGCTCGGTTGAGGGCGGCATGGAAATCGAACAGCTCGCCGTCGAACGCCCCGAGGCGCTCGCCAAGATCGCCATCGACCCCGCCGTGGGCATCGACCAGGCAAAGGCCGACGAAATCGTCGCAGCCGCAGGCTTCGCTGAGGAACTCCGCGGCAAGGTCGCCGCAGTGATCCTCAAGCTCTGGGACGTCTTCAAGAAGGAAGACGCCACCCTGGTGGAGGTCAACCCGCTGGTCAAGACCGGCGCCGGCGAAATCGTCGCTCTCGACGGCAAGGTCTCGCTCGACGAGAACGCCGAGTTCCGCCACGCAAAGCACGCCCTCCTCGAGGACAAGGACGCTGCTGACCCGCTTGAGGCCAAGGCAAAGGCGCAGGACCTCAACTACGTCAAGCTGGACGGCGAAGTGGGCATCATCGGCAACGGTGCAGGCCTGGTGATGTCCACCCTGGACGTCGTCGCCTACGCCGGGGAGAACCACGGCAACGTGAAGCCCGCCAACTTCCTGGATATCGGTGGTGGAGCATCCGCAGAGGTCATGGCCGCCGGCCTGGACGTCATCCTCGGCGATGAGCAGGTCAAGTCCGTCTTCGTGAACGTCTTCGGCGGCATCACCGCCTGTGACGCGGTAGCCAAGGGCATCGTCGGTGCATTGGCCGAGCTGGGCCACTCCGCGAACAAGCCGCTGGTAGTCCGCCTTGACGGCAACAACGTTGAGGAAGGCCGCCGCATCCTGGTCGAGGCGAACCACCCGCTGGTTACCCTGGCCGCAACCATGGACGAGGGCGCCGACAAGGCAGCCGAGCTCGCCAACGCAGCTAAGTAAAGGGACGCACCATGTCTATCTATCTGAACAAGGACTCCAAGGTCATCGTCCAGGGCATCACCGGCGGCGAAGGCACCAAGCACACCGCCCTGATGCTCAAGGCCGGCACCAACATCGTGGGCGGCGTCAACGCCCGCAAGGCCGGCACCACCGTCCTGCACGGCGACAAGGAAATCACCGTCTTCGGCACCGTCAAGGAAGCCATGGCGGAAACCGGCGCTGATGTCTCCATCGTCTTCGTGCCGCCGGCGTTCACCAAGAGCGCCGTGGTCGAAGCCATCGAGGCCGGCATCGGCCTGGTCGTTGTGATCACCGAAGGCGTGCCGGTCCAGGACTCCGCCGAGTTCTGGGCGCTGGCCCAGTCCAAGGTGGACGCCGACGGCAACCAGGTCACCCGCATCATCGGACCGAACTGCCCCGGCATCATCACCCCCGGCGAGGCGCTGGTCGGCATTACCCCGGCCAACATCACGGGCAAGGGTCCCATCGGCCTGGTTTCCAAGTCCGGAACCCTGACCTACCAGATGATGTACGAACTGCGGGACCTGGGCTTCTCCACCGCCATCGGCATCGGCGGCGACCCCATCATCGGCACCACGCACATTGACGCCCTGGCCGCGTTCGAGGCTGACCCCGAGACCAAGGCGATCGTGATGATCGGCGAAATCGGCGGCGACGCCGAAGAGCGTGCAGCCGACTTCATCAAGGCCAACGTCACCAAGCCGGTCGTCGGCTACGTTGCCGGCTTCACCGCTCCCGAAGGCAAGACCATGGGTCACGCCGGGGCCATCGTTTCCGGTTCCGCCGGAACCGCCCAGGCCAAGAAGGAAGCCCTGGAAGCCGCTGGCGTGAAGGTCGGCAAGACGCCGTCCGAAACCGCCAAGCTGCTGCGCGAAGTTTACGCAGCGCTCTAACTCCCAGTAACAAACAACGCGGGGTCACTCCCGGCCCGATCCATCCCCTGGATTGGGCGCGGAGTGACCCCGCGTTGCTGTTTAACGTACGACTTAACGTACGACGTAACGTACGACGACGGGAGGTCACCTTTCCCAGCGAAAGGTGACCTCCCGTCGTCGTACTTTTAGCTTGTCAGACCTTGGCGCCGCTGAGGAGTTCGTCCAGCCGCTCGTAGCCCTCGCTCATGCCGCCTTCCATTCCGGACTGGGCCATCCCGTCCCGCGCCTCCTGGCTTGGGTAGACGGAGTGGCCCCGCAGGCGGCACCGTCCATTGCCGAGGTCCTCGAAGGTCATGAATTCCAGGCTCACCACGTCCGGGTAGCCGCCGAACTCAAAGGTCTGGATGGCGAATTCGTTCTCGCGGACCGTGTGGAAGATGCCCCTGAACTCGTAGGGCACCCCTTCGGGCCCGGTGTGCAGGTAGCTGTAGCTGCCGCCGGTCCGGAAATCGTAGTGGTCGATTTCCATCTTGTAGCCCCGCGGGCCCAGCCACTGGACGATCAGGTCCGGTTCCTTATGGGCCCGGAAGACGTCCGCTACGGGGAAATCAAACTCGCGCTCGTAGTCGATGAAGGGGACGCCCTCAGGAACGCTGAGTTTCAGGGAATTACTCATGATGACTCCTTGGAGATGGATCGCTGCTGGCCGCAGCATTTGATCTAAGTACGGCGTCGAGGCTCCGGAACTGCCCTTCGCGGACCAGCCTGTACTGGTCGATCCAGGCTGTCAGCGCCTCAAGCCGCGCAGGGTTCAGGTGGACGGGCCGGCGCTGCGCATCCCTGGTCCGGGTCACCAGTCCCGCCTGCTCGAGTACCTGGATATGTTTTGAGACCGCCTGCTTGGAGATCTCAAACGGTTCCGCCAATTCGTTCACGGTGGCCTGGCCCCGGCTGAGCCGGGCGATGATGCTCCGCCGCACGGGATCGGCCAAGGCCATAAAGGCCGAGTCCAAGGCTGCGCTTTCGGAGATCATCAGGGCCCTTCCTTATTCAACCTTTTCTTTTATCAACCTTTAGGTTGTTTAAGTCTACGTCTGTTCCGGCGGCTGTTCAAGATCCCCAGAGGCGCTCTTGCCGCAGCCTGAAGAACTTTGTTAGTATGTCAGTACAAACTTTCAAAGGAGAGACAGTGCCACTCGTTCGTATCGATGTAAATCTGGGCCGCAGCCGGGAGGACCTGCAGCAGTTGAGCCGGGGAATCCACGACGCCATCCTTGCTGAATACGGCATCCCGGAGCGCGACTACTTCCACATCCTCACCGAGCATCCCGCCGGGCAGATCTTTGCCCAGGATGCCGGACTAGGTTTTGAGCGGACAAGCGGTGTGGTGATGATCCAGATCGTTACCCAGGGTGGACGGTCGCAGGAGGCAAAACAGCGCCTCTTTGCCGCCGTGGCGGACAAGCTCGGTGAGGCGGGGATCGCCGGCGAGGACGTGTTCATTGGCTACGTGGAGAACACTGCCGGCGACTGGTCCTTCGGCTTTGGCCGCGCCCAGTACGTTACCGGCGAGCTGGCTGTACCCCGGAAGTAGGGCGTCGTCTTCTGCTCGCGGGACCCTTCCGGCTCCCCCTGGGGAGTCTAAAACTGCCACTATGGCAACTTGTAAACATGTCAGTACAAACCTTTGACAGGACATTGATTCTAGGGCAAAGTAGTGGGTGTGACCCCGCTCATGGAGGGGCCAGCCAGGCACCGGAGCTCTAGCTGTTTGAGGTAAGAGTTCAAACTAGAAAGGTCCGCAAATACCGTGACCCACGAACTGCTCACGATCGGGCGCATCAGCGTTGATATCTACCCGAACGACATTGGGGTGGACCTGGAGGACGTGACGTCCTTCGGCAAGTACCTCGGCGGATCGCCGTCGAACGTTGCGGTAGCGGCCGCCCGGCATGGCCGCCGGACCGGGGTGATTACCCGTACCGGTGACGACGCTTTCGGCAAGTACCTCCACAGGGAACTGAAGAAGTTCAACGTTGACGACGCCTTCGTCACCCCGGTCAGGGAATGGCCCACTGCGGTGACGTTCTGTGCGATCAAGCCGGCTACGGACGAGTTCCCGCTCTACTTTTACGGGCGTTTCCCTACCGCCCCGGATCTGCAGATCAAGGCAGAAGAGCTTGACCTGGACGCTATCCGCGACGCGCGGATCTTCTGGTCCACCGTGACCGGCCTGTGCCAGGAGCCCAGCCGAAGCGCGCACATTGCCGCTCATGAGGCCCGCCCGCACGCCGGCCTCAAAGAAGGCCAGTTCACCATCCTGGACCTGGACTATCGGCCCATGTTCTGGGCCTCCGAAGAGGAAGCCCGGGAACAGGTCGGCCGGATCCTGCCGCACGTGACCGTGGCCATTGGCAACGACAAGGAATGCGCGGTGGCCGTTGGGGAAGGGACGCCTGATGAGCAGGCTGACCGGCTTCTGGCAGCCGGTGTTGAGATTGCCGTCGTGAAGCTTGGCGCCGAGGGTGTGATGGCCAAGACCCGCACGGAGCGTGTTGTTTCTGCGCCGGTACCGGTGGAAACCGTCAACGGCCTGGGTGCCGGCGATTCCTTCGGCGGCGCCTTCTGCCACGGCCTGCTCTCGGGCTGGCCGCTTGCCCGGGTCCTGGATTATGCCAACGCCGCAGGCGCGATCGTCGCGTCCCGGCTTTCCTGCGCCGACGCGATGCCGACGCCGGAGGAGGTCACCTCGCTGCTTGCCGAACGCGGCCGCCTGGTTCCTGGTCAGTTTGCCACCGAAGGAGCAGCGCTGTGACCCTCACCCCCCTCGCCTCGAACAATGCCCTGGACGACGACCCCCGCCGTTATGCCCACTTGAGCACCATCCGGCTTGAAGACCCGGACGCCATAGCCCGGGCCGCGAAGGCGCGGCGCCGCCACCCCGGCCTGAAATACGGCAAGCAGAACTTCATTGTGGCTGCGGACCACCCCGCGCGCGGCGCCCTTGCCGTCGGTTCGGATCCCGTGGCCATGGCAGACCGCCGGCAGTTGCTGGACCGGCTGCAGATTGCGCTGGCCAACCCGGCCGTGGACGGTGTGCTTGCCTCGCCGGACATCATGGACGACCTGCTCCTGCTGGGTGCGCTGGACGGAAAACTCGTTTTTGGCTCGATGAACCGCGGCGGGCTCGCGGGCCTGGTCAACGAATTCGATGACCGTTTCACCGGGCACACGGCTGCTGCCCTGGAAGCTCTTGGTGCCGATGGCGGCAAGATGCTGACGCGCATCTGCCTGGGGGACCCGGATACGGTCGTCACCCTCGAGGCAACGGCCAAGGCCATCGATTCGCTTGCCGAGCGTAAGCTGATCGCCATGGTGGAGCCGTTCCTGTCGGTCCGGGAAAACGGCCGCGTCCGGAACGACCTCTCAACGGACGCCGTGATCAAGTCCATCGCCATCGCCGAGGGTCTGGGCTCCACCAGTGCCTACACGTGGATGAAGCTTCCCGTTGTTGCAAACATGGAACGGGTCATGGCAGCTACCACCATGCCCACCGTCCTGCTGGGCGGGGACCCGGACAGCAGCCAGGACGAGGTCTTCGCAAGCTGGCAGGCAGCCCTCGCGCTGCCCGGGGTGCAGGGTCTCACAGTGGGACGGACCCTCCTGTACCCGGCCGACGGCGATGTTTCCGGCGCCGTTGCCACCGCCGCCTCGCTGCTGAACCACACCACCCCAAACCGAACCGAAGAAGTATCGGAGTAGCCTCCCCATGGGAACAACATCAGGAACTGCAACGCGCAGAATGACGGTCGCCCAGGCCGTGGTGGAATACCTTTCCAAGCAGTACACGGTGGACTCCGTTGGCGGCGTTGAGTACCGCGAGCGGCTGATTCCGGGGACCTTTGGCATCTTCGGGCACGGGAACGTGGCCGGTGTGGGCCAGGCGCTGAAGCAGTACCAGCAGCTGGACCCGGCCATCATGCCCTACTACCAGGGCCGGAACGAGCAGGCCCAGGTGCACCAGGCCGTGGGGTATGCCCGGCACACCCGCCGCCGACAGACGTTCGCGGTCAGCACCTCGATCGGTCCGGGTTCCTCGAACCTGCTGACCGGTGCCGCTTTGGCGACCACGAACCGGCTGCCGGTGCTGCTGCTGCCGTCCGACACGTTCGCCACCCGTGCCGCGGATCCGGTGCTGCAGCAGCTGGAGCAGCCTTACGCGTACGACCTGACCGTGAACGATGCGTTCCGGCCGCTGTCCAAGTTCTTTGACCGGGTGACCCGGCCGGAGCAGCTGTTCTCCGCGTTCCACCACGGCCTGCGCGTCCTGACGGACCCGGCAGAGACCGGCGCGGTGACCATTTCGCTGCCGCAGGATGTCCAGGCCGAGGCGTTTGACGTGCCTGCGGAGTTCCTGGCCGAGCGGGAGTGGCGGATCCGCCGCCCGGACGCGGACGACGACGACATCGCCCGCGCCGCAGCGGCGATCCGTGCCGCGAAGCGCCCGCTGATCATCGCCGGCGGCGGCGTCCTGTACGCCTACGCCAACGACGAACTCGCGAAGCTCGTGGAGCTGACGGGCATCCCGGTGGGCAACACGCAGGCGGGCGTCGGCGTCCTGCCCTGGGACCACACGTTCTCCCTGGGGGCGATTGGTTCCACGGGGACGACGGCGGCGAACGCCATCGCTGCCGAGGCGGACCTGATCATCGGCATCGGCACCCGGTACGAGGACTTCACCACCGCGTCCCGCACGGCCTTCCAGAACCCGGACGTACGGTTCGTCAACATCAACGTCGCCCCGATCGACGCGTACAAGCACGGCACCACGCTGCCGATCGTGGCCGACGCCCGCAGGGCACTGGTGAAGCTCAACGCAGCTTTGGGCGGGTACCGGGTGGGTGCGGACCTGGAACAGAAAATCGAGGCTGAGAAGAAGCGCTGGGACGCCACCGTGGACGCGGCCTTCGACACCCGCTATACCCCGCTGCCGGCCCAGAACGAGATCATCGGCGCCACCTCCCGGGCCATGGACGCGCAGGACGTTGTGATCTGTGCGGCCGGTTCCCTGCCCGGTGACCTGCACAAGATGTGGCGGGTCCGGGACCCGTTCGGCTACCACGTGGAATATGCGTACTCCTGCATGGGCTACGAGATTCCGGGCGGCCTCGGCGTCAAGCGCGCGGCGCTGGCGGAGGCCGCCAAAGGCGGAACCCGGCGCGACGTCGTCGTCATGGTGGGGGACGGCTCCTACCTGATGATGCACACCGAACTGGTCACCGCCGTCGCCGAACGCATCAAACTGATCGTGGTCCTGATCCAGAACCACGGCTACGCCTCCATCGGCTCGCTCTCCGAGATGCTCGGCTCACAGCGTTTCGGCACCCAGTACCGGGCCCTGGACGAAGAACAGCACAGTTTCGACGAAGGAGAGACCCTGCCCGTGGACCTGGCCCTGAACGCCGAGTCCCTGGGCGTGAAGGTCATCCGGATCGAACCGGGGGAGAAGGTCATCGCCGAACTCGAACAGGCCATCCGCGACGCCAAGGCCGCCCCCGAACGTGGCGGCCCCATCCTGATCCACGTCGAATCCGACCCGCTGCTGGACGCCCCGTCCTCCGAGTCCTGGTGGGACGTTCCCGTCTCCCAGGTATCAGAACTGGACTCGACGAAAGCGGCCTACCAGACCTACACCGACCACAAAGCCCGCCAGCGCAAACTGCTCGGCTGACACCCCACCCCTGCACAGCCACAGACCAAGGAAGTCCACACATGTCAACGACGACCACCACTGTCATCAACCACTTCATCAACGGCGCCGAAACCGCCGGCGAGGGCGACCGCACCACCAACGTCTACAACCCGGCCACCGGCCAGGTCAGCGCAGAGCTGCGGCTGGCGAACCGGGCGGACCTAAACGCCACCGTTGCGGCCGCCCGCAAGGCCGCCGACACCTGGGGCGACATCTCCCTGGCCAAGCGCACCGCCGTGCTGTTCAAGTTCCGCGAGCTCGTCGCCTCACACATCGATGAGCTCGCCCAGCTGATCACGGCCGAGCACGGCAAGGTCCTCTCCGACGCCAAGGGCGAGATCGGCCGCGGCCTGGAAGTCATCGAATACGCCTGCGGCATCCCCACCCTGCTCAAGGGCGACTACTCGGACCAGGTGTCCACCGGCATCGACGTCTTCAACTTCCGCGAACCCCTTGGCGTGGTCGCCGGCATCACCCCGTTCAACTTCCCGGTGATGGTCCCGCTGTGGATGGCCCCGATGGCGATCGCCACCGGCAACGCGTTCATCCTCAAGCCCTCCGAACGCGACCCCTCCGCCTCCATGCTCCTGGCCAAGCTCTGGAAGCAGGCCGGCCTGCCCGACGGCGTGTTCCAGGTCCTGCACGGCGACAAGGAAACCGTGGACGGGCTCCTGACCCACCCGGACGTGGACGGCATCTCCTTCGTCGGCTCCACCCCGATTGCCCAGTACGTCCACGAGACCGCCACCAAGCACGGCAAGCGCGTCCAGGCCCTGGGCGGGGCGAAGAACCACGCCATTGTCATGCCCGACGCCGACCTGGACAACGCCGCGGACCACCTGGCCGCCGCCGCGTTCGGCTCCGCCGGCGAACGCTGCATGGCCATCTCCGTCGCCGTCGCCGTCGCGGACGCAGCCGACCTGATCGTCAAGAAGGTCGAAGAACGCGCCCTGGCCGTGAAGGTCAACAACGGCACCGAGCCCGACGCCGAAATGGGCCCGGTGATCACCCCCGCCTCCAAGGAACGCATCGTCCGGATCGTCACCGAAGCCGAACAGGCCGGCGCCGCCATGGTCGTTGACGGCCGCGACCTCGTGGTCCCCGGCCACGAGGACGGCTTCTGGGTGGGCCCCACCGTCATCGACCACGTCAGGACCGAAATGACCGCCTACACCGAGGAAATCTTCGGACCGGTCCTCGTCGTGGTCCGCGTTGACAGCCTCGAGGACGGCATCAACCTCATCAACGCCAACCCGTACGGCAACGGCACCGCCATCTTCACCTCCTCCGGCGCCGCAGCCCGCAAGTTCCAGCGCTCGGTGACCGTCGGCATGATCGGCATCAACGTGCCCCTGCCCGTTCCCGTGGCTTACCACTCCTTCGGCGGCTGGAAGGCATCCCTCTTTGGCGACAAGCACATCTACGGCCCCGAGGGCGTCTCCTTCTACACCCGCGGCAAAGTGGTCACCTCACGCTGGCCCGAAACCCACCACGCCTCCGGCGCCTCCTACAACTTCCCGTCCAACTAGGCCCCACCCCGACAACCACCATCGACTGCTCCGTACCCGCCGTTTTGAGCGTCCAAAACGACACCTGCGGAGCAATCGATGAGGAGGAACGCACAATGACAGAGAACAAACTGATCATCGGCACGGCGCCGGACTCCTGGGGCGTCTGGTTCCCGGACGACCCCAAGCAGACGCCGTGGGAACGGTTCCTCGACGAGGTTGCCGAATCCGGCTACAGGTGGATCGAACTGGGCCCTTACGGGTACCTTCCCACCGACCCCGCGCGGCTGGCCGAGGAACTCAAGCAGCGCGACCTCAAGATCTCCGCCGGTACTGTGTTCACCGCTTTCCACCGCGGACTGGACCAGTGGGAAACCGCGTGGGAGCCCGCCCGGAAGGTTGCCGAACTGACTGCAGCCATGGGCGGCGAGCACATCGTGGTCATCCCTGCCATGTGGCGCGATGACGTTACCGGCGAGGCAGTGGAAAGCGGCACCCTGAACGACAAGGCCTGGGGCGACCTCTTCGAGGGCCACAACCGCCTGGGCAAGACCCTGCTCGAAGACTTCGGCCTGAAGCAGCAGTTCCACTCCCACGCGGATTCCCACGTGGGAGCCCAGGAGGACATCGAAACCTTGCTGGCTGCGACTGACCCGAAGTATGTGAACCTTTGCCTGGATACGGGCCATGCCGAGTACTGCGGCGCATCAAGCCTGGAGCTCATCAAGAACTACCCGGACCGGATCGGCTACCTGCACCTGAAGCAGATCAACCCGGAGATCCTCAAGAAGGTCAACGAGGAAAACATGACCTGGGCTGCCGCCAACCTGGCAGGCGTTATGACCGAGCCGCCGAACGGCCTGCCCGACCTCCGCGCCGTTATCGAAGCGGTCGAGGGCCTCAACCGCCCCATCTTCGGCATCGTGGAGCAGGACATGTACCCGGTGGCCTTCGACGTGCCCATGCCGATCGCCAAGCGCACCCGCAACTACCTGCTGTCCTGCGGTTCCCGAACCACCGTCAACTGACAACAAAGACAGCCCGCATCCGTTACAGATACAGAAGGACGAAACAATGACTCAAAACCTCCGCGTCGCCGTCATCGGCGCCGGGCGCATGGGCGCCGACCACATCCAGCGGCTCAACACCCGCATCCACGGTGCCGAGGTTGCCGCCGTCGTCGACGTTGACCTGGCCCGTGCCCAGGCGGCCGTTGAAGGCATTCCGGGAGCCGTTGCCCTTGCTGACGCCGAGGAAGCGCTCAACAACGGCGACGTCAATGCAGTACTCATTGCCACACCTGGTTTCCTGCACGAGGACATCCTGCTCAAGGCCGTTGCCAAGGACATCCCCATCCTTTGCGAGAAGCCGCTGACCCCGGATGCCGAGTCCTCCTGGAAGATCGTCCAGGCCGAGGTTGCACTGGGCCACAAGCGCATCCAGGTCGGCTTCATGCGCCGGTTCGACGCAGAATATGCAGCCCTTGGCCAGATCATCCGGAACCACGAACTGGGTGAACTGCTGATGCTGCACCACCAGCACCGCAACCCCACTACGCCGGCCGGCTTCACCAACGAGATGCTGATCAACGACTCCGTTGTGCACGAGTTCGACGCCATCAGGTACTTCACTGGCGAGGAGATCACCAGCGTCCAGGTCCGCCTGGGCAAGGCGACCAAGAACGCGCCCGCGGGCCAGCACGACCCCCAGCACGTCCTGCTCGAGACCGAGTCGGGTGTCCTGGCCGACGTCGAAATCTACGTGAATGCCAAGTTCGGCTACGAAGTGGCCACCCAGGCTTCCTTCGAAGAGGGCATCGTCAGTATCGGAGGAGACAAGGGCCCGTACACCCGGAGCGCCGGCCGCTGGGGCGGCAACGTCACCCCCGGCTTCGAGGAGCGTTTCGGTGCGGCATACGACGTCGAAATCCAGTCATGGGTGGACGCGGCACTTAAGGGCGAGATCGGCGGTCCCACGGCCTGGGACGGTTACGCCACCGCAGCCTGCTGTGAAGCAGGCGTCGAGGCGCAGAAGAACGGCGAAAAGGTGGCCGTGAAGCTTGCCCCCAAGCCGGACCTCTACAAGTAGGACAGAAAGGGGATGGAGCGATCCGTCCCCTTTTCCGTCTCCAACCCTTTACCGATCCACAACGGAGTGTTTTTTCGTGAAAATCGCACTTGACCCTACGCCCTTCCACCACTCGCACAACCTGCTCGAGTTCCCAAAGGTGGTTGCGGACCTCGGCTACAAGTACATGCAGATGACCCCGCACGCGGACTTCATCCCCTTCTACAACCACCCCAAGGCCGATGACGAACTTGTGGGTCAGCTCAGCAAGGCCTGCCGGGACGCGGGGATTGAGATCGCGTCCGTGCTGCCCGTCCTCCGATGGTCAGGACCGGACGAGGATGCCCGCGAAGCAGCAGTCCGCTACTGGAAGCGGGTCATCCGGATCACGGTCGACCTCGGCGTCGGCACCATCAACACGGAGTTCAGCGGAAGGCCGGAGAAGGCCGAGGAGTCCGAGCGGGCCTTCTACCGTTCCATGGAGGAACTCCTGCCGATCATTGAACGCGAGGGCCTCGACCTGTTGATCGACCCGCACCCGGACGACTTTGTGGAGGAAGGCCTGGCAGCGATCCGGGTGATCAGGGGGCTGAACTCAAAGAACGTAGGCCTGGTCTACGTCGCCTCGCACAGCTTCCACATGAAGAACGCTCCACTGGACATCATGCGGGCAGCGGGGGACAAGCTGCGGCTGGTCCATGTCGCCGACACCATGAACCACCACGCCTCGCACGGGCTTCGGTACATCACCAACCCGCCGGGCAATCCCGTCCGCGTGCACCAGCACCTGAAGATCGGTGACGGCGACGTGAACTGGGATGAGTTCTTCGGCGGACTCAAGGAAATCGGCTTCCTGGACAGGGATGACACTGTAATGGTCTCCAGCGTTTTTGCGGAGGACGAGAACGCTGACGAGGTTTCCCGGTACCAGCTGGAGACGATGAAGGCCTACATCGCCAAGGCGAAGTAGTGGATGTGCGGATGGAACACAGCAAAGGAATCTTAACGGAGCCCGAAGCCCCGGACACGGCTATCGGCGGGGGAGCACCTGCAAAGGCCTATCAATCCGATCCGAAAAAGTTCATGCGGAAGGTGGCGCTGTTCTCCACCTTCGGCGGCCTGCTTTTTGGCTACGACACCGGAGTCATCAACGGCGCCCTCCCATTCATGCAGCGCGACCTTGGCCTTACACCGCTGACCGAAGGACTCGTGACATCGACGCTCCTGTTCGGTGCAGCGTTTGGCGCCATCAGTGCCGGCCGTCTGTCTGACCGTTTCGGCAGACGCAGAACCATCATGGGGCTGGCGCTGATCTTCGTCGTCGCCACCATCTTCTGCACCATCTCGCCCAGCACTGAACTACTGATAGCGGCCAGGACCCTGCTGGGGCTCGCCGTGGGCGGCGCGTCGGTAATCGTGCCCGTGTACCTTGCGGAGATGTCGCCGGCGGCCCAGCGTGGCCGCATCGTCACGCAGAACGAACTGATGATCGTCACAGGCCAGTTCATCGCCTTCACGTTCAATGCCGTCCTGGGCAACGCCTTCCCGGAAGAGGCCAACATTTGGCGGTGGATGCTCGTGATCGCTACGTTGCCGGCTGTGGTGCTGTGGTTTGGGATGCTGGTCCTGCCGGAAAGCCCGCGCTGGCTGGCGTCTGCCGGCCGGTTCGGTGCTGTTCTGGAAGTATTGCGCTCCACCCGCGCTGCCGGGGACGTATCGGCGGAGTTCGACGAAGTGCGGCAGGCGGCCCGCGAGGACTACCAGGCCAGACTCGGAACGGTCAAGGACCTTACCGTTCCCTGGATCCGCAGGATCTTCGTGGTGGGTCTCGGCATGGCGATCATTAACCAGATCAGCGGCGTCAACGCGATTATGTACTACGGAACGTCCATCCTGTCTTCATCAGGATTCGGCGACCAGGGCGCACTGATCGCAAACGTTCTGAACGGCATCACCTCCGTAGTGGCCGTCGTTATAGGCATGTACCTGATGTCGCGTGTGCCTCGCAAACCCATGCTAATTGTGGGACTTTGCGGCACGGCCACATCCCTGCTGGCCATCGCGATGATCTCTCTGGCCCTGCCGGAAAGCACCCTTCGCGGCTACCTGGTATTGCTGTTCATGGTGACGTTCCTGGCCTCTATGCAGGGCTGCATCGGCACCGTGACCTGGCTGACCATGTCCGAGATCTTCCCGATGCATGTCCGCGGCGTCGCCATGGGAATCTGCGTTTTTGTCTTGTGGATGGTCAACTTCCTCATCGGCTTCTTCTTCCCGCAGATGGTTTCGTGGATCGGAGTTTCGGCTACCTTCCTCATCTTCGTGGCACTGCAGATCTGCGCGATCGCGTGGGTCAAGCGGGTGGTACCGGAAACGAAGGACAAGTCGCTTGAGGAGCTCGAACACCTCTTCAAAGAGCGTTCCGGCATGAACGCCTAATCCCCCCAACGCAAGGCACACTCCGTGCCAAAAAAAGCGCCCGACGCCGGCTGGCGTCGGGCGCCTTTCATCTTTGGAAGCGGGCCAAAGCCAGGATATCGGCGACACGCCGCCGCTTATGGCCGACATTCAGGACAACCCCGCCGGGAGAGACAGCAGAAAGACAGCAGGAGGAGCGGCGCGTGTGCGCCACCCCTCCTGCTGTGCGGGTTTGTTGTGCGATCAGGCCGTCAGTTTCAACGAAGCCGAGAGCGCTGCGTCTGCGTCCAGGAGAACCTTGGCCGCAACTTCCAGCCCTTCGATACGGCCCAGTTCGACATCTTCGTGTTCGATGTTGACGAGCATGTTCGGGTCCACTTCGTGGAGGGCGCGGAGGAACTCGGCCCAGTAGGCGGTGTCGTGCCCCTTGCCCAGCGCGACAAAGTCCCAAGCTGCAGGCCTGGGCCATTCGTTAGCCCACTCGTCGCCGCCGAGGTTCGTCCGGTGTTCTTCCGGGGAGAGCCGCCGGAACCGGTTGTCCAAAACACCGTAGAGTGCGGCGGTTTCTTTGTTGATCCGTACATCCTTCGCCGCGGCCTGGAATACCAGCGGCCCCAATTCGCGGACAACGGTTATGGGGTCCATCTGCTGCCAGAACAGGTGGGAGGCGTCCAGTTCCACACCGATGTGTGTCGCTCCGGTCAGCTCCACGAGCTTATGCACGTCGGCCGGGTTGAAGACCAGGTTCTGCGGGTGCAGCTCCAGGGCAACCTTCACACCGTACTCCCGGGCCAGTTGGTCTGTTTCCTTCCAGAATCTGGCAGCCACGCCCCACTGGTAGTCCAGAACGTCCAGGGCGGCTGAGTTCCAGGCGTTGACGATCCAGTTGGTGACGGTGGCGCCGGGCTCTCCGCCGGGCAACCCTGACATTGTGACCACCCGGTTCTGCCCAAGGCGGTGCGCGAGGCGAATGGAACGGCGGATGTCTTCGGAATGCTTCTCGCCGATCTCGCGCTTGGGATGCAGGGGGTTGCCGTTGCAGTTCAGGCCGGCGATTGACACCCCGGTACCCTCGAAGATCGCCAGGAAGTCATCGCGGGCTGCGTCACTTTCCAGGATCTGGTCCATGGCGGGCACGTGGACCGCAGGCAGGAACCCGCCGGTGTTGATTTCGATCCCGGTGAGGCCGAGGTCGGCGATGACCTTCAATGCCTCGGGAAGGGGCCGGTCATGCAGGATCGCGTTATAGACACCCAGTTTCATAGCGAAATCTTCTTTCCGTTGTTGAGGGCGGACTCGGTGACGGCGCCGAGCAGTTCCATGTTGCGGACGCCCTCGTCGAAGGTGGCACACCGGGGGAGGGACTCTGCTTCGCTGATGCCGGCAACCTCTTCGAGGAATGCCCGTGCCTGGTAGCCGAACGCATCGTTTTGACCGAAGCCCACCTCCGGGGCGTCCATGGCGAGGCCGCCGGCGATGTAGGGGTGGCCTGGGCCGAGGATGACCTGCCGGTAGCCGTTTTCGTTGCCGGAGTCGTCGTTGAGGAAGAGCTGGATCTCGGACGGCCGGCGCTGGTCGAACTTGGCGGCGCCGTTTTCGCAAAACACCTCGAACTGCAGGCTGTTGGCGTGGCCGGCGGCAACGCGGGAGACTTCGAAGCTTCCCGCGCCGACGGCAAACTCTGCGTTGAAGGCTGCGTAGTCGTCGTTCTCGACGGCTTCGAAGGTGTCGCTGACGGCCACGTGGTCATGGCCCATCACTGCGGCCAGCGGCAGCGGACGCTTGCCGATGACGGTGCTGAGCTGTCCGCCGGAGATGGATTGAATATCGCCGCAGAGGAACTCAGAGACGTAAGCCAGATGGGACCCGACGTCGGCAAGGGCACCTGAACCTGCGCCACCCTTGTACCGCCAGCTCATGGGGGCGAAGGGGCTGAAGCCATAGTCGGTCCAGTACCGGCCGCTGAAATGCAGGACGTTGCCGAGAACCCCGTTCCGGATGAGGTTGCGAATGTAGGCGATGCCCGGTGTACGGCGGAAGGTGAAGCCAATGCGGGCGATGCTGGACGCATTTCGGGCGGCGTCGGCCATTGCGCGGGCATCGTCCATCGAATCACTCAGGGGCTTTTCGCACAGCACGTGCTTGCCGGCGGCCAGCAAACCCTCAACAACCTCGCGGTGGAGGGAATTGGCGATGACCACGCTGACCACGTCGATGTCATCGGCTTCAGCGATTGCCTGCCATGAGGTGTCGTTACGCTCGTACCCGAATCGGCGGGCGGCCAGGGAGCCGAATTCAGCATTGACGTCGCCGATGGAAACCAGGCGCACCGGAGGAAGCGTCGGGCTGTACAGGGCGGATGCCGTCCGGTACGCGGCAGCGTGCGCCTTGCCTGCCATGCCTGCGCCGATGACTGCTACACCGAGGCTTTCAGCCATTGATTTCTCCTTTGAAATTCAGCCGCAGCGGAATCGCCAGCGGCATTTTGTAGCGCTACAATTTTTACGCTGACCTTGAGCGTATCCATGTCCATATGTCCTGTCAATCGTTCGCCGGGATATTCTCAACCGAGAGAAGAAAGGCATTTCCATGACGCATGATCGCCTCACGAACCGGCGCCCCACCATCTATGACGTGGCCAAGCATGCAGGAGTCTCGCCATCGCTGGTTTCGCTGGTGCTGCAGAACCCGGTGCGCGTTAGCGAGAAGCGCCGCAATGCAGTGCAGGCGGCGATCTCGGAACTTGGCTACCGTCCCAGCCGGGCAGCCACGACGCTAGCCAGCAGCCGGACAAAGAGCATAGGACTTGTCATAGATGACTACCGGAACCTTTGGTTTGTCGATCTGCTGCGGGGTATGGAATCCGTGCTGACGGAGGGTGGCTACCAGGTGATGCTGGCCGATTCCCGCCCTGGCGCAAACCGTATCAGCGAGGCTGTGGACGGACTGCTGGCCATGCACGTTGATGGCCTGGTCATTGCTGCCGAGCCCACTTTGTCCATGCTGACCGGTGCGGGGGTGCCCACTATCGTGGCAGGCTGGCGAAACGGGGTGCCTGAAGGCATGGACCTGGTAACGAATGATGACGACGCCGGGGGCGCCATGGCCGCCGCCCACCTGTTGGACCTCGGACACACCAGGATCGGGCACCTGTCCGGGTCCGGTGGTGCCGCTGCCCACCGAAGGGCCGGCTTTACTGGGCATCTCCGGGAGGCTGGTGTCGAGGTTTGCGTCGTCGGGGAGGCGGGGGGCACGTCTGAAGAGGACGGTTACGAATCGGCACGCTGGCTGCTGGAGCACCATCCGGACACGACTGCCATTTTTGCAGCAAACGACACCATGGCAGTGGGCGCCCTCGGGGCCATCAGGGTCCGCGGACTGTCGGTCCCGCATGAGATTTCCGTCATCGGATACGACAACTCACAACTGGCCAAGTCGCGGTACCTGGACATCACCTCCGTGGATAATCGCAGTGATCTTGTGGGTATCGAGGTCGCGCGCCGTCTGCTGGCCAGGCTTGAGGATCCTGCCGCCGTACCTCAGCGGACCCTGATCGATCCTGCCCTGATGGTCCGCTCGACTACAGCCACTGCGCCGTCCCCAAGCGCCCAACCATCTTCTTTGAAGTAAAAACATACTAATGTCAGGACAAAGTCTTGACATGGGTGATCCCGATCACCCATGATCTCTGTAGAGGGCCTCGAGTTCCTGCAGAGAGGCAGGGCCGCAACCCTTATCAAAGGAGATATATCGTGAAGAAGTTTTCCTGGCGGAAGGCGACCCTCGTGGCGGCCGTCGTTCCGATGCTGGCACTGAGCGCTTGCTCCAGCGGCGGAGGCAAGTCGGCAGACACTGCAAACTCCGGCTCCTCGGGGCAGGTGGCAACCACCGCCCGCATCAAGGTGGCCCTGATCACCCATGCAGCAGCAGGCGACACCTTCTGGGACATCGTCCGCAAGGGGGCGGAGGAAGCATCGGCTAAAGACAACGTTGAGCTCCTCTACACCAGCGATCCTGAAGCCGGTCGCCAGGCGCAGCTCGTCCAGCAGGCAATCGACCAGAAGGTCGATGGCATCGCCGTCACCCTCGCCACCCCGGATGCCCTGAAGGACGTCCTGAAGAAGGCCACTGATGCCGGCATCCCGGTGGTGAGCCTCAATGCAGGCGAGAGCATCTCGTCACAGCTCGGCGCATTTACCCACTTCGGGTCCAACGAGAAACTCGCCGGCGAGGCCGTGGGGACCCGGTTGGCCGCCGAGGGCTTCAAGCACCCCGTATGCGTAATTCAGCAGCAGGGCCACGTTGGTCTGGAAGCACGCTGCGCAGGCGTCAAGGCCAAAGTTCCGGGAGCGGAGATACTGTACGTCGACGGCAAAGACATGACCGCAGTCCAGTCCACCGCCACCGCGAAGCTCCAGGCCGCCAAGGATGCCGACGTCATCATTGGCCTGGGCGCACCGATCACCCTGACGCTGCTCAAGTCCGTCGCGGATGCCGGCAGCTCTTCGAAGGTTGCCAGCTTCGACCTGAACGCAGATCTCGCGCAGAAGATCGTGGATGGTGCCGTGATCTTCACCGTGGACCAGCAGCCGTGGCTCCAGGGCTACATGTCGATTGATTCCCTGTGGCAGGCAAAGCGCGGCGGCTTCAAGCTCGGCGGTGGACAGCCTGTCCTGACCGGCCCGACCATTGTCGATAAGTCGAACGCTTCAGACGTCCTCAAATTCGCCCAGCAGGGCGTCCGCTAGATCCAGGACTCAGGCCGTGCGGAGGGTATCCGCCGCACGGCCTGACCAACAAGGAGTTCTTCCAATGGCAAATACAGCAACCCTGCCTCCGGCACCAGCCGCAGCAGCCGGGCCGCGCGGCGATGAGCGAGTCGGACAACGGAACCCGTTCCAGAAGCTCCTGGGCCGCCCTGAAGTTGGCGCTCTCGTAGGAGCAGTGGTCCTGTTCGTTTTCTTCGCGCTGGTTTCTTCGACCTTCACCCAGCCCAACGCCCTGGCAACCATTCTTTACGGCAGCTCCACCATCGGGATCATGGCCGTCGGTGTGTCGCTGCTGATGATAGGCGGCGAATTTGACCTTTCCACCGGCGTGGCCGTGATCTCATCAGCGCTGACCGCATCCCTTTTCAGCTGGAATTTCTCCATGAACGCGTGGGTAGGCGTTGCCTTGGCGCTCGCAGTCTCGCTGGCCATCGGGTTCATCAACGGCTGGATCCTGATCAAGACCAAGCTTCCCAGCTTCATCGTCACCCTCGCGACGTTCCTGATGCTTACCGGCCTGAACCTGGCATTGACCAGGCTTATTGGCGGCAGCGTGTCCTCGCCGTCCATTTCCAAGCTGGACGGCTTCGAATCGGCCCGTGCCGTGTTCGCCTCGTCGATCAGCATCGGTGGCGTTGAAGTCAAAATCACCGTGTTCTTCTGGATCATCCTGGTTGCCATCGCATCCTGGGTACTGCTGCGCACCAAGGTGGGCAACTGGATCTTCGCAGTGGGCGGCAACGCCGACTCCGCACGCGCCGTGGGCGTGCCCGTGACGAAGACCAAGATCGGGCTGTTCATGGCGGTCGGGTTCTGCGGTTGGATCCTCGGAATGCACAACCTGTTCGCCTTCGACGCCGTGCAGTCGGGCGAGGGCGTGGGCAACGAATTCCTCTACATCATCGCCGCCGTGATCGGCGGCTGCCTCCTCACCGGCGGCTACGGTTCAGCCGTGGGAGGTGCGATCGGTGCCTTCATCTTTGGCATGGCCAACAAAGGCATTGTCTACGCGCAGTGGAACCCGGACTGGTTCAAGTTCTTCCTCGGCCTGATGCTTCTGCTGGCTACCATCGTCAACCTCATCGTCAAGCGCCGCGCGGAACTGAAGTAAGGGGCGAAGAAAATGAACGCCAAAGCAATCGACCAGCAGACCCTGCTCAAGAACGAAAAGGATCCGCTGACGCACACCCCGGTTCATTTGCTCTCCCTGGAAGGTGTAGGCAAGCACTACGGCAACATCATTGCCCTTCGTGACGTCACCATGGCCGTGGACAACGGCCGCGTCACGTGCGTTCTGGGAGACAACGGCGCCGGTAAGTCCACGCTGATCAAGATCATCGCGGGCCTGCACCAGCACGACGAAGGCTCACTGTACGTCATGGGTGACGAACGGAAATTCAGTTCCCCCCGCGATGCCCTCGATGTCGGCATCGCGACGGTCTACCAGGACCTCGCGGTGGTTTCCCTGATGCCCATCTGGCGGAACTTCTTCCTCGGCTCGGAGCTCACCACCGGGTTCGGCCCGTTCAAGAGCCTCGATGTCCAGAAAATGAAGGACATCACCAAGAAAGAGCTCGCCGACATGGGCATCGACCTGCGCGATGTGGAGCAGCCCATCGGCCAGCTTTCGGGCGGCGAGCGCCAGTGTGTGGCCATTGCCCGGGCAGTGTACTTCGGAGCCAAGGTCCTGATCCTGGACGAGCCGACGGCGGCCCTGGGCGTCAAGCAGTCGGGCGTAGTTTTGCGCTACATCCTCCAGGCGAGGGACCGGGGCCTCGGGGTCATCTTCATCACCCACAACCCGCACCACGCCTTCCCCGTGGGCGACCGGTTCCTCCTGCTCAAGCGGGGCAAATCCATCGGCTACTACGACAAAAAGGACATCACGCTGGACGAGCTCACGGCCCAAATGGCTGGCGGCGCGGAACTTGCCGAACTTGCCCACGAGCTCGAACAGCTCGGCGGCCACGGCGACATCGTCAAGGAAGTCCAGGCCGAAGTCGCCGACGTCGCTGAAATCGCGGAATCTGCCAAGGAAAGCAGCCCGCGGCACGTGTAGCACCCCGCCGGGGGCCCGACGGCAAATGCCCGATGGGCCCCCTCGCTCTGCCATTCGTGTGCGCACTGAACATTAGACAGGAAACAGCATGCCGATCCGGGTGGGCGTCATTGGCGCCGGCATTATGGGCGCAGACCATATCAGGAACCTTTCCGCCACCGTCAACGGTGCGGAAGTCACCTTCGTGGCAGACCTCGACGCCGGACGCGCAGCTGCTGCTGCGCCGCCGTCGGCCCGGACCACGACGGACCCCTCGGAGCTGATCAACTCCAGCGAGGTGGACGCCGTCGTTGTCGCTTCGCACGACTCCACCCACGCCGGACTGGTGCTGGAATGCTTCGAAGCGATGACGCCCGTGCTTTGTGAAAAGCCGCTGGCCCCGACGCTCCTGGAGAGCCTTGACGTGGTGGAAGCTGAGGCGGACATCGTCGCGGCGACCGGTGCCAGGCTGCTGTCCATGGGCTTTATGAGGCGCTTCGATCCCGGCTACGCCGCCCTCCGCGAATCCACGCGGCTTCGGAGCCACGGCGAACCCCTGATTGTCCACTGCACCAGCCGCACGGTAGCCTCGGGCCCCGGCACCAGCTCGGAAACGGCCATCACCAATTCGGCCATCCACGAGTTCGATATCATCCCCTGGCTGCTGGACTCGCCCATCACCGAAGTTGCATGGCAGGCGGGGCGCAGCTCGCGGCACAGTCCCGGAGAACTGCAGGACCCTGCCGTGATGCTCCTCCGGACGGCCGACGGAACCCTGGCGACCCTGGAACTGTTCCTGAACGCGCAATACGGCTATACCACCAGGTGCGAAGTTGTTTCCGAGGGTGGCACCGCTGCCCTGCCCGAACCCGCAGCCCTGGTGGTCCAGCGCGAGGGCCACCGCACGGCCGAAATCCCTGCTGACTGGCGCCCGCGTTTCGCCGACGCCTACCGGCTGCAGCTCCAGGCCTGGATTTCCGCCCTCGAAAGGGGCGAGCCCGCACCGCTCGCCACCGGAGAAGACGGCCTGCGGGCATCGCAGGTTGCCCAGGCCATGATCCGGTCGCTGCACAGTGACGGAGCCTTCACGAAAGTAATCTACTGATGGCCGTTCCCGTCATGCCGGCATCACGCGTCCCGGATTCGAAGGACGCACCCTCCCTGCGGTGGGGAATCATGGGGCCCGGGTGGATTGCAGAGCGGTTCACGGAGTCAGTGCAGGCGCATTCCCGCCAGGTGATTGCCGCCGTCGGCTCCCGCTCCGTGGCCCGCTCCAAAGAGTTTGCCGGGAAGTTTGGCGTGCCGGCCGCGTACGGAAGTTACGAGGAGCTCGCAGCGGCTCCCGATATCGACATTGTTTATGTCGCCACACCGCACAATTTCCACCACAGCGCAGCCCTGCTCGCGCTCGAAGCAGGCAAACACGTCCTGATCGAAAAACCCATAGGGCTCAATGCGGACCAGGCACGGGACATCGCCGCGCGGGCCGGGTCCGCCGGCGTTTTCGCCGCCGAGGCGATGTGGAGTTTCTTCCTGCCAAAATTCGACGTCATCTGGCAGATCCTCGAAGCCGGGACGCTGGGGGCCGTGACCACTGTGCTGGCGGAATACGGCGAGTACTTCGACCGCAGCCACCGCATCTTTGATCCAGCGCTGGCCGGGGGTCCGCTGCTGGACCTCGGGACCTATCCCTTGGCGCTTATCACCGAAATCCTGGGCTCCCCGGAGCAGATGCATGTCATTGGCCAGCAGCACGAGTCCGGGGTTAACGCGCAGCTTTCGGCGATCATGCACTTCCCGGGCGGCAGCCAGGCAGTCATGAACACGCAGCTGCATAATTTCACCCCCACGGCTGCCACCATTGTCGGCTCCCAGGCAACACTGACCATGGACGGACCATTCAACATGCCCGGCGGTTTCGAGCTGCGTTTCCCCGACGGGACGCGGCGGCGCTACAGCGAGCCGGCGGGCGGGCACTTCGAGGGCCTGCATTTCGAAGCCGCAGCAGTGGCCCGTTACATCGCGGCCGGACAGGCAGAAAGCCCCCAGCGTCCGCTCGCGGCCTCCATCCGGACCATGGAAGCCGCCGACGAAATCCGGCGCCGGCTCGGCATTAGCTTTCCGGGCGAATGACCCCCCGCTTAACCGTCTCTTCACACACCCGAAAGGATGAGCCCTTGGCTTACATCACCCAGAACCCCACGGCAGTCCCGGTACCGGTACGGATAGGGCTCATCGGCTCCGGCTGGATGGGCGCATTCCATGCCGACAGCGTTGCGCGCCGCGTCCCCGGCGCGGTCCTGGCGGCCATTGCCGACCCCAACATCGAGTCCGCCCGGAGCCTTGCCCTGGAACTGGGCACCACCAAGGTCACGGCCAGCGCCGACGACATCTTCGCGGATCCGGAGGTTGACGCCGTGATCATCGCCAGCCCGGCACGGTTCCACTCGGCACTTATCACCCAGGCGGCCGCCGCCGGGAAGCACGTTTTCTGCGAGAAGCCGGGCGGCCAGGGGCTGGCGGAACTCGACGCCGCCTTGGCAGCCGTGGACGCTGCCGGCGTGCACTTCCAGATCGGATTCAACCGCCGTTACGCCGAAGATTTCCAGGCAGCAAAGAAGGACCTCGCCGCGGGCATTGCCGGGACCCCGCAACTCCTGCGCTCGCTGACCCGTGATCCGGGGAACGGAAGCATCCCCCATGCCGCCAGGGTCCCGGCCTGGACCATCTTCCTCGAAACCCTCATCCACGACTTCGACACCCTCAACTGGTTCAACGAAGGGGCCGAACCCGTGGAGGTTTACGCGGTGGCCGATGCGCTCGTGGAACCCTCGCTCCGTGACCAGGGGTTCCTGGATACAGCGGTGGTGACGATCAGGTACAGCAACGGTGCGTTGGCGGTGGCCGAGGCGAACTTCAGTGCGCTGTACGGGTACGACATCCGCGGCGAAGTCTTCGGCTCCAAGGGCATGGTCCAGGCCGGCCGGGCCACGGAGACGGCCGCCCGCCGCTACACCGCAGAGGGGCTGTCCGCGGACACCCCGCGGCTCAACGTCGAACTCTTCCGCCAGGCCTACACGGACGAACTGGCGGACTTCGCCGAGGCGGTCCGTGCCGGGCGCGACGGCGGCGTGCCATCGCCGTCGTCCGGTTTCACCCTGACGCCGGGCGCTGCCGACGCCCGCCGCGCCCTGGCAATGGCGCTGGCCTGCATCGAGTCCGTCAAGAGCGGCGCCCCTGTTACCGTCGCCGGGAAGGCAGCCGTCTGATGCGCCTGGCAGTATGCGCCGAGATGGTCTTCCTGGACCTGCCGTTTGTGGAACGGGTGCGCAGGATCCACGAGGCGGGATTCGACGTCGAGCTCTGGGACTCGCGCGGAAAGGACATCCAGGCGCTGAAGGCTACCGGGGCGGTCTTCTCCTCCATGACGGGCTACGTATCGGGCAGCCTGGTGGACCCGGACACGGCCGATGAGGTGGTGCGGACGGCTGAATCGCTGATCCCCACCGCCCTCGAACTGGGCGTCAGCCGCATGGTGGTGCACCCGGCTGAACTGGTGGAAGGCCGCGCCGCCCGCCCGGTATACCGCTCCACCGGCCGCATGTGGGCCACGGGCGCCAGAACCCTGCAGCGGCTTGGCGCCCTGGGCGAAAAACACGGTGTGACGTTCTGCCTGGAGAACCTGAATACCATCCTTGACCACCCCGGCATCCCGCTGGCGCGGGCCAAGGACACCCTCGCACTGGTGGAGGCTGCCGGGCACCCGAACGCCAAACTGATGCTGGACCTGTACCACGCGCAGCTGGGGGAGGGGAACCTCATCGAACTCGTGAGATCCGCCCTGCCGCACATCGGTGAAGTCCAGGTTGCGGATGTGCCCGGCCGCTGCGAGCCCGGAACCGGAGAAATCAACTACGCAGCCGTTGCCCGGGCCCTCGCCGATGCCGGCTACCACGGCACAGTGGGCATGGAGGCGTGGGCCAGGGACGGCAGCGCCGCAGCCCTCGACGCCTTCCGGACCGCCTTTACCGTCTATGCAGAGGAAAAACAATGAAGGATGTAACCCTTGGCCTGGTAGGCGTGGGCCGGATCGGCGTGATGCACGCCGGCAACATCGCGGGCCTCAACGGGGTGCTGAACCCCAAGGGCATCAACGTCAGGCTCCGGCTCACCGACGTGGCCGAAGAGCACGCGCGGACGGTGGCAGCCGGCCTGGGCGCCGAGTTTCTTCCGTCCGTCGAAGCCCTCCTTGCCTCCGGCGTAAATGGCCTGGTGGTGGCTACAGGCACCGCCACCCATCCCGGGCTGATCAAGGCGGGCGTGGACGCGGGCATCCCGGTATTTTGCGAGAAGCCGGTGGCAATGAATGTGGCGGATGCCCTGCCCGTGCTGGATTACATCCGCAGCAAGCACGGTGTGGTCCAGATCGGCCACCAGCGCCGCCTTGATGCCGGCTACCTGGAAGCCAGGCGGGCCTACCAGGCCGGTGAACTGGGCTGGATCCACTCGCTGCGGGCCGTCACCTGTGACATGGCACCGCCTCCTGTGGAGTTCCTGGCCACCTCAGGCGGCCTGTTCCGCGACTGCTCCGTCCACGATTTTGACATCCTCCGCTGGCTGACGGGCCGGGAGATCGTTGAGGTGTACGCGAAGGGCTCCAACAACGGGGACCCGGCCATCGGCGCTGTGGGGGACGTGGACACAGCGCTCGCGCTCGTGACGTTCGACGACGGCACCGTGGGCACTGTCTCAGCGACGCGTTACAACGGGGCCGGCCACGACGTCCGCCTGGAAATCCAGGGTTCCATGGGATCGCTGACGGTGGGCCTGGATGAAAAAACCGCCATGGCGTCGGCCGAGCCCGGCGTGGGGTTCCCGTCCGGTGAGCCGCACAGGACCTTCGCCGAGCGCTTTGACCAGGCCTACCGGTCCGAAATGGCCGCGTTCGTTGAGCTTGTCCTTGGCCAGCGGGACAACCCCTGCACGCCGGACGACGCCGTGGCCGCCTCCCGGGTGGCGGACGCCGCCCAGGAATCGCTGGCCAGCGGTGTCCCGGTGAGGGTGGAACAAGCCACGGCGGGCGTGCGCTGAAACTCCTGGTGCGGGACCTTGCCGTGGGTGGCTAGGGTCCCGCGCCGGGATTTGAGGAGCTCCGGACCACCAGGGCCGGTTCGAGCTTGCGCGTGACGGCAGGGCCGGCGGAACCAGCAAGCCGGTCGAGCATGACCTGCGCCGCCACCCGGCCGAGTTCCCCGGCGTGCTGGTCGATGGACGTCAGTCCAATGAGGGGCGAGGCGGCCAGTTCGATGTTGTCGCAGCCCACGATCGCCACATCGTCCGGGACCCTCAGCCCGTGCGTAGCCAGGGCCCCCATGATGCCGATGGCCGTGAGGTCGTTGTGGGCAAAGATCGCGGTGGGCAGCACGGCGCCGGAAGCCAGGAAGCGTTCCATGACGTTGCGCCCGCCGCGCTCGGTCATGTCGCTGTGCACCAGCATCGGCTCAAGGCCGAACTGCTTCATCGCGTGCAGGTAGCCTTCGCGGCGGTCGGTGTACGGCAGCCAGTCGGAGATATCCACGTGGGCGATCCGCCGGTGCCCCAGCCCGTGCAGATGCTCCACGGCGAGCGCTCCGGAGCGGAAGTCATCCGTCAGGACTGAATCGACGCCGTCGACCTTTAATTCCCTGGTGATGACGACGGCGGCCGTCCCGCGCAGGGCGGCCTCCAGTTCACCGGCCAAGCCGGTGTAGCCGGCCAGGATGACCCCGTCCACGCGGAGGTCCACGAAGTTCCTCACGGCTTCCAGTTCGGTGCCGGGATCAGCGGAGCCGACGGCGACCATCACCTGGTTGCCGCTGCCGGCGAGGCCCTCGGCAATGCCGTCGTAAATGTCTGCGAAGACCGAGTTGTGCAGGTCAAGGAAGAGGACGCCCAGGGTGTTGGTGCGGTGGCTCGCGAGGCGGCTGGCAAGCCGGTTGGGGGAGTAGCCCAGGGCGGCGGCGCTTTCCAGCACCGCCGTCCGCTTGGCGGCCGAGACTTTGGGGGAATCGCGCATCACCAGGGAGACGAGCGCGCGGCTCACCCCTGCCTCACGTGCCACGTCCTCCATGGTCACGGAGCGGGCGGGGGAAGTCTGCTTCACAAGTCTCCACTATGCCATTGGCAGTCCTGCGCCCCTGCGCACTACGCTCCGAACGGCAGCCGGGGGTCGATGTCCTGCCCGTCCCACGTCTGGCGCACCCAGCCGTGGTGGGGATCGTCGCTGATAAGCCATTCCCGCACCGGTCCCGGTCCGGCCATCACGTTCAGGTAGTACAGGTCGTAGCCCGGTGCAGCCATCGCCGGACCGTGCCAGCCGTAAGGAACCAGGACAACGTCGCCGGTGCGGACCTCGGCGGACACGTCGATGGGGCGCTCATCGGAGGCGTAGACGCGCTGGTAGCCGATGGCATCGGCGTCGGCCGGGGCAGCCGAGCCGGCGGCGACCCGCGTCTCGAAGTAGTAGATCTCCTCCAGGTGCGTCTCGCCGTCCTTTTCCTCGTCATGCTTGTGAGGCGGGTACGAGGACCAGTTTCCGGCGGGAGTAAGGACCTCGCAGACGATGAACCGGTCCGCTTCCAGGGCGGCGGGCGTGCCGAAGTTGTGGACCTGGCGGGAGCAGTTGCCCGCCCCGCGCAGTTCCACCGGGGTCTCGGCGGCAGTCACCAGGCGGGTGGGGTACGGGTCCTTGGCGGGTGCGGTGGCAACTGCCACCCGGCCGCCGTCGGCCGAGCTGATGGTGACCCCCCGCCCCGTGCCGGAGTAGAGAACGTCGCTGGGGCCGTGGAACACCGAGGCACGGCCTTCCAGCTGGTACTCGATGCCGTCCACCGTGACGGTAAAGGATCCACTAAGGGGCACCACAATGCGCTCCTCAGCGGCGGCGGGAAGGACGACGTCGGCCCCGGCGGCGAGGGTGCCCACCTTCAGTCCGGTGTGTGCCCAGCCGTCCACGGCAAGGGAGGAATCGGAGGTCCCGATCGAGACGTCCCATTTGCCGTCGGCGGCGGTGCCCAGGGGGTAGACCCAGTTGGTCATGGAGTTGGCTCCTTGCGTTAGCGCTGTACGAGTGTCATTTCAAAGCTGTAGGAATCACCCCGGTACACGTGGTGGCCGGTTTCCACGCGCCGGCCGGTGTCATCCGTGGCAGTACGCTCCATGGTGACCAGCGCGGATCCGGGCGCAGTGTCCAGGAGGGAGGCCTGGTAGTCGTTGGCCACCACGGCGCCGATGCGCTGGTTGGCGAGGCGGAAGTTCACGCCGCCGCGGCGCAGGATGGCGTACAGGCCTTCCCCGGCCAGCATGGCTTCATCCATGTCGGTGATGTCATCACGGACCCAGTTCTCCATGAGCGCCAGCGGTTTGCCCCCCACCTTGCGCAGCCTGGTGAAGTGGTAGACCTTCGAACCGGCAGGGAGCTGCAGCGTGGCCAAGGTGGCGTCGTCCGCCTCCACATGGGAGAAGCTCAGGACGTCCGTGGTTGGCTTCTTGCCGTTATTGGTGAGGTCGTCGTAGAGGCTGGAGAGCTCGAGCGGACGGCGCACCTGGCTGGAAACCACCTGGGTTCCCACGCCGCGTTTGCGCACCAGCAGGCCGGACCGGACAAGTTCGTCCATGGCCTTGCGCATCGTGGGACGGGAAAGGTTCAGCTGTGCCGCCAGGTCGATCTCGTTGTCGAGCCGGCTGCCGGGTTCCAGGACCCCGCTGAAGATGGCCGCTTCTATGCCCTGCACCACCTGGTGGTAGAGCGGGACGGGGGAGGAGCGGTCGATGCTGAGACCCAGGTTGTTCGCCACGGTACTTCCCTTACGTTCCTGTTGCGGGGCGCCTTCGCCCGGGCGGGGCATGGAGGGCCGCTTTGCCACTATATGTTCGCTTGATAGGACATACTTTTTCCTCCTCCGATCCTAGCAGGCGCTGTCCGAGGGTCAAGGGATTGGCCATGCAGTAGCGGAAGCGCGTTAGAAAGCATCATGTACTGACATTAGGACTTTGTGTTGACATGAATTGTTAGAGCGCTCTAACGTAGGTGGGACGCATCACATCCCTGACCGCTACCGCAGTTCCCCGAGAGAATCTGAGAGGCAACAATGCTGTTGCAGAAACAATCGCTGACCGCGCCCGGCGACCGGCGCCGCGGCTATCTCGCCCGGCTCACTGTCATCTCCACCCTGGGCGGCCTGCTCTTCGGCTACGACACCGGCGTCATCTCCGGCGCCCTGCTGTACATGAACGACTCCCTGAACATGACCGCCGTCGAGGAAGCCACGGTGGTCAGCGCCCTGCTGTTCCCCGGCGCCGCGGTGGGTGCGCTCACCGGCGGCCGCATGGCGGACAAGCTTGGCCGCAGGGGTTCCCTGGTGGTCTGCGCCCTGCTGTTCCTGTTCGGCGCCATTGGCTGTGCCATCGCCCCCAACGTGCCGTTCATGATCGCGGCGCGCATCCTGCTGGGCCTGGGGGTCGGCGCGGCGGCCGTCACCTGCCCGCTGTACCTGGCCGAAATGGCACCGGCCCACCTGCGCGGCCGCATGGTCACCATCAACGAACTCATGATCGTCACCGGACAGATGCTGGCGTTCGCCATCAACGCCCTGCTCGATGCCCTGATCCACGACACCGAAGTCTGGCGCACCATGCTGGGCATCGCGTCCCTTCCCGCCCTAGCGCTGCTCGCCGGAATGCTGATGCTGCCCGAGTCGCCCCGCTGGTACGCCATCCGCGGCCGCCTCGAGGACAGCCGCCGCGTCCTCAACCTCAGCCGAAGCCCTGAAGAGGCCGCCAGCGAGTTCCAGGAAATTGCCGAGGCTGCAAAGACGGCCAAGGACGAACGCGGCCACGCCTGGCGGGACCTGCGGGACAACCCCTGGATGCGCCGCCTTCTCTGGATCGGCATTGGCCTCGCCGTGGTGCAGCAGGCCACGGGCATCAACACCGTGAACTACTACGCCCCCACCATCCTCGAAAAGAGCGGGCTCGGCGTCAGCGCATCCCTGGTGGCCACCATCGGCGTCGGCGTAACCTCGGTGCTGATGACCATCCTTGGAATCTGGCTGCTCGGTTTTATTGGCCGGCGGAAAATGCTGATCGTCGGCTTCTCCGGGGTGGTGGGCTCCCAGGCCCTGCTCGCTGTGGTTTTCCTCCTGCCCCAGTCGGACCTCGCCAGCTACACCATCCTCGCCGCCATGATGCTGTTCGTAGCGTTTGTGCAGTGCTTCATCGGCACCTGCGTGTGGCTGCTCCTCTCGGAAATGTTCCCGCTGGCCATCCGCGGCTTCGCCATGGGAATCGCGGTGTTCGCGCTGTGGACGGTCAACGCCGCCATCTCCTTCCTGTTCCCGATCGTGGTCGAGGCGCTTGGTTCCACCGGAACCTTCGGCCTGTTCGTCCTGGTGAACCTCGCATCCCTGATGTTCGTCAGCAAGTTCGTCCCGGAGACAAAGGGCCATTCCCTCGAGGATCTCGAAGCGCACTTCCGCCACGGCGAACCCGTCCGGGTTCCCGCCTAGCACCTTCACCAGCGCGGGGTCAGATTCAGCCCATTCCGGTGCTCCGGAGAGGCGGAATCTGACCCCGTATTGCTTTAGGTTTAGACCGTGAACCTCTCCGGAAACCTGGGCCCCCACCCGCACAACCTCGAAGTCCAGGACCTGGAAAGCTTCGACCGACTGGTCAGCGCAGGGGCCCTGGACATGCACGGCTGGCATGCACAGTCCCTGGACCTTCGGGGGAGGACCGCAGCGCTGGAAGGCATGCACGTGGAGGGTGCCATCTTCCTCGGCTGCACGTTCGATGACGGCACGGAGGACCTGCTCCGGCAACGGGGTGCGCTGATCTTTCCACGGCTTGAGGCGGTACCGTTCAACCCCTACCGGGCCACCCTCTATACGCCCCAGGAGCTTTACTCCGGGCTGCCGCACTCCCCGTATGAGCAGCTGCCGGATGCCCGGATCTATCAATGGAGCATCCATGATGGCCACCGGCACCGGCTGGACGCCACCCTTGCTTCGGCGCTTCATGACCATGCCATCGGCGACGCCCTGGACGAGCTGGCCAGGACGGGGCCCTGGCAGGACCGCGCCATGGTGGGGGTGATGGGCGGACACGCCGCGCAGCGTGGCAGCACCGGTTTTGCCCAGGCCACCCTGCTGGGCCGGCTGCTGGCACGGGACGGTCGCGTCGTTGCCACAGGCGGAGGGCCGGGGGCCATGGAGGCGGCGAACATGGGAGCGTACCTCAGCGAGGCGTCCGACGCCGAGGTGCAGGCGGCGCTGGACACGCTCGCCTCCGTCCCGGGGTTCCGTCCCTCGGTGTCCGCGTGGGCTCGTGCCGCCGCCGCCGTCGTCGAACGCTTTCCCGGCGGAACGCCGTCGCTCGGCATCCCCACGTGGTTCTACGGGCACGAGCCGCCCAATTATTTCGCCACGCACATCGCCAAATACTTTGCCAACGCCATCAGGGAAGCCATCCTGCTGGAGCTGTGCAAGGGAGGCATCGTCTTCCTTCCCGGGGCCGCGGGCACGGTGCAGGAAATCTTCCAGGACGCCTGCGAGAACTACTACGGCGCGCGGGAAAAGGTCACGCCCATGGTGCTGGTGGGCAGGCACCACTGGGAGCACCAGTACCCCGCATGGCCCATGCTCCGCAGCCTGGCTGCCGGCCGGGTGATGGAAGACCACATCTTCCTGGTGGACTCGGTGCAGGATGCGGTGGAGGTGCTGCGAAGCCAGCTGGGGCCCGGGCAGCCCGCCTGAGGCCCGGCCGGCATCCGGGTCGGGCTGGTCAGAGGTCCTTGCGGCACTGGGCCTTGCCCAGCTCAAAGAGCCCGTTGAGGTCTCCGGCGGACAACCCCTCGGGGGTGCCGATTTCCGGGTACATCAGTTGCGTGGGGTCCTCCACATGGTCAAGTCCCATGACATGGCTGAGCTCGTGGAGGATCACGGCCCTGGCATAGAGGTGGCCGTCCGGGTTAAGGAGCTCATTGGCGATCTGCGGTGAGTCCAGGTCCAGGCCGCCGGTCACAAAGGCCTTGGGGCCGTCGTCGTAACTGAAGTGGGTGCTGCCTCCGGTGCCGATCACCTTGCCCTTCAGCTGCGGGGCCGCGTCCGGGGTTGTCCAGGCGATGAGCAGCGGTGCCCAGCGCTCGCCGTAGGCCTCCGGCTGGTAGGGCGGCCGTTGCGGGGATGGCTGTTCCCGGGTGGTTCCGTCATAGATGAACTGGATGCCGGTGGCGGCCGAGATGGTGGTAATGGCCTCCATGATGAGCTGCTGCGCGCCGGCCGGTGCCAGCTCGTCATTGACCACATAGTGCAGCGGCCTGCAGGGGGAATACCCCACGGGGCTGCCGTCCCCGTTGACTGCGAGGAAGCGGTAGGAATCGCTGCCCGGCCGCGGCGGGCTGGCGGCGGCCAGCGGGGCGTCCGACTCCTCGAATCCCGGAGGCGGCGTCTTCGTCCGGCCCTCAGCCGCGGGTGCCTGGCCGGCATGTCCCGTGGGGTGGGTGTCCTGCTGGCCGCTGGACTCCCCGGACTGTCCGCCTGGTTGGCCGGTTCCCGGGCCGATGCGGACATCCAGCAGTTCCTTGAAGCGCGGATCGCTGACTGCCAGGGCCACACCAAAAACTGCCGCTGCGGACAGTGCGGCGATGACCAGGAGCCTGGCTATCCCGCGTGCGCCTCGGCGGACCCTGGCCCGCGCATGGCGGGATCCCACGCGGCGGTCCTCCACTAGGCTGCGCCCATTAGCATGCCACCGCTAACCCACCACGGTGCCGAAGACCAGCCCCAACAGGTAGGTGACTGCCGCGGCGCCCAGCCCAATGGCAAGCTGGCGCAGCCCGCGCGTCAGGGGTGATGTGCCGGACAGCAGCCCAACGGTGGCGCCGGTGACCAGCAGGGCCACGCCCACCAGGACGCCCGCAACCACCAGCGCCGGCACACCTGTCAGTCCGGCCACAAACGGCAGGATGGGTACGATGGCGCCGGACGCGAAGAAGCAGAAGCTGGACAGGGCCGCGCCCCACGCGGTGCCCACCGCCTCATGCTGGTCATCGACGTCGGGCAGTTCCGGCTGCAGCGACAAGCTGGGATCGCAGTCACAGGGCAGCAGGCCGGTGCGCTCGGCCACCCGGTGTTCCGCGGCTTCCTGGGTCATGCCCCTGGCCAGGTACACCAGGAGCAGTTCGTTGTGCTCGAGGTCCAGTTTGGGAGCGGCTACCAGCGTGACCTGCGTGGGCCGGGTTGCCGCCAGCAGTTCACGCTGGGAACGGACGGAAATGAACTCACCGGCGCCCATGGACATGGCGCCGGCCAGGAGGCCGGCAATGCCGCTCAGCAGCACCACGCTGCTGGCCACGCCGGAAGCGGCCATGCCCATCACCAGGGACAGGTTGCTGACCAGGCCGTCATTGGCGCCGAACACCGCTGCCCGGAAAGTTCCGGCCAGGCGGTTGCGCCCCCGTGTTGCCAGTCCGCGGACCACTTCCTCGTGGATCTGCTCATCGGCCGCCATGGCATCCGTGGCGTTGGGGTCCTTGGCGTAGGGGGAGCGGCCTTCGGCGCGCTGGGCCAGCGCCAGCACGAACACAGAGCCGAAGTGCCGGGCCAGGAAGCCCAGCAGCCGGCTGCGGAGGGATGCACGCCGGGGCTTGCCCGCGCGGTCCCCGAGCAGGCCCAGCCAGTGTGCTTCATGGCGGCCTTCGGCCTCGGCCAGGGCCAGGAGGATTTCACGTTCTTCACCCTGGCGGCTCTGCGCCAGGTCCCGGTAAACTGCGGCCTCGGCGCGCTCGTCCGCGAGGTATTGCCGCCATCGTTTAATGTCCGACGGCGACGGCCGGGACTGCCGGTTCGGCCCGGATCCTTCCGGTGCGGCCGGGAGGGACGACGGCCGGGGCGCGGCGTTTCGGTTGTTCTGGGCGTGCGGAGACACGGACACTCCTGGGCTGGATGGGGCATGGCTCGGCCCCATTGCAGTGCCAGCTTACTGCGAAAATCCGCGGATTTTTGGCAGGTAATCCTCCCTCGGACATTTCGGTCCGCCTTAAATTCGGCGCCGCTTCCGCGGGTCCCGCCAGCCGGTTTCATGCGCTATTGACCCGTATGCCGGGCGGTGCTGTGATGAAAGTGTGGCGCGGCCCGCGCCCTCACTGAAAGAGCACGTCAGGCGAACAAACGGAGGTTCAATCATGGGCACCACCGGACAGCACCCGGACATGCCGCACCTTGATGCCGTGGAGGCGGATCCCGCCTACGACTACGCCGAGGATGCACCGGTAGATGAGGACGGCTGGGACACCGAGGACGATCTCCTGGACGAGGAGGAACCTGTGGTCCAGGTGCCTCCTGTCGTGATCGACGCAGAGGACCGGGTGGTCCCCCTGGAGGACCCCGACGAGGTCCGCGAAGCCGAGTAGGACTGACGACGGCGGCACCTCCTTCGCTGGAACGCGACAGGAGGTGCCGCCGTCGTCGTTTGCCTGGTGCCGGCGCCCCGGAGCGGGCCTGGCCGCCGGCCCGCGGGACCTAGCGGACGGCGGTGGGAACCGGCGCCTCTTCGCTGTCCTGCCCGGCCACCCGGCGCTGCCAGTTGCGCATGACCTGGGGGTCCGTGGGCTGGGTCAGCAGGGACACCGCAATGTAGACCACCGCTGAGGCCAGGAGGCCGTAGTAGATGGGCTCGTTGGCGTAGATGCCGTCAAGCGGCGCCTTGGCGTTGACTTCAAGGATGATCATGGTGCCCAGGGTCACCACGGACCCTACTGCCATGGAGGCCGCGGCGGCCAGGCCAGTGCCGCGCTTCCAGACCAGGCCGCCCAGGATTGCCACGAGGAGGCCGCCCACCAGGATGTCGTAGGCGATGGTCAGGGCTGCCACCACGTCCTTGGTGATGATGGCGATGACGATGGCCACGATGCCAAGGGCGAGGACCCACGTGCGGTTCGCTTTGACGTCGTGCTCCGGGTTGTCCGTGTCTTCGGTGTTGATGGTCTTGCCGAACCAGCTGGCGACGAAAGGCAGGACATCTGCGCGGGCCACGGTTGCGGCGGCAATGAGGGCGCCGGAAGCCGTTGACATCATTGCGGCCACGGCTGCCGCCAGGACAAGTCCGCCGATGCCTACCGGCAGCAGGGTCTGTGCCACCTCGGCATAGACATCGTCCTTTGCGGCGATCTCAATGTCGGAGAGGGCCACGCTGGCGGCCATGCCGATCAGGGCCCCGGCAACACCATAGAGGATGCAGTAGATGCCTGCAGTGGCGCCGCCCCACCGGGCCACCGTGGGGGTCTTCGCCGTGAAGACCCGCTGCCAGATGTCCTGGCCGATCAGCAGGCCCAGAGTGTAGACGACGAAGTAAGTGATGATGGTCTGGACGCCGATGCCGTCGATCTGGAAGAAGCTTTCATCCACACGGCTGCGGATGCCTTCAAAGCCGCCCGCAGCATTCAGGGTGAACGGCAACATCAGGAAGAAGATGCCTACGGTCTTGATGATGAACTGCACCTGGTCCGCCAGGGTGATGGACCACATGCCGCCGATTGTGGAATAGACCAGCACGATGGCGCCGCCGACGGCGATGGCCATAGCCCGGTCCCAGTCGAAGAGCACCACGAAAATGGTGGCATAGGCGCCGGTGGATGTGGCGCACAGCATCAGCGTGTAAGCGAGCATCACGATGCCCGAGGCTTCGGTGGCCCTGCTGCCGTAGCGCAGGGTGAGCATCTGGGAGACAGTGTAGATCTTCAACTTCTGGATGGTCCCGGCGAAGAGCAGGCTCAGCAGCAGGACGCCGGCGCCGATAGCCACTACCAGCCACATGCCGGAGATGCCGAACTTGTAGCCGAGGCCTAACCGCCCACCGTTGAGGCCCCGCCCAGGACGACGGCGGCCATGGTGCCTGTATAGAGGAAGGGGCCGAGGCGGCGGCCGGCAACCAGGAAGTCGCTGTTGTTCCTGGTGCGGGACTTGCCCCACCAGCCGAAGGCCAGCATCGCGAGAAGGTACACCACCACGATGGCGATGTTGATGACACGTAGGTCC
Organism: Pseudarthrobacter sp. CC4; assembly: GCF_048957775.1. Classification (NCBI taxonomy): domain Bacteria; kingdom Bacillati; phylum Actinomycetota; class Actinomycetes; order Micrococcales; family Micrococcaceae; genus Pseudarthrobacter; species Pseudarthrobacter sp. CC4. The sequence continues at coordinate 266,556 of NZ_JARCCZ010000002.1, read as the reverse complement.
ATGTTGGCTCCTTGGAGCGTGTTGGCAGCGGGGCTGCAGTCCGGGCACCGGGGAGCCGGGCAGCTGCTGCGGAGATGGGGGGAGGTTCCGGGCTATTGCCCTATAGGCAACAATGGTTGTCTCAAGTTAGGCTGTGATGGTGGTAACAGTCAAGGGAGGTTTGGCGTCGCCGCGGCGCGCACGCAAGGGGCGCGTCACAGGCAGGGCTGGCCATTAGGATTGCTCCAGAGCGGAGCCGGACGGCCGGCCATGAAAGGTTCGTAGATGAAGGCACTGCCAGTTGAGCCGAGCAACGTTCCGGTAGCCATCGGTTCCAGGATCCGTGCGGCCCGGCAGTCCCAGCGGCTCACCATAGAGCAGGTGGCCGACGCTACGGGCCTGACCAAGGGATTCCTCAGCCGGGTTGAGCGGGACCTGACGTCACCGTCCGTCGCCTCGCTCGTGACACTTTGCCAGGTGCTGTCGATTTCGATCGGCGACCTGTTCGCGGCCCCGGAAACACACCTGACCAAACGCAACGAAGGGCCAAGGATTTCCCTCGGCGGCGAAGGCATCGTGGAGCGGCTCCTCACCGCCCGCTCGGAGCGGCGCATCCAGATCATCCAGGCCTGCATTGAACCGCACGGGCGCGGTGAGTCCGAGCTCTATGCCGTGGACTGCGACGTTGACGTTCTCCATGTGATCAAGGGGAGGATCCGCCTGATCCTCACCAACGAGGAATACGACCTCGGCCCCGGAGACACGGTCACCTTCCCGGGCCGTGAGCCGCACACCTGGATCAACCCCACGGACAAGCAGGTTGAGGTGCTCTGGGTCCTCGTTCCCGCCGCCAGCCGTTAACCCCACAACTAGGTAGCGCTAAGTGTCGTTTTGAGCGTTCAAAACGACACTTAGCGCTACTCAGACGGGTGAGGCTCTGTAAACATGCGGTGCACATAGGAAAACCCGGGTGTATGATGGCAGTCACAACAGTCCCTCAACTCCTCGAAGGAGAGGCCTCCAGTGGAAGAGCTGCGCATCGAAGCCAACGGCAACCTAGGCCCCATTGATTCATCCCGCATCCCTCGCTATGCGGGTGCTGCCACCTATGCGCGGCTGCCGCGGCTGGACCAGGTGGCCAAGGCCGACGTCACCGTGGTGGGCGTGCCGTTCGATTCGGGCGTGTCCTACCGTCCGGGAGCCCGCTTCGGCGCCAATCACGTCCGGGAAGCCAGCCGCCTGCTCCGCCCGTACAACCCGGCGTGGGACGTGAGCCCCTTCGAGAACATCCAGGTTGCCGACGCCGGGGACATGGCGGTCAACCCGTTCAACATCAATGAAGCCATCGAGACCATCCAGCAGAACGCTTTGGACCTCACGGCCGGAGGCAGCAGGCTGGTGACCCTCGGCGGTGACCATACGATTGCCCTGCCGCTTCTCCGCGCGGCGGCTGAGCGGGCCGGGGGACCGGTGGCGATGCTGCACTTCGACGCGCACCTGGACACCTGGGACACCTACTTCGGCGCCGAATACACCCACGGCACCCCGTTCCGCCGGGCCGTCGAGGAGGGCATCCTGGACACGGAAGCCATCAGCCACATCGGCACCCGCGGCCCGCTGTACGGCAAGAAGGATCTCGACGACGACCACCGGTTCGGGTTCGGCATCGTCACCTCCGCGGACGTCTACTACCAGGGCGTCCTGGAAACCGTGGCCAAGGTCCGGGACCGGATCGGCAACCGCCCGTTGTACATCTCGGTGGACATCGACGTCCTGGACCCTGCCCATGCTCCCGGCACCGGCACGCCCGAAGCCGGCGGAATCACCAGCAGGGAGCTGCTGGAAATCATCCGCGGCTTCCGCGGAATGAACCTGGTGGGCGCCGACGTCGTGGAGGTGGCCCCGGCCTACGACCACGCCGAGATCACCGGCGTCGCCGCCAGCCACGTTGCCTACGAGCTTGTCACGCTGATGGCAGACAACGCCGTGGAAGGCGACCGTTTCGGCTCAGCGACGGGCTACGCCGCCCAGGCGCTCGGCCAGGAGGTCCGCCGGCCGGCAGGCTTCGCACCGGCGGGCAAGGAGTAGCGGGGATGGTCGAGCACGATCCGGGCAAGGCGGCGGTGCCGGCAGCGAAGGGTCCGGTTACGGGTGCCCGCAACGGCGGGGACCTCGTCGTCGAGACACTGGAAGCCCTGGGCGCGAAAACGGTGTTTGGCATCCCCGGGCAGCATGCGCTGGGACTGTTTGATGCGATGGGCCGGGGCAACCTGCAGTTCGTTTCCTCTCGGGTGGAGAACAACAGCGCCTTCGCTGCGGACGGGTACTCGCGGGCCACCGGTGAAGTGGGCGTCCTGTTCCTCTCCACCGGCCCGGGCGCGCTGACGTCGCTGGCCGGGCTGCAGGAGGCCTATGCCACAGGGGTGCCGATGGTGGTGGTGGCGAGCCAGATTCCGCTGGAAGGCCTGGGCGCCCGGCGCAAGGGCATGCTGCACCAGCTCGATGACCAGAAGGCCTCGGCCGCGAACGTGACGAAGAGCCAGCGGCTGATCCAGCACGCGTCCGGCATCCCGTCGGCCATCCAGGACGCCTGGACCGAGGCAATTTCCTCGCCCCAGGGGCCGGTGTGGCTCGAGATTCCGCAGAACGTCCTGCTCGATCCGATCATGGTGCCGCCGGTGGAGGACGCGCTCGCCGAAGCGGCGGACAATCCGCCGCGGGTGGAGTTGGTCCGCGAAGCGGTGAAATGGCTGCAGGCCGCCGAGCGCCCGGCCGTCATTGCCGGCGGCGGTACCCGCCGGGGCCGGGCTGAGAAGTCGCTGCTCTCCATTGCGGAGAAACTGCGTGCCCCCGTGATCTGCACCCCGGGCGGCAACGGCGCATTCCCCTGGAACCACGAGCTCTCGCTGCAGTCCTGGATCGAGGACCGCTACATGACCGATCTGCTTGAGGACGCCGACGTGCTGGTGGTGATCGGCTCCTCGCTGGGCGAGGTCACGTCCAACTACTTCACTTTCGAGCCGCGCGGCAGGATCATCCAGATCGACGCCGAACCCCGGGTCCTGGAGTCCAACCGGCCCGGGCTGGGCATCCGCGCGGACGCGGGACAGGCACTGGCTGCCCTGGACGAGGCGCTGGAGGTGGAGCCTGCGCATGCCAGGCCCAACTGGCACGGCACCTCTCCGGAGGACCTGGTCAAGGAATCCCTGGCGAAAGTCCGGGCGCGCCTGGAATCCCAGGACCTTGCCAAGGAGCTGAAGTTCATGGCCGACATCCGGGATGCAGTCCCGGCGGACATGCAGACCTTCTGGGACATGACCATCGCCGCCTACTGGGGCTGGAGCTGCTGGGACGCCCGGGAGGGCCAGTTCCACTCCGCCCAAGGCGCCGGCGGCCTGGGCTACGGCTTCCCGGCGGCGATCGGCGCCGCCGTGGGGCTGGAAACAGTTGGCAAGCCGGGCCGGGTGCTCGCCGTCTCCGGCGACGGCTCGTCCATGTACTCCATCGCGGAACTGGCCACGGCGAAGCAGCACAACGTGCCGGTCACCTGGCTGATCGTGGACGACGGCGGCTACGGCATCCTGCGCGAATACATGGTGGGCGCCTTCGGCAAGGCAACCGCCACCGAGCTGGCCCGCCCGGACTTTGTCAAACTCGCCGAAGCCTTCGGCGTGCCGGCCACAAAAGTGGCGCCGGAGGACGTGGGGGAGGCGCTCAAGGCGGGCTTCGCCGGTGACGGGCCCAACGTCGTCGTGGTGGAAACGCTCCTGAAGATGTTCGCCCCAACCCATCTCCCCGCATAGGGCCCACTCAACCGAATACGCAGAAAAAGGGTCCCGGCCTCCGCAAGGAGCCGGGGCCCTTCGTTTTCCCACTATCCGCCCTTTAGTTTCCTGAAGCAACCAAATGGGTATATAGTTGCTTCAGGCAAACAAGTAAGGAGTGTCTGTAGCAATGGCAGTTGCACCGGATACGGCGGCCGATCTCGTCTACCAGATCTTCGATCTCCAGCGCGCGGTGCGTTGCATCGCCACTGCCGCAGTCCGCGGGCAGGAGACCGGAGTCGCACTCCAGGGCGTCCTCCGGTTCGTGGGGGAGGGGGAGTCGCGCGCCACGAGCCTGGCCGAGCGGCTGGGAGTCAGCGCGCCGGTCCTCAGCCGCCACATCGCGGACCTGGAGGAGCACGGCCTGGTGGTCCGCAGGCAGGACCCCGACGACGGACGGGCACAGTTGGTTGCCCTCACGCCCCTGGGAGCGGACAGGCTCCGGAGCATCGAGGAGCAGCGGACGGCAGCCCTGCAGGACTACCTGCGGGACTGGAGCGAGGAGGACGCCGGCAACACGGCGAAAACCCTGCACAAACTCACCGAATCACTCAAGAAATCAGCCCGGGCAACGGCGGCCGGCACCATCACCACCCCCTAGGAGCAAACCTATGGCAACCACAGCCGCCCGGGTCACCATGTTGAGTGCACCCGCCGCACCGCCCGAAATGTCCCACCGCCAGATCATGGAAGCGCTCACCGGCCTCCTGGCCGCCTTCTTCACGGCGATTCTCAGCAGCACGATCGTGGCCAACGCCCTGCCGACCATCATGTCCGACCTGCACGGAACCCAGACCGACTTCGCCTGGGTGATCACCGCAGCGCTGCTGGCCAACGCCGCCACCACGCCCATCTGGGGCAAGCTGGCTGACCTCTTCAACAAGAAGCTCCTGGTCCAGCTCAGCATCATCATCTTCGTTGCAGGTTCCGTCATGGCAGGCCTCTCCGAAACCATCCCGCTGCTGCTGGGTGCGCGGGTCATCCAGGGCGTAGCCATGGGCGGCCTGACGGCATTGGCCCAGGCCATCATCGGCACCATGATCCCGCCGCGGAACCGCGGGAAATACTCCGGTTACATGGGCGCGGTCATGGCAGTGGGCACCGCCGGGGGACCGTTGCTGGGCGGTTTCATCGTGGACAGCCCGCTGGGCTGGCGCTGGACCTTCTTCGTGTGCGTGCCGCTCGCCGTCGTCGCCCTGATCCTCCTGCAGGTCACCCTCAAGATCAGCCACGTCCGCCGGCCCGCCAAGATCGACTGGCTCGGTTCCGTCCTGCTCACCTCCGGGGTAAGCCTGCTGCTGATCTGGGTCTCCTTCGCCGGCAACCCCGCGTACTACGACTGGATCTCCTGGGAGTCCGCCCTCATGGTCGGCGGCGGAATCCTCCTGCTGGCGCTGCTGGTCCTGGTGGAATCCAAGGTGGAGCAGCCGATCATCCCGCTCAAGATCATCTCCGAACGCACCACGGCCCTTGCCATCCTCGCCTCCGTAGCCGTGGGTATCGCGATGTTCGGCTCCTCAACCTTCCTGGGGCAGTACTTCCAAGTGGCCCGCGGCGCCACCCCCACGGAGGCCGGACTCCTTACCTTGCCCATGATCGCGGGCAACCTGGCGGGTTCAGTGGCTTCCGGACTCCTGATCAGCCGCACCGGAAAGTGGAAGGGCTACCTGATCGCGGGATCCGTCTTCCTGATCGGCGGGCTGGGGCTGGCAGGCACCATGGACCACACCACGGAGCTCTGGCACGCCGGAATCTTCACCGCGGTGCTGGGCCTTGGCCTGGGCATGCTGATGCAAAACCTCGTGCTGGCAGTGCAGAACACGGTCCGCGCTGCGGACATTGGAACGGCCAGCGCCTCCGTGGCGTTCTTCCGGTCCGTGGGCGGTGCCATTGGCGTCTCCGTCCTGGGCGCCATCCTGGCCAACAGGGTCAGCGAACTGGCCACCCGGGGACTGGCGGCGGCCGGCATCCCCGTCCAGGGCGGCGCAGCGGGCTCCAGCATGGACCTGGCGCACATGCCGGAACCCGTCCGTGACATCATGCGGGCCGCCTACGGTGACGCCACCGCGGAAGTGTTCCTGATTTCAGCCGCCGTGGCCGTCGTCGCCCTGGTGTCCGTGCTGTTCATCAAGGAAAAGCCGCTGCGGCGGACCGTGGACATCCAGCCGGCGCCGGAGCAGGCGCGGGAGCAGGAAAGCACGACGGCGGAGCCCGCCCCGGCGGGCAGGTAATGCAGGCAGTACTCCCCACGGATGATCTTTTGCGGGGCCTGTTTCACCGCGGGGAGGAGTTTCGTAGAGTGGGAAAGCCAAGGATGTCAGCCCCGGCTGCTACTACTTAAGCCTCGTGCTTTTCCGAACCATTCTTCGAACCCATCCTAAGGACCCGTGGGCATGCTCCTGACCCTGATACGACGGTTTTCCAGGCCGTACATGCCGTACATTGTGGCCGTCATTGTGTTTCAGCTGGCGTCCACCATGGCGGCGCTGTACCTGCCCAGCCTGAACGCCCAGATCATTGACGAAGGGGTTTCCCGCGGGGACACGGACTTCATCTGGCGCACCGGCGCCGTGATGCTGCTGGTGGCCTTCGTCCAGGTGGGCACCGCCATCGCCGGTGTCTACTTTGGGTCCAAAGTCGCCATGGCCATGGGCCGCGACCTCCGGCGCGGCGTGTTCCGCAAGGTCACCAGTTTCTCGGCCAGGGACGTCAACGCCTTTGGTGCCCCCACGCTCATCACCCGCGGGACCAACGATGTCCAGCAGGTCCAGATGCTCGTCCTGATGGGACTGAACTTCATGGTGGCCACCCCCATCATGTGCGTGGGCGGCATCATCATGGCGCTGCGCGAGGACCTCAACCTGTCCTGGCTGGTGTGGGTTTCGGTGCCCCTCCTGACCGTGGTGGTGGGCTACCTGGTGGTCCGGCTCATTCCGCTGTTCCGGTCCATGCAGAAGAAGATCGACCGCATCAACGCCGTGCTGCGGGAACAGATCATTGGCATCCGGGTTGTCCGGGCCTTTGTGCGCGAACCCTATGAAACCGGGCGCTTCGGCGAGGCCAATAAGGAACTGACGGACGTCTCGCTGAAGATCGGTTCCCTGTTTGTCCTGATGTTCCCCGCCATCAGCATGATCCTGCACCTGTCCACCGCCGCCGTGCTGTGGTTCGGCGGGCAGCGGGTGGACTCCGGCGAGATGCAGGTGGGCGCCCTCACCGCCTTCCTGCAGTACCTGCTCCAGATCCTGATGGCCGTCATGATGGGCACCTTCATGGCGATGATGATTCCGCGCGCCTCCGTATGCGCGGACCGCATCGGTGAAGTGCTCGACGTCGAACCCTCCATCCACGATCCGGAACGTCCGGAGGCGCCCGCCATGCTGAGCGGCGTCGTCGAGTACCGGAACGTCACCTTCGCCTACCCGGGCGCTGAATCGCCTGTGCTGAGCAACATCAGCTTCACGGCGCGTCCCGGGCAGACCCTCGCCATTATCGGTTCCACCGGGGCCGGCAAAACCTCGCTCCTGTCCCTCCTGCCGCGGCTCTACGACCCTGTGGAAGGGGAGGTGCTGCTGGACGGTGTTCCCGTCGACAGAATGGACCGGGCGGAGATCACCAAGCGCGTTGCCCTGGTGCCCCAGCGGCCCTACCTCTTCTCCGGCACCATCGGGCACAACCTGCGGTTCGGAAAGACCGACGCCACGGACCAGGAACTGTGGGAGGCCCTGGGCGTGGCGCAGGGCGATGAGTTTGTCCGCGCCAAGAAGAACGGGCTCGGCTCGCGCATCGCCCAGGGCGGCACCAACGTCTCCGGCGGCCAGCGCCAGCGCCTGTGCATCGCCAGGGCACTCGTCACCAAACCCCGGGTGTACCTCTTCGACGATTCCTTCTCCGCCCTGGATGTTGCCACGGACGCCCGGCTCCGTGCCGCCCTCAAACGCACCACCTCGGATGCCACGGTAATCATCGTGGCCCAGCGGATCTCCACCATTACCGAGGCCGACCAGATCCTGGTGCTGGACAACGGGCGGATCGTTGACCGTGGGACGCATGAGGAACTCCTGGAAACCTCGCCCACCTACCAGGAAATCGTTGAATCCCAGCTGAGCGTGGAGGAAATGGCATGAGCGCCCCCAAGAAGGACTCCACGGACAGTAGGGGAACAGCGCCAGCCCAGGACGAGCTCGACGCCGGGCAGGCGGCCGAACCCGTCGAGGACGACGACTTCGTTGACGAGGAGTACACTCCCTCCGAATCGGACGGGGACATGTTCGGCGGGATCCCCGCCAAGAAGGCCGAGCACTTCTGGCCGTCCGCCAAGCGGTTGATGGGGCTGCTGAAACCGGAAGCCCTGGGGATCTACGTGGTGGTGGGCATGGTGGTAATCGCCGTGGTCCTCAACGTCATCGCCCCCAAGATCCTGGGCCAGGCCATGGACGTGATCTTCGCCGGCGTGGTAGGCAAGCAGCTTCCGCCGGGCGTCAGCAAGGAACAGTTTGTGGACGGGCTGCGCCGGCAGGGCCAGGACAACTTCGCGGACATGGTGTCCCGGATGGAACTGGTGCCCGGCGCCGGCATCGACTTCGACAAGCTCACCCTGCTCATCGCGGTGGTCCTGCTGATGTACTTCGTGGCCAACATCTTCCTTTGGCTGCAGGGCTATGTGCTCAACCGCATCGTGATGAAGGTAATCCGGCGGCTCCGCGATGATACGGAGAAGAAGCTGAACCGGCTGCCGCTGAACTACTTCGATACCCGCCAGCGCGGCGACGTGCTCTCCCGGGTGACGAACGACGTCGACAACATCCAGCAGGCGCTCCAGCAGGCCTTCGCCCAGCTGGTCAACTCGCTGCTGACGGTGGCGGGCATCGTGATCATGATGTTCATCGTGTCCTGGCAGTTGGCCGTGATCGCCCTGGTTGCGCTGCCGCTTTCCGGCGTCGCGGCAGGCATCATCGGGGTGCGCAGCCAGAAGCTCTTCGCAGCCCAGTGGAAGAACACAGGAGCCCTCAACGGGCAGATCGAGGAATCATTCTCCGGCCACGACCTGGTGCGGGTCTTCGGCCGGGACGCGGACATGCTGGAACGGTTCGAGGAACGCAACGAGGCCCTGTACAAGGCCAGCTTCGGGGCGCAGTTCGTGTCCGGCATCATCTTCCCCGTGATGCAGTTTGTTTCCTACCTCAGTTATGTGGGCATCGCGGTCGTGGGCGGCCTCCGGGTTGCTTCGGGGTCCATGTCCCTGGGCGATGCCACCGCGTTCATCCAGTACTCGCGGGAGTTCACGCAGCCGCTGGGCCAGATGGCCGGCATGGCCAACATGCTGCAGTCCGGGGTGGCGTCCGCAGAGCGGGCCTTCGAGTTCCTGGACGCAGACGAGCAGGACACGGAGACCGCCACCGAGCACCTGCCGGCCAGGACCGACGGCCACGTCGACTTCAAGAACGTCACCTTCAGCTACACCGAGGACAAGGAACTCATCGAGAACCTGTCCTTTACTGCCGAGCCGGGAAACACCGTGGCCATCGTCGGGCCCACCGGGGCGGGAAAGACAACCCTGGTGAACCTGGTGATGCGGTTCTACGAGCTCAATGCCGGGTCCATCATGCTGGACGGCGTGGACATCACCCACCTCAGCCGCTCCGAGCTCCGGTCCAAGGTGGGCATGGTGCTGCAGGATGCCTGGCTGTTCGGCGGCTCCATCTACGACAACATCCGCTACGGAAACCTTGAGGCCACCGAGGAGCAGGTAATGGCGGCCGCCAAGGCAACCTTCGTGGACCGCTTCGTGCGGGCCCTGCCCGAGGGCTACAACACCGTGATCGACGAGGAAGGCAACAATGTCAGCGCCGGCGAGAAGCAGCTGATCACCATTGCCCGCGCCTTCGTCGCGAACCCCTCACTGCTGATCCTCGACGAAGCCACGAGCTCCGTTGACACCCGCACCGAGCTGCTGGTGCAAAAGGCGATGGCGGCCCTGCGCACGGACCGCACCAGTTTCGTCATTGCACACCGGCTCTCCACGATCCGCGATGCCGATACCATCCTGGTCATGGAAAACGGCAAGATCGTGGAACAGGGCAACCACAAGGCCCTCCTCGCCGCGCAGGGCGCGTACTACCGCTTGTACAGGTCCCAGTTCGCCGGAGCGGACGCGGAGGAAGTTCCCGTGGACGATTCGACGGCGGTGCACAGTTGAGCACGCAGGAGGCGCCCGCGCAGCAGGCCACCCCGGCGCAGCCAGAATCCGCGGGCGGCCGCCGGATCGAGGTGCTGGTGCCCATGCGCTGGGGTGACATGGACGCGTACGGGCACATCAACAACGTCCAGATCGTCCGGATGCTGGAGGAAGCCCGGATCGCGGCCTTCGGCCCGCCCCGGGGCGCGGGGCTGCCCGGCATCGAACCTCACGTCTCACTGTTCAACGATGTCCCGGACGGAACCATGGCCCTGGTGGTGGACCACAAGATCCGGTACGTCAGGACCCTTGAATACCGCAACGTTCCGGCCGTGGTCCTGGTGTGGATCGGGGCCGTCAAGGGGGCCAGCTTCGATATCCACTACCTGGTCCAGGACCCGGTCACCAGGGAGGACTGCGTGAAGGCGAGCAGCCACCTGGCGTTCGTGGACGAGGCCACAGGCCGGGTCCAGCGGCTCACCCCGGAACAGAAGGAACGGCTGGCTCCGTTCACGGCCTGAGCCGGACTGCGGGCGCGCAGGGTACCGCCACCCATTGCGCAGCGGCTGCCCGCACCGGAAACTGAAACCCCAACCAAGGAGCAGAGAACATGGCACAGAAAAAGACCTGGAAGGAAATGCCTCCGTCAGCCAAGGCCGGCACCATTTTGGTGGGCATCGCTCAGGTGTCACTTCTGGTGGCAGCGCAGCGGGACATCTCCAAGCGCCCTGCTGCACTGATCAACGGTCCCAAGGCGGCCTGGCGGGCGGCGTCCTTCATCAACTTCATCGGTCCCATGGGCTACTTCATTTTCGGCCGGAAGAAGCCCGTCCAGGCCATGTAGGGTGCCAAGCCGAGACGGCCGTTCACAGTCCGTTGAGCGCCCGTCCAGCTTGACCCTGTAAATTTGAATCCATGACCCCCGCCTCCACTGCTGCCATGACCCGCGCCCTCGGCATATCAAAGGAGATTGAGGACGCAGCCTGGTTCGTTTTGGGTCCGGGGCTGCTGGGGAAACCGTCTGCCCTTGATGGCCGCACCCTGACCTGGACGGCCGATGCGGCCGCTGAGCTTCTGGAACGGCTGGAACGCGGGACGCCGGACCCCAAGGCCCCCATGATGACCAACCTCCGGCAGAACCTGGAGGGTGCCTCGCGGGAAGCGAAGCAACTGGCCGTCGAACTGTTGTTCCTGCAGTCCCTCCCGCTGGCCCATGAGGTGAAGTCACTGAAGGTCAAGCGCGCCCGCGTGGCCGAGGCCGCCTCCTGGCTGGAGCCCCCGCTGGAGCTTCCGGAGGAGCTTTACGAGGGCATGACGGACCACGGTGTCATCAGGGACCGGACGGCGGAGTTCAACTGGACCATCTGGGACCACCTGAAATGGTTGTGCCGGTTTGTGCAGCACGTGGACCAGCAGCCCACGGCGTCCATCGCGGCAGCCTTGCAGGACCCGCTCGAGTTCCACCGGCTGGCGGCCGCCACACCGGGCGACCAGCCCGCCATCCGCCGTAGCATCGAGTTCCTCACCTGTCCCAGCTACTTCGAGCCCGTGGTGGCGGACGTGGAGCGGCATGAGATCCGGGACGCCTTCGCCTCCCTGGTGGGCGGCGCGAAGGGGGACGCCGAAGAGGACGTCACCGCTGACATCCACCGCATCCGCCTTCACCTTGACGAGCAGGCCGGCCAGCGCATCGACTGGTACTCCCGCCAGCTCGTCAGCCAGTGGCGCAAGGTGGGCGACCCCGGCCGGCGGGCCTGGCTGCTGCGCACGCACAGCGACAACACCGAGCTCCTCACAGCCTGGCAGGGCGAGGAGAAGGCGACCCTCGACGTCGAACATCTCCGCCTGCTGGACCCCGGCGTTACCGCAGGGCTGGTCCAGCACGCCGTGGACGAGGACTACAAGCACCTCGGCTACGTGGAGCGGGAGGACACCAAGACTGCTGTCTTTGCCTTCCTGACGGTCATGAAGCCGGGGGACCTGGTGCTGTACCAGCACGCCGGCGCCGTGAGCCTGGGGGTGGTGCTCGGGGAGCCCGAACACAACGACGACAACCGGCGCCTGCGCCGCAAGGTCCGCTGGTTCGACGAGGGACACACCACCACCAGCCTGCCGCGGCACGTCCAGCGGCAGCTGGCCACCGCCGGAATCGTCGTGGACGTTACCAAGGTGGTGCAGGCTCTGCAGGCGCTGCTGCCGGCAGAAGCGGAAACAGAGCCCGACGGCGATGCTGAAGCTGCCGCCGTCGTGCCTCCCGTCCAGGAGGGCTTTCGCCCGCTGACCCGCGAGTTCGCCGATTCGCTGCACATGGAGCTCGAGCCGCTCCAGGAGATCGCCGAGCTGCTGGAGGAGAACCGCCAGCTGGTCCTGTATGGGCCGCCGGGGACCGGCAAGACCTACCTGGCCAAGCACCTCGCCGCCGAACTGGCGGACGACACCACGGACGAGCGGGTCAAACTGGTCCAGTTCCACCCCTCCTACGCGTATGAGGACTTCTTCGAGGGATACCGGCCGGACAAGACCGACGAAGGCCAGGTCTCCTTCAAGCTGGTGGCAGGGCCGCTGCGCCGGCTCGCGGAGGAAGCGGCGAAGCCCGGCAACGAAAACAAGCCGTACTTCCTGATCATCGACGAGATGAACCGCGCCAACCTGGCCAAGGTGTTCGGCGAACTGTACTTCCTGCTGGAATACCGGGACGACCGGATTTACCTCCAGTACAGCCCCAACGAGCCGTTCACGCTGCCGGACAACCTCTACATCATCGGCACCATGAACACGGCGGACCGTTCCATTGCCATGATGGACGCCGCCATCCGCCGCCGGTTCTCCTTCATCGAGCTGCACCCGCAGACCGAGCCTGTGAAGGGCTCCCTGCTGCGGTTCCTCCAGGCCCGGCAGCTCGACCTCACGCCGGCGCTGCTGCTGGATGCCCTGAACAGTGCGATTGACGAGTGGGACCGGGACCTGATGATTGGCCCGTCCTACTTCATGAAGCCCGCCGCCCAGACCCCCGCCGGGCTCCGCCGGATCTGGAAGTACGAGCTCATGCCGCTGCTGGAGGAGCACTACCACGGCCAGCTGACCCGGGCGCAGCTCGAGGAGCGCTTCGGGCTGGACCAGCTGCTGGGACGCCTTGCGGACCGCTGACCCCGGCACGTCTGTCCGCCACCTGGTGCTGGATGAACTGTCCCGCGGCATCGTGGAGCGGCTGGACCCGGCCAGCGCGTCCTTCCTGAATTCCAGCGGCCTGGCCAAGGCATCACCCATGGGCCTTGGGCTGTACCGGATCGAGCCGGTGGGCAAGGTGGGTTCGGTGCGCACGGCCACGGTGCAGCTCGAGGTGCGTCCCAAGGACCGGCTGGGGCTCAGCCGGCTCCTGTTCCTGCTCAGCTACGCCGGCGAGCAGGGCTTCCGCCCCGATTCGGTCTCAGCCGTGGAGGACCGGGAGCTGTGGAGCGCGCTGGCGGAGTCGCTCGCGCAGCTGGCCGAACGTGCCCTGGGCCGCGGCGTCCTGCAGGGTTATCTCACCGTGGATGAATCGCTCCGGACGGTCAAGGGACGGATCAGGATTTCGGACCAGATTTCCCGGCGGCCCGGCATGCTGGTGCCCCTGGAGGTGTCCTACGACGAGTTCACCGAGGACATTGCCGAGAACCGGATCCTGCGCGCCGCGCTGGAACGGATGGGCCAGGTGCCGCGCGTCCGCCCCGAGGTGCTGAGCCGGCTGCGCCAGCTCAAGGGAAAGCTCGACGCCGTTACGTGCCTCCCGGCAGGAGCACCGCTGCCCCGGTGGAAAGCCACCAGGATGAACGTTCGCTACCACGCGGTCCTGCGCCTGGCGGAGCTGATCCTGCGCAACGCCTCCGCGGAAGCCGGGGAGGGCAAGCAGCAGACGGCCTCGTTCGTGGTGGACATGGCCCAGGTGTTTGAGGATTTTGTGGGCACGGCGCTGCGGGAAGCGATGTCCGCCTACCCGGGCGAGCTCCGGCTCCGCTTCAATGCGCTCCTGAGCGAGGCGGTGCATGACGCTGACCGGCTGTCGGTGCGCCCGGACGCCGTCCACCTGCTCGGCGGCCGGCCGGTGGTGGTGTACAACGCCAAGTACACCGCGGCTTCGGATACGGGTGCTTCCCTGACGGCGGACCACTACCAGATGCTGGCCCACTGCACCGCGCTGGCGGTGCCCACCGCATGGCTGGTGTACGCCGGGGCGGGGGAAATGAAGCTCCGCCGCATCCTCAATACGGACATCGACATCGTGGAATTCCCGCTGGACCTGTCCAGGCCGCCGTCGGAAATCCTCGCGTCCGTCCGGGAACTCGCGCGCCAGTCCTGGGGCGAGGTGGTCCGGGTTTCAACAGGTGCCGAACAGGTTACACCGGAACCCGGAACGTAAAGGTGGTCCCCTCGCCGAGGGTGCTGTCCACACCGATGGTTCCGCCATGGGCCTCGATGATCGCCTTGCTGATCGGGAGGCCGAGGCCGACGCCGGGGATGGCCGTCCGGCGGACCGTGCTGGAGCGGAAGAACTTGGCGAAAACCTCGGAGGCGTCCTCGGGGCTCATGCCCATGCCGGTGTCGGTGATCCGGCAGGCCAGGTGCCCGTCCTCCTGCTCCAGGGAGACCAGCACGCTGCCGCCGTCCGGGGAGTACTTGATGGCGTTGGACACCAGGTTGTCCAGGACCTGGGAGATCCGGGCGCCGTCCACATGGGCGTCAAGGCGCTCGGGGGTCTGCGCCTGCAGCACCACTCCCGCCGCTGCCGCCCGGGGCGTGGCCGAGGAGACGCTGGACCGCACCAGCTCGGCGACATTCACGGCCTCCGGCGTGACGATCAGCTGCCCGTTGCGGCTGGACAGCAGGTCCGAGACCAGGGTCAGGAGCCGCTCGGAGTTCCGGCGGATGACCTCGAGCATCTCCCGCTGCGCCTTCGCCGGTTCGTCAGCCAGCAGGAGTTCCACGTAGCCCAGGATGGAGGTCAGCGGCGTCCGGAACTCGTGGGAGACGCTGGCGACGAACTCGTCCTTCGCCGTCAGGGCGTTCACCAGGTCCGTCACGTCGCTGAACGCGATCACCGAGCCGGCGAAAGCGCCGTCGTCGTCCTTCATGGCCCGTGCGGTGGTCACGACGGCGCGCTGGTCGCTGCCCGAACCCAGCCACACCAGGTAATCCGTAAAGGTCTCGCCCAGGACGGCGCGGCGCACCGGACGTTCCTCCACGGGAACCAGCGTTTTCCGGTCAGCCCCGAACACCAGCAGCTGGGACTCGTTCGGGTCGGCTATGTCCTTGGGCCGGGCCAGTTCGTGGTTTGCCCGCTGCTTCCTGTTCATCAGGACATCGTGCCCGTCCGCATCCACCGCGAGGACGCCCAGGTGGACAGTTTCCAGGACGGCATTCAGCAATGCCTCCTGGCGCTGGCTGGTCCGAAGGTTGGCCTGCAGCTGGGCGTCCTTTTCCTCAAGTTCCTCCTGCTGCCGCATCATGCTGAGGGTCAGGACGCTCACGGACGCGCCGATTCCGAGCGCTATCACAGGAAGCAGCAAAGAGCGGGCCAGGTCCTGGGGCGTAAAGTCCCCCTTCAGCAGCAGCGGAACCCAGATGATGGCCAGCGGCCCCAGGAAGGACAGCCACAGCGCGGCCCGGGGATGGTATCCGGACGCGCACAGCCAAATCACCGGGAAAACGGCCAGCAGGCTGATGCCCGCCAGGCTTTCCTGCCCGCCCTGCCGGCCCACCCCGATGGAAACAAAGTCCAGCAGCGGAATGGCCAGGAAGCTCGTGTAGGGCAGCCGCTCCCAGGGAACCACGTAGCAAAGGCCCATGATGGCCAGCTGGGAGATCACGAAGGCGGCAAAGAGCGGATTGTCCATGGTGCCCGGGAAGAAGGCCCACACCAGGAACACCGTCAACAATGTGGTGATGAACAGCGGCATCTGGCTCAGCCCCACCCGCTGGGTCAGGCTGTACTCGTGAAAGGGCCGCCGGAAGAACCTCAACTTACCCGAAGCCCACGCCACCGGGGCGGTCATGGCGTGCACACGTAGGGGAGCGGGGTGAGTGGAGCCATACCAGCAGGATATCGGCAGCCAGCTATACTTCTGACGTCGGCTGCTGAGGGGGCGCTATGAGTGATGCACGAGTGGGACTGGTCATCGAGGATGACCACGACATCCGGGAACTGGTACGCACGGTGCTGTCACAAGCCGGTTTCGAGGTGAGCGTTGCCAGCAGCGGGGCAGAAGGCGTCCTGATCGCCAAGAACCTCAGCCCGGACGTCATCACCCTGGACCTTGGGTTGCCTGACATCGACGGCTTCGAGGTTTCCCGGCAGATCCGTGAATTCTCCGATGCCTACATCGTGATGCTCACGGCCCGCACCGAGGAACTGGACACCCTGATCGGACTGGAGTCCGGGGCCGACGATTACCTCACCAAACCGTTCCGGCCGAGGGAGCTGCGTGCACGCATCGCAGCGATGATGCGCCGTCCCCGTTCCGTCCCGGACCCTGCCGACGCGCTGGCCGGGGACAACCCGGCCGATGCGGGAGCCCATCCCGAGCGCGGCAACTTCAGCCACAACGGGCTGGAGCTCAGCTACTCGTCCCGGACCGTGGTTGTTGACGGCAAGGAAATGAACCTGACCCGCACGGAATTCGAACTCCTGCACGCGCTCCTGGAAGCGGGGCGGACCGTGCGGACCAAATCGGACCTGGTGCGGCGGCTGCGGGACGAGGATTACGACGTCGGCAGTTACATCAGCGAGGCCGACGAACGGTCCGTCGAGGTGCACATGGGGAACCTGCGGAAGAAGCTGGGCGACTCGCCCCAGAAACCGCGGTGGCTGCAAACCGTCCGGGGAGTTGGCTACCGGCTCGCGCCGGAAGCGCACTGAGCCTGAAGGCGGTGCGTCGTCTGCCGGCTGCAATGGTTGATCGGCCGCAGGAAGGCGACGGCCAGCCGGGGCAGGAGGACGGCCACGTCAGCCTTGCCGGCCTCGGTACGGATTTCGCCCTCCAGTTCCATGGCCAGGCAGGCCAGCCGCTCCGCACCCACCATCTGGCTGGCGGTCTTCAGGCTTAGGACCGCGTCCACTGAACCTTCCAGGTCGCCGGTGGTCAGGGCAAGGCGGAGCCGCCCAATGCGTTGCGGCAGGAACTCGATAAAGTTCCCCACAAAGACCCTGCAGTATCCCTCATCCTCTTCGAGTTCTTCGCGGAGCCGGTCGAGAACGGACTGGTCCACCAAGGGCCGGGGGGCATCATCGGCGGCGCTCATGGCGGTCCTTTCGGCGGGTGCGGTCCATTCCTGGAGGTGGCGTCTAAGTGGGGCTCGGATGTCACATCAGGTTAGGTCTGTTGCCTTGGCGGGGCAGGTTTTCCCGAAGAGAATTGTGCGTTTCTTGATGGGACTGCAGTTGTTCCGAAGCGGCCTGGAACACGGACCTGATGTCCTACCTTTCCGGCCCGGCCGGACCGGCTTCAGGGCTGCCCTGCTGGCGCGTCGGAGCTAAGCGCGGAGGGCGCTGGCAACGGTGCCTGGTGAGGGGTCAGCGGCGGGTTTCCAGGAACTGCACCAGCTCCGCCTCGAGGGCCGAACTGTCTTTGAGCTCGCACTCCCACACCGTTAGGACGTCCCAGCCGGCCTCCTCGAGCAGGCGGCGCTGGCTGGCATCCCGGTCGCGGGTCCTGGTGCGTTTGGCGGCCCAGAATTCCGCGTTGGCCTTCGGCGCATGCTGACCGGCCCGGCATTCATGGAAGTGCCAGAAACAGCCGTTGATGAAGATGACTTTGCGGCGGCCGGCGAAGACCAGGTCCGGGTTTCCGGGCAGGCGGGTGCTCCCGGACCTGCCGTGCAGCCGGTACCGGTAGCCCTTGGCATGGAGGAGCCTGCGCACCAGCAGCTCGGGCTTGGTGTTCTTGCCCCGGATCCGGGACATGTTCCAGCTGCGTTGCTCAGGGGTGAGCTTGTCCGCCATGCTTTGAGTCCAGGAGCTCCTAGATTTCCCGTTCGGGCTGTTCGCCGAACTGGAAGTGGCGGCCGCTGACGGACGTGGGTTCAATTTCCACGTAGAAGTCCTTCAGCGTGGGAACCCAGGTTTTCAGGCCCAGTTCCTCCACCGCCGCCAGTTCCGCGGAGTTGCTCAGCACGCGTGCCTTTCCGCGCAGCACCACGGACCATGCCTCCTCGGAGAGGATGCCGTCCGTTTCGAAGAGGACAGAGGAGTTAATGGTGAGCTGGGCAAGTTTGTTGCCCGGCGCCGTCCTCAGGTAAAGCTTCCGGGCGGAGGTGACGTAGTTGACCGGGAAGATGTCCGGTTCACCGGCAACCGATACCACGAGCCGTCCGTGCTTGGTTCCCTCCAACAGCCGCCAGGACTGCTCGTCGTCGAGTTCCAGCACGGGTTGTCCATCTGCATGTTCAAACATCATGCAGCCATTCTTCTACGTTATGTAGAAATATTCCAGAGGTTTGATGAATTTACTCCTTGTGATGAGGTGGCCGTTCCGTGCCGGGAGCAGGTTGCCCGCCAGGCAAGGGGCGAGACCTGAACTTTCAGGCGGCGCCCGCACTCCGGGCAGTAGCGTGGCGGTTCCAGCTGCAGCCGCGCGGCACACACCTGGTGGAGGGCGCGGCCCGGGCGGGCGTCCGACGGCGGGGTGCCGCCGCCGTCGGACATTGCCTTCCTGCGGGGCCCGCCGCAGAGGGCGCAGAACTTCGCGGCGGCAGGATCGTTCCGGGTGCTCATAGGGTCTTCTGGAGTTCCTTGATGGGCATGTTGAGGTCCACCAGGAGGTTGAGGTCGGCGGCTGCGGGGCGGCCCAGGGTGGTCAGGTAGTTGCCGACGATGACCGCGTTGATACCGCCCAGGAGTCCCTCGCGGGTGCCCAGGTCGCCGAGGGTCAGCTCGCGGCCGCCGGCGTACCGCAGGACCGTGCGGGGCATGGCCAGGCGGAAAGCGGCGATGGCCCGGAGGGCGTCCTTGCCGTCCATGATCTGCTGGTTTTCCAAAGGGGTTCCGGGCCTGGGATTAAGGAAGTTCAGGGGGACCTCATGCGGCTCCAACGCGGCCAGCTGGGCCGCCAGCTCGGCCCGCTGCTCAAGTGTTTCGCCCATGCCGATCAGCGCTCCGCAGCACAGCTCCATTCCGGCGTCCTTGACCATGGCGCACGTCTCCAGCCGCTCCTCGTAGCTGTGGGTGGTGACCACCTGGGGGAAGTAGCTGCGTGCTGTTTCAAGGTTGTGGTTGTAGCGGTGCACGCCCCAGCCGGCCAGCTGGTCCACCTGGCGCTGGGTGAGCATGCCGAGGGAGCAGGCGATGTTGATGTCCACTTCCTCGTTGATGCGGTCGATGGCGAACTTGATCTGGTTCATGAGCTTGATGTCCGGCCCCCGGACAGCTGCCACGATGCAGAACTCGGTGGCCCCGGTGGCCGCGGTTTCCTTGGCCGCTTTGACCAGCTCAGGGATGTCCAGCCAGACGCCGCGGACCGGGCTGTCGAAGAGTCCGGACTGGCTGCAGAAGTGGCAGTCCTCCGGGCAGCCGCCGGTCTTGATCGAGATGATGCCTTCCACCTCCACCGCCTCTCCGCAGTGCCGGAGACGGACCTGGTGGGCAAGCTCCAGTGCGGCCGGGACTGCGTGGTCGGGAAGCCGAAGAACCTCCACCAGCTGCGCTTCCGAGAGGCCGGTTCCGCCCTCCAGGACCTGCCGCCGGGCGGTCTCGAGGATGGGGTATTCCACGTGGAATGGGTGAGTCATCATTGCAGTCCTTTGTTTTGGGCGGGGCCTCCTAGACGACGGTAATTCGGTGGCTGCTCCACGTTTTTGTGGCACGGCAACAATGCGGGGCGGCCAAGGTTGTTAACAGGCACGGTCAAATGCTTAACGCTGCCGAAACAATCCGGTGACCGGCCTGTCGATCTTGCTGGATAGCGTCGCATCAGGCCCTTTAGCAACGAAAGCGAAGCACATCATGAGCAACGACAAAGAAACAACGCAACTGCTGGAACCGCCGGCACAGCCCGGCGCCGCCGTCGTCGGAAGCGCTCCGGCAGCCAGCCCGGCGGCCAACGCTGCGGCGCTGAACGCCACCAAGGAAAGCCTCGAGGACTACACGCTCCGGTTCGCGCCGCGCTCCTACCGGAAGTGGAGTGCCGGCGTGGTGGCCACCAGTGCGCTGGGCGGCATTGCCTACCTGGCGGATTTCTCCATCGGCGCGAACATCGGCATCGCGTACGGCACCGTCAACGCCATTTTCGGCATCCTGGTGGCCGCCGTGATCATCTTCGCCACGGGCTTCCCGCTGGCCTATTACGCGGCACGCTACAACATCGACCTGGACCTCATTACCCGCGGTTCGGGCTTCGGCTATTACGGGTCTGTGGTCACCAACGTCATCTTCGCGACGTTCACCTTCATCTTCTTCGCCCTCGAAGGCTCCATCATGGCCCAGGGCCTGGAGGTGGGACTGGGGATTCCCCAGTGGCTGGGGTACGCGGCATCCACCGTGATCATTATTCCGTTGGTGATCTACGGGATGAACACCCTGGCCAAGCTGCAGGTGTGGACCACCCCGCTGTGGCTGCTCCTCATGGTGGTGCCGGTGGGGTACCTGCTGGTCTCGCACCCGGAGAGCATCAACACCTTCTTCGCCTACACAGGGGAATCGGGCGACGGCGGTCCGAACCTTGCGTCCGTCATGCTGGCTGCCGGCGTCTGCCTGTCCCTGATGGCGCAGATTGCCGAGCAGATCGACTACCTGCGATTCATGCCGCCGCGCACTGAAGCAAACAAGGGGGCGTGGTGGCGCGCCGTGATCCTGGCGGGGCCGGGCTGGGTGATTTTCGGGGCGGTCAAGCAGATTGTTGGCCTGTTCATTGCCATCTACCTCATCGCCACGCTGGATCCCGCAGCCTCTGCGACTGCCAACGAGCCGGTGCACCAGTTCCTGGGCGTCTACCGGGAGATGATGCCGGCCTGGCTGGCCATGACGCTCGCCGTGGTGCTGGTGGTCATCTCCCAGATCAAGATCAATGTCACCAACGCGTATTCGGGCTCCCTGGCGTGGACCAACAGCTTCACCCGCATTACCAAGACGTACCCCGGCCGCATGGTGTTCGTGGTGGTCAACTTGGCCATTGCCCTGGTCCTGATGGAAGCCAACATGTTCGACTTCCTCAACACCATCCTGGGCTTTTACGCCAACTGCGCCATGGCCTGGGTGGTCACGGTGGCGTCCGACATCGCGATCAACAAGTACCTGCTGAAGATTTCCCCCAAGGTCCCCGAATTCCGGCGGGGCATGCTGTACGCCGTGAATCCGGTGGGCTTTGTGTCGATGCTCGCCTCCGCCGGAATTTCGATTGCGGTGTTCTTTGGTGCCTTTGGCGCCGCGATCCAGCCGTTTTCGCCGATCTTTGCGGTAGGCCTTGCCCTGGTCCTTCCGCCGGTGCTGGCGCTGGCCACCCGCGGACGGTACTACCTGCGCCGCACCGACGACGGCATCGACCTGCCGATGTTCGACGCCGACGGGAACCCGAGCGACGCCAGGCTCCTGTGCCACGTGACCGGCATCGAGTTCGAGCGCCCTGACATGGTCCGTTCCGCGAAAGACGCTGCCGACGGCGGCCCGCAGTATGTTTCTTCGCTCGCGTTGTCCACGGACAAGACAGGGGAGCTGGTGCTGCCGCCAAAGAAGTAGCTATTCGCTGCAATAGGGAAAGCCGGTACCTATGTGCCGGCTTTCTTTATGACTTTTCCCCGGGCCGTTGGTGGTGGTAAAACTCGTGGCGGGGCAGCTGTGGATAAGTTTGATCGCTGAATTGTGACCTGGGCTACCCTTAAGTCATTGTCCGGAGCAAGCCGTCTTGAAACTACTGGGGGATTAGCGGCCCATGACATCACCGAACGTCCCTACGTCCTGGCGAGCCCGGTCCAGTGCCGCCGCGTTCATCGTTGCAGCGGGGCTGACACTCGCCGGCTGCGCGGGTGGCGCCCCCGCAGACCCCGGCGCGTTGTCCTCCGCGCCGACGGGCTCGCCGACGTCCAGCCCTTCGGCCACCCCGGCCCCGACCCCCACCGCCGTGTACAAGCCGGCTGATGCATCCGGGCCGGCCCAAAACGTCCCCGTCCCCGTGCTGCCCGAGGTGGCAAAGACGGAGACGAAGGAGGGCGCTGAGGCGTTTGCGAAGTATTGGTTCTCAATTCTGGGCTACGCATATGAGACGGGTGACACTCGCGCGTTATCCAAGTTTTCTAAACCTGAGTGCGCATTCTGCCAGGGCCTCGTGGATGACATCGACGCTGCTTGGGCTGAAAACAAGTGGATTTCTGGCGGTCAAATAGAAATTCCGGTGGCAACCGCGAAGCCTGCCACTGACGGCTCTACGCAGGTGGTCCTTCAAGTACTACAGAAGGAACTGGTCATCCACAACCAAGACGGGAGCCCATATCAAGAAAAGACCCCCGCAACGAATGCGGGAAGCGTCGCAGTAATGAAGTACGCCGATGAAGGATGGGTGGTCAACGACCTAGGGTTGATCCGTTAGCCATGGGTTACATAGGCAAGATCCTCACAATTCTCGCCTGCTGTGTGTTGCTTCTGACGACGTCTTTGTTGACTGCCCACGCGGAAGACGGGTCGGATCCAAAGCCACGGATCGGTGGAGGCTTTGTAGACACTGGGCTTCAAATGGGGGCGGATACTTGGATAACTGATCCTGATACTGGCGAATTTCGTCGTGCTGAACCCGGCAGTGTCAACACGGACCCCAACGAGTACAAGTACGAACTCCAATGCCACCTCGGTGGGGGAGACTTCGACACGCCCTGTCTCGCGAGGCAGCTTGAGTGCAAAAACGGTCCCGGGGGTAAGGAAGGCATTCCCGTCACCTGGCTCTCCCGGCCCCGAGGTGTACCCGGCGCTGTTTGGGCTCATCACTCCGGCCCTACGTGCCTATTCGACGCCAGACCCGAGGACTTGCTGCCCAGGATCGCTGCGGACATCCAACGGCAGTTCCAAAGCCTTCCGGTCAACGCCGGGACCGTGGTGGCCCAACCGAGTCCCCACACGCTGAGGGGTGCCGAAACCAACTTCTACGCGGAGGCAGCTGAACAGCAATTTGACGTCACCATGTTCGGGCAGCAGGTGCACATTGTCGCCACCCCGGTCCAGTACACATGGAACTACGGGGACGGCACCGTGTTCGGTCCCCAGCCGTCAATGGGCGGACCATTGCCGCAGGACCGCTGGGGTGAGAAGACCCGGACGAGCCACGCCTACGGAGCCACGGGGGACTTCCAGGTAGTGCTGACCACCACCTTCCAGGGAACGTACTCGGTCAACGCCGGGCCGCCCCTGCCGATTCCCGGCCAGGGCCAGTTCAACGCTCCTGCCCAGACCATCAGCGTGTGGCGCTCGCTCACCCGAAACTACGCCGACGACTGCAACGCCAATCCCCAGGGCCAGGGCTGCCCGGGCGCGCCGCGGTAGGGGGTCAGCAAGGCAAGCGTTGCCCGCGAACCTGCTGTGATTCCCATCGCAACCGGAATAGCCGCAGGTGGTTCCCGGTTGGCAAGGACAGTACGTCTTCAGCCTTCGAAAGGAACTGCGCATGCTGTTTTCCCCTCTCACCCTCGGCGAACTTGAACTCCCCAACCGGCTGGTCATGGCGCCCCTGACGCGGCTCCGCGCAGGTGAGGAAGGCGTCCCCGGCCCGCTCGTCGTCGAGCATTACCGCCAGCGCGCGTCCCTTGGCCTCATCGTCAGCGAAGGAACGTTCCCCACGCCCGCCGGCCGATCCTACGCCGGCCAGCCGGGCATCGTCACCGAAGAACAGGTTGCCGGCTGGAAGAAGGTCACCGACGCCGTTCACGCCGAAGGAGGCCGCATGTTCGCACAGATCATGCACGGCGGCCGCGTCTCGCACCCGGACATCACCGGCGGGCTCGCGCTGGTGGCTCCCAGTGCCGTCGCTATCGAAGGCGAAGTCCGCACGCCCCTTGGCAAGCAGCCCTACCCGGTGCCGCATGCGCTCACCACGGATGAGCTGCCCATGGTGATCCAGGAGTTCGTGAACGCGTCGCTCAACGCCATCGAGGCCGGCTTCGACGGAATCGAACTGCACTCGGCCAACGGCTACCTGCTGCACGAATTCCTGGCGCCCAACTCCAATGTTCGCGACGACAGCTACGGCGGCTCGCCCGAGAACCGTGCCCGGTTCGTCATCGAAACCGTGAACGCCGTGGTGGCCGCCGTTGGCGCCAACCGCGTGGGCATCCGCATCTCCCCCGAGCACAACGTGCAGGGCATCGCTGAAACTGATGCCGCCGACGTTCGTGCCACGTATGAGGTGCTCGTGGACAGCATCGCACCGCTCAACCTTGCATACCTGAGCATCCTGCACCACGAGCCGTCCGGGGAACTGGTCCAGGATCTCCGTGCCCGCTTCGGCGGGACCTTCCTGGTGAACACCGGATTCGGCGTGATCACCACCCGGGATGAGGCCGCGTCCCTGGTGGCAGACGGTCTCGCCGACGCCGTGGTGGTGGGCCGCCCCGCCATCGCCAACCCGGACCTTGCCCGCCGCTGGAAGGAAAGCCTCCCGCTGAACGAGCCGGACCCGTCCACGTTCTACGCCGACGGTGCTCAGGGATACACGGACTACCCCGCCTACCAGAACTAGAACAAGGCTTAACGACGACGGCGGCACCCGGCTTTGGGTGCCGCCGTTGCTGGCTGCGCGGTGTGCTGTCCCGGCAGCTGGCGCCGAAGGCCATCCGACGGCCTCCGGATCACACTGTTAATTTGGCCCGCCGGGCCCTCAGGGATGCCGGCGGTGATCAGATGCTACTCCATCGAATGGACTTTTGCTAGGCCTGATTTTCGGCAAGCGCATGCCGCTAGAGCACGGCCTCCCGGCCGGTTCCTTCCCTCATCACCAGCCGGCCGTCCTCGATCGAAACCAGCACGCTTTTAGGCTTGCCGGTGACCTTTGTGATCGCCTTAAGCCCCCGGTTGGTCACCTCCACGCCCACCTGCGCGCCCTTCGCCGGCAGCTCCACGGACACCTCGTTGGCAATGCCCAGAATCGGGTTGGTGGACACACCGAGGTCCCGCCGTGCTTGTTTGCCGTTGACCGTCACGGTGATGTTGGCCTCCTCGAACCCCTCCTGAAAGACGATAAGCAGTTCCCGCATGGTGGCCTCTTCCTCGAGCATTGGGCGCTTGTGACGGCACCTCCACTACAGCACTTTGCGGGCGGTAGCGGAATACCTTTGCGGGCCGTGCCGGTAAGCCTGCTGCTGAATCGGCAGTGGAGCCGGGCAAGCCCGTAAGGCAAGATGTTCTGGTGACTCAACTGCCGCAGGCCCCGTCCGCTCCCTCCCCGTCCACGAAACCGGACGATGCCATCTACTCGCAGATAGCCGCAGAGCTGGGTGTCAAGGCCTGGCAGGTGAAGGCTGCTGTTGAACTGCTCGACGGCGGATCCACAGTGCCGTTCATCGCCCGCTACCGCAAGGAGGCCACGGGGACGCTCGACGATACCCAGCTCCGCGAGCTCGACGAACGGCTCCGCTACCTCCGCGAACTTGCCGACCGCCGTCGTTCGGTGCTCGACGCGATCGAAGCGCAGGGCCAGCTGACTCCCGAGCTGGCGAAGGCCATACTCGCCGCGGACACGAAGTCCCGGCTGGAAGACATTTACCTGCCGTTCAAGTCCAAGCGGCGGACGAAGGCACAGATTGCGCGGGAAGCCGGCCTGGAGCCCCTGGCGGATGCCCTGCTCAAGCGGCCGGACCTGGACCCGAAACGCGAGGCCGCCAAGTACCTCAACTCCGAGCACGCCATCGCCGACGCGGCTGCGGCCCTCGCCGGGGCAGGCGCGATCCTTGTTGAGAGGGTGGCCCAGGACCCTGACCTCGCGGCCACCCTGCGCGAGCGGCTGTGGACGCAGGGCCGCATGGTGTCCCGCGTGAAGAAGGGGAAGGAAGTCGAGGGCCAGAAGTTCGCCGACTACTTCGAGTTCGCCCAGGCGCCCGCCGGGATGCCTTCCCACCGCGTCCTTGCATTGCTCCGCGGCGAGAAGGACGGCGTCCTTGAGCTGGACCTTGCCGAGGCAGATCCAGCGGACGACGACGGCCTGGCCGCCGCGCGCTCGCGGTACGAGGCCGCGGTGGCCAGGTGCCTCGGGGTCACCGACCGTGGCCGTCCCGCCGACGCGTGGCTGGTCCAGACTGCGCAGGTGGCGTGGCGGTCCCGGGTGCTGTCCCGGCTGACCGCGGATCTCCGCGGCAAAATGTTCGCTGCCGCCGAGGATGAGGCCGTCCGGGTCTTCGCTGCCAACCTGCGCGACGTGCTGCTGGCCGCCCCGGCGGGGAACCGGGCCACGCTCGGGCTGGACCCGGGACTGCGCACCGGCGTCAAAGTGGCTGTGGTGGACGGCACCGGCAAGGTGGTGGCCACCGACACCGTCTACCCGCATGCGCCCGCCCGGAAGTGGGACGAAGCATTGGCAACCCTGGTGCGGCTGGCGCGGCAGCACGCCGTCGAACTCATCGCCATTGGCAACGGCACGGCGTCGCGGGAAACGGACAAACTCGCGGCCGAGCTGATCAAGCGGCTGCCGGAAGTGGACCGGAAGCCGCAGAAGCTGGTGGTGTCCGAAGCGGGTGCGTCCGTCTATTCGGCCTCGGCCCTGGCCGCTGCTGAACTGCCGGGGATGGACGTGTCCCTTCGCGGAGCGGTCTCCATTGCCCGCCGTCTCCAGGACCCGCTCGCCGAGCTGGTGAAAATCGACCCGAAGTCCATCGGTGTGGGCCAGTACCAGCATGACGTGACGGCCTCGAAACTGGACCGCAGCCTGGACGCCGTGGTGGAGGACTGCGTGAACGCCGTCGGCGTGGACGTCAACACCGCCTCGCCCGCGCTGCTCAGCCGCGTGGCCGGCGTCGGGCCCTTGCTGAGCGAAAACATTGTGGCCTACCGGAACGAGCACGGCCCCTTCGCCAAGCGCACGGACCTGAAAAAGGTGCCGCGGCTCGGTGCCAAGGCGTTCGAGCAGTGCGCCGGCTTCCTCCGGATCACCGGGGGAGCGGAGCCGCTGGACGCATCCAGTGTGCATCCGGAGTCCTACGCGGTGGCGCGTAAGATCCGGGCTGCCGCCGGTTCCGCGCCGGCCTCCTCCCTGGACCCGCGCGACTTCGTGGACGATACGTTCGGCCTGCCCACGGTGCAGGACATTCTGTCCGAGCTGGACAAGCCCGGCCGGGACCCGCGTCCCGCGTTTGCGGCCGCGACATTCTCCGAGGGAATCGAGAAGATCTCAGACCTCAAGCCCGGAATGGTGCTGGAAGGAACGGTGACCAATGTTGCTGCGTTCGGCGCGTTCGTGGATGTGGGCGTCCACCAGGATGGCCTGGTCCACGTCTCGGCGATGGCCAACCGCTTTGTTTCCGATCCGCGGGAAGTGGTTAAGTCCGGCCAGGTGGTGCGGGTGAAGGTGCTGGAGGCGGATCCTGACCGGAAGCGGATTTCGCTGACCCTGAGGCTCGACGACGAACCCTCCGTTGGAGGGGCGGGCTCGGGGCGCGCCGGCAACAGTTCACGAACCCAGGGACGCGGCAGGGAGAAGGGCGGAAATCCCGCACGGAATATGCCATCGCCGGCCCGCTCGTCCGCGGCCCCGGCGCCTGTTAGGAAGGAAGCCCCTGTCAACACGGCCATGGCTGAGGCGTTGCGGAAGGCCGGCCTGGACAAGTAGCCGCTTCCCTGACGGTCAGGCGAGGGCAGCGGTCGGTTGACGTGGGAAGACACGTCCGGAGCGGCTCGGCCTCGGCCGACTTTCGGCGGCAGGGGGTTTCTGCAAAGGTTGCTTCATGACTTATTTCCTGGAGTACACGATTCCCGCCGCGCCCGACGAAGCCGAGTTTGAGTTTCCCTATGATGAGATCAACCCCGGGACCACTATTCCGTTGTCGGAGACCGATGCGGAGGTGGTGCACGCCCCGGAACTCCCGGCCAGGACCGGCATCGTCGCTGCCACCGTTCCCGAAGCGAAGCTTGAGGCTGAGCAGCTGATCCTGCACAGCCGGGCTTCTGAAGGTTCCCTCTACTTTGACCCGTCCAATTCCCTGCAGGCCGGAGTTGGAACGCTCGTTGCCACGTTCAGCGAAGGCCGGGGCTGGCAGGACGCCTAAGTGCCCGCAGGCTGGCCGGGGCGCCCCACCAGCCTTGGCCGTCCGAACTGGGTCCGCACGCCAGGCGAAAACAGGACAGATTCAGGCGGCCCGCTCACCCTGATACCCGCTGAAGCAATCAGTTCATCCTTCACATGGTGCAGCGTGGCAGAGCACAGCGGCCATGGCTCGTGGGTGTTGGGAATGTAGATGCTCCGTCCCCCGAATACGCCGTGCATGCCAAACCTTGCCGTCAGAAAGACCGATAACGGGTCGTCGACGGCGGCCCCGGGCTGGGGTACGACGGCGAAACTGCTCCGTGCCCCTTGCCCGAAGCGCCTGACAGAAAAGCCGGGGGCGTCATTGCCCGGCGAGTCCGGCTCCGCCTGCGAATACCGGATCCGCGACCACACGTAGGGAATTCCCGCTGCCCGGGCCGCCAAAACCACTGGCAGCCGGTCCGCGTCCAAGCTCAGGAAGACCACGCCCCGGGTTCCGTCGGGTTCCCGCGAGTAGAGGCGCACATTGACTTCATTGAAGCTGCCCAGATACGGGATCCGTGGGCCGCGTCCAAATCCGGCGTTCTTCATGCGGAAACCGATAAGCCCCACCCACGAACTGCCGTCGAAGACGTCCGGCTGCACTCCAGGGGGCATGAATCGGGCAGCTACGCTTTCCGGGAGGCGCCAGTGAAGGAAGATGGCGTCGGCCCACCGCTGGTCCATGATGCGGGGCAGTGGAAGCTCAGGCGGGGTGGGCCAGAGGCCGGCGGCGGTTGGATGGGTGTCCACGTGCGAAGCCTACCGGAGGCTGCCGGCCGTTCACGCTGGCGCTTATTCGGCGGCGGCGCCCGCAGGATAGCGGGCCTCCCGGGACTCCTTCTGCCACGGCCAGCGCCCGGTGATTTCCAGCTCCAGCGAGAAACTGAGGAACGTCCGGATCAGAACGATGACGGCGAGAACGCCGACACTTTCGAAGGTTGGGGTGACGGCGACCGTGCGGATGATGTCGGCGGCCACCAGCAGTTCAAGGCCCAGGAGGATGGACCTGCCCAGCAGCTGCCGGTAAGAGCGGTACAGAGTCAGCTTTTCGGCGCCGGCGGGCAGTCTGCGGGGCTGGTGGCCGCGAAGCGCGAGGGGGATGGAGATGAGCGCCCCGACCACCATCACGGCCACCCCCGCAAAATCGACAAATTCGCCGACCGTTTCAATGATGTGCCGAAAATCCATGGTGTATGCCTTCCTATGCGCCCGAGGCCAAGCTGCCAGCCTAAGCGCTGGCGCCGGTGTGCGGCCGCAATCTATGGGTGGCGTACCCCGTTGCCGGCGAGGATGTCCCGGTAGCCCTCCCGGAAAGAGGGGAACGCGAATTCGAACCCCGTGCTGCGCAGCAGGTCGTTGCGGCAGCGCTTGTTGCCGCCTCGTGCGGGCCCGGCATCACCCACTGGCGGCTCCGCAAGCCCCAGCTCCGCGGCGAGGAAGCGCAGCACCGTCCCCAGATCGGCGGGGTCGTTGTCCACGCCGACGTAGACTGGGGCCGGTTCTGGAGGCACGGTGGCCAGGTGGACGATGGCGGCAGCAGCGTCGTCGCGATGGATGCGGTTGGTGTACCTGCTATCTTCCGGAACCACGGCGGTGCCGCCCCGGACTTGGTCGATCAGGCGGGTGCGGCCAGGTCCGTAAATGCCGCCCAGCCGGAGGGACGTCGCCGTGGTAGCCGTTTCGCTGAATGCTGCCTGCAGCAGCTGCTCCGCTTCCAGCAGGACGCGGCCGGAAAACCCGCCGGGGCGGGGAGACGTATTTTCATCCACCCAGCCGCCCCCGGCATCGCCGTAAACCGCCGTGGAGGAAACGAAGAGCACCCGCTGCGGCCTCACGCCGTCGCGTTCCAGGGCATCAAGCACATGGGTGAGACCGTCCACATAGGCGGCCCGGTAGGCCTCTTCTGTTGGCGAGTCGGCAGCTACCGCTATGACGACGGCGGTGGTGTCCGCCGGGACGCGCGGCAGGCCGGGTGCGCTCAGGTCCGCCGCAACACCTTCGATGGCGGCCGGCAGTTTGGCGGGGGAACGGCGCCAGCCCACAACGCGGTGGCCAAGGGCGTGGAACCGCAGCCCGGCTTCGGTCCCCAGGTCACCGCAGCCGGCTAAAAGGATGGTCATTCTTTACGGCGCCTCAACCGGGAAGAACACGCGCGGGTCCTGGAGAAGGGCCGGGTAGGCAAAGGCGGTGCGGTCAATGATTTCAGTAACGGTGAAATTCCTGCCGAACCGGCCGTCCTCCAGCGTGATGGGCCGGCCCACCACCTGTCCGACCGCGAACTTCGCGCCGTGCTCGAACGGAACGGCCACCGGGGTTTTGCCCGGCAACGTCGAGAACGCTTCCTCCTGTGCGAGGCGCTTGCGGGTTGGCTTCTTGACCAGCTGCCTGGGCGGCGCCTTCCGGGGCTGCCGGGAAGGACGGCGGGATCCGTCGTCCAGGAAGACAGGGGAGTAGTCATCGTCGCCAAGAACCGCCGCCGCTGCGGCCGCGGAGCTCCGGCTCACCGGCGGAAGCGCCACCGTGTTCAGCGTCTGGGGGTCGACGTCGTGGTGCGGTGAACGGAGGATCCACAGAATGTCGCCCTCGGGCTCCTGCGGCAGGAACTCATGCTTGGGCTCCGGCCAGATGTAGTCCATCTCGGGGATGGCATCGGCGAACACTGAGCTGTAGAACTTCGGTTCCTTGCGCACCAGCTTGGAGCGGTGGCTGAGGTGGAAGTCAGCATCCCCAAGCCACGGCGGCATCGGAATCTTCGCCGCATAGTCCGGGTGGGCGGCCTGCGGTGCGAACTCGGTGATGTTCGCCCGGGTGTTGTCGGGGTGGCCGCGCTTGGTCCACTCATCCACCATTGCCAGGCCGTACATGGTGAGGGCCGGCACGTAGCCCATCCACATCCGGATGGCCGGGTGGGTCTGCCAGCCGTATCCCGGAAGCACCAGGGATCGAAGCGTCTGCAGCGCCTCGACGCGCTGCTTGCCCAGCCTGGCGGTGTCCAGGGCGGCGGCGCTCTGCCGGAAATCGGGGTACGGAAGGAAGGTTTGCATCTCTTCAGTCTGACGGCACCTGGCGGATGTGCCAATTGCAGTGCCACGGGCCACATGGGGAGGTCCTGGATGTTCACATCGTGGACGCATGCATACGCCGGGGGTCTCCAGGCACTAAGATCACCGCAACCACCCCAGCGTTTTGGAAGCTCACTCATGACATCAACAGTTGAAAAAACCACCGGAACCACTCCAGCCTTCGTGCCCCGCTACGGTCAGATGCTAAGTCCGGAAGCAAAGGGCATCCTGGTCCTCGACGAGTTCACCATCGATCCTGCCGCAGCGCGCAAAGAGCAGCACCGCTTCCGCGACGGCATGGCTGCGGTCGCCCGGACCATGCGCCGGATTGCCGCCCTCCGCGTGGTGATCGCGATTGTAGCCATCGGGAACCTGCCGCTGTTCCTGCTCTCCAGCGGCTGGTGGATCTACGCCGTGTCGCTCACCCTCGTGGTGGCCGTACACGCGGCTGTTTCGTGGCTGAACCGCCACGAGCCGCGGCTCAAGCAGCGCTCCGCCCTGGAGCTGCACATGCACCGCGAACGCAGCGCCAACTACCGCAAGGTGCGCGACGCCGTGAAATACATGATCGACACCCCTGCGCGCATGAACGAGCACCTCTACCTGGAACTGCTCGCCGCAAAGCGCGTCGCCCTCAACCTGGCCCACGGCACCGTCGCCCTGCTGGACACCAGCGACGACTCCGCCTGGAAGGTACGGATCGTACGGGAGCTGCCGGCCGCCAGCTGACCTGCCCAGGCGGTGCCTGTAAGAATTAAAGAACGACGCCGGCACGTCCCTTATGGGGGCGTGCCGGCGTCGTTTTGTGGTCAACGGAATTTGTCTATCGCCGACCTGTCTGGGGTGCCCCTGGGGGCTGGCGCCTCGCCGTGACTGGCCCCGCGGCGACAAGCCGCAGAGCCCATGCAGCCACTACGCGGGGAGCTGGAGGACCTGCCCCTCGAATACGAGGTTGGGATCAGAAATGGTGTCCGTGTTGGCGTCGGCAAGGTGCTGCCAGCCGCCCTCGACGCCAAGCTTCTGGGCCACGATGCTCAGGGTGTCGCCGGCCTGCAGCGTGTAGGTCTCGCCGCTGAGGGCCACTGTTGTGGCATGCTTTGCCACCGGCGCCTGGGCCACGGGCGCGCTTTGGACCGGAGCGGTTTGCGCGGCCTGGACCGGAGCGCTCTGGACAGGCGTTGCCTGGACTGCCCCGGTGGCGCCGCCGCTCAGGCCCAGCTGTGCGGCGCAGGACGGCCAGGCGCCCCAGCCCTGCGAGGCCTGGACCTGCTCGGCTACGGCGATCTGCTGCTCGCGGCTCGCGTCCGCGGCTGAACCGGTGCCTCCGTAGGCAGCCCAGGTGGTGGGGCTGAACTGCAGGCCGCCGGAGTAGCCGTTTCCGGTGTTGGTGGCCCAGTTGCCGCCGCTCTCACACTGCGCCAAGGCGTCCCAGGTGGAGGTGCTGGTGGTGGCGTTGGCCGCCGTCGCCGAGAGCGCCAGGCCTGCCGCGGAGATGGCGGCTACAGTGGCCCCGCGGCGTGCGGCAGTACGGAATTTGGTGTTTTTCATGATGGTGATGCTCCTGAAGGCCACCTGCGCTGGTTCCGTCCCCGGAGATCATCGCGCCACTGCCCGCCCCTGACGAATAGAGGTCACTTTCGGTGTCTGCCTGCTGGGCAGTTGTGGTGGAGGCAGCACCGGGCATTCCTTGGCCCGCCAGCAGCGGGCATGCTTTTCACGCTAGGACATCACCGGGGCGTTATCAAATCGAGATTTTCCTGGGTGTTGGCTGGTGGTTGCCTGACCGAGCGCGGCGGCCAGGTAGGAAGCGGTGCGGCTGCGGGTGGAACGCGCCACGGCGGCAGGCGTCCCGGCCGCCATGATCTGCCCGCCCTTGTCCCCTCCTGACGGTCCAAGGTCGATCACCCAGTCTGCCCCCGCCACCACTGCCATGTCGTGCTCGACCACCACCACCGAGTTTCCGGCATCCACCAGGCCGTGGAGCTGGGTCATCAGCAGCTGCACGTCGGCAGGATGCAGTCCGGTGGTCGGTTCATCGAGGAGGTAGAGGCTGTGGCCGCGCTGTGCCCGTTGCAGTTCGGTAGCGAGCTTGATGCGCTGCGCCTCGCCGCCGGAGAGCTCGGTGGCCGGCTGCCCCAGCCGCAAATAGCCGAGGCCCACGTCCCTCAGGCTTTTGAGGCTCCTCGCGGCAGCAGGGATGCCGGCCAGGAAATCGGAGGCGGCGTCCACCGTCATGGCCAGAACCTCGGCGACGTTCAGGCCTTGGTACAGCACCTCAAGCGTTTCGGGGTTGTAGCGGGACCCCGCGCACTCCGGGCACGGGCCGTAACTGCCGGGCAGGAAGAGCAGTTCGACGGCGACGAACCCCTCGCCCTGGCAGGTTTCGCAGCGCCCGCCAGCCACGTTGAAGGAGAACCTCCCGGCGCCGAAGCCGCGGGCCTTGGCCTGCTCCGTGGCGGCGAATTCCTTGCGGACGGCGTCGAAAAGCCCGGTGTAGGTGGCCAGGTTGGAACGCGGGGTCCGGCCGATGGGCTTCTGGTCCACAGTCACCAGGCGGTCAATGCGGTGGCCGCCCAGGACGCTTCCCAGCTCCAGGGGCTCCGCGGCCCCGTCCTGCTCCACCGGGGCCCTAAGCCCGGAGCCGACAGCCTCGCCCAGGACTTTGCCCACAAGAGTGGACTTGCCGGAGC
Organism: Pseudarthrobacter sp. CC4; assembly: GCF_048957775.1. Lineage (NCBI taxonomy): Bacteria > Bacillati > Actinomycetota > Actinomycetes > Micrococcales > Micrococcaceae > Pseudarthrobacter > Pseudarthrobacter sp. CC4. The sequence goes on along the minus strand of NZ_JARCCZ010000002.1, from coordinate 232,605 downwards.
CGGACACCCCGGTGACTGCCGTCAGCACGCCCAGCGGGAACTCGGCATCCAGCCCGCGCAGGTTGTGCCGGGTGATGTTCTTCAGCTCCAGCCATTCCTCCGGCTCCCTGGCCCCGCCGGAACTGGAACCGCCGTGCGGGACGGAGCCGCCGTCGTCGAACAGGAACGGCCTGGTCACTGACGCCTCGATTGCGGCGAGGCCGTCAACCGGTCCGCTGTACAGCACTTCGCCGCCGCCTTCGCCGGCCCGCGGGCCCACGTCCACCAGCCAGTCGGCCCTGCGGACCACGTCCATGTTGTGTTCCACCACGAATACCGAGTTGCCGGACGATTTCAGCTGCTCCAGCACTTCCAGCAGCGGCTCCGCGTCGGCCGGATGAAGCCCGGCGGAGGGCTCATCCAGCACGTAGATCACACCGAACAGGCCCGACCGCAGCTGTGTGGCGATCCTGAGCCGCTGCATCTCGCCCGGCGACAGGGTGGGGGTGGCCCGGCCGAGCGCCAGGTAGCCGAGCCCGAGGTCCAGCAGGACCGTGATCCGCTGCAGCAGGTCCCGGGTGATGGCCACCGCCACCTCGTTCGACTCTCCGGAAAGCTGCCTGCGGGAGGCCGTGCCGGCGTCGTCCAGTCCAGCGGTGGGACGGACAACCTCGGCCAGCTCCACCATGGGGAGCCCGTTCAGTTCCGCGATGGTCCTGCCCGCAAACGTGACGGCCAGGGCCTCCGGCACCAGCCCCGTCCCGGAACAGCGGGGGCACGGCCCGGACTCCATGTAGGCCAGCACGCGGTCGCGCATGGAGGCGCTCTGCGAGTCGGCCAGCGTATGGAGGACGTAGCTCCTGGCGCTCCAGAACCGCCCCTTGTACGGTTTGGCCACCCGGTCGCGCTGCGGAGTCACCTCCACCACGGGCTGTTCCTCGGTGAAGAGGATCCAGTCGCGGTGTTTCCTGGGCAGCTTGCGCCAGGGGATGTCGACGTCGTAGCCCAGGTGGGTGAGGATGTCCCGGAGGTTTTTCCCCTGCCAGGCGCCGGGCCAGGCGGCGATGGCGCCGTCGCGGATGCTGAGTGACGGGTCCGGGACCAGCGAGGACTCGGTGACGGTGTGCGCGACGCCCAGGCCGTGGCATTCCCGGCAGGCGCCGGCGGCCGTGTTGGGGGAGAAGGCATCCGAGTCCAGCTGGGTGGAACCTGCCGGGTACGTGCCCGCCCGGGAGAACAGCATGCGCAGGGAGTTGGAGAGCGTGGTGACGGTTCCCACCGTGGACCGGCTGCTGGGCGCGCCGCGGCGCTGTTGCAGGGCGACGGCGGGCGGCAGGCCGCTGATCAGCTCCACCTTGGGGTTGTGCCCCTGCTGGATCAGGCGGCGGGCGTACGGGGCGACGGACTCGAAGTAGCGCCGCTGGGCCTCGGCGTAGATGGTGCCGAACGCCAGCGAGGACTTGCCGGAGCCTGAGACGCCGGTGAACGCCACGATCGCGTCGCGTGGGACGTCCACGTCAACGTTCCGGAGATTGTTTTCCCGGGCTCCCCGGACCCGGACAAAACCGTCAGCGGAAGGGGAGGGAGCCGGGTACTGCAGGTCATCAGCGTGCTTAGCGTTCTGCATTGGTTCGACTCTAGTGGTGATTCCGGCGCTGGGCATTATCCTGACCCGATGGATAACTTTGCCGGTGGCACTGCCGTGCCCGAAACAGAACTGGACGCAGCAGAGCTTGAAGTCCCCGCCAGGATCCTTCCGGTGGCCGAGCTGCACCTTCACATCGAGGGAACCCTCCAGCCCGAGCTGATCTTCGCGCTCGCAGAGAGAAACGGCATCGCCCTGCCGTACGCAAGCCTGGACGAACTCCGGGAAAGGTACGAGTTCACGGACCTGCAGTCCTTCCTGGACCTGTACTACGCGAACATGGCGGTGCTGCAGACCGAACAGGACTTCGCCGACATGACCCGGGCCTACCTGGAGCGGGCTGCTGCTGCCGGAGTCCGGCACGCCGAAATCATGATGGACCCGCAGGCCCACCTCTCGCGCGGGATTTCCCTGCAGACCTGCGTCAACGGTGTGGCTTCCGTACTGGCAACGTCGCAGGAGGACTTCGGGATTTCCACCCTGCTGATCGCTGCGTTCCTGCGCGATCTGTCCGAGGACTCGGCACTGGAAGTGCTGGACAGCCTGCTGGCCATGAACGCACCCATTGCCGCCGTCGGCCTGGATTCCGCCGAGGTGGGCAATCCGCCGTCGAAATTCGAGCGGCTCTATGACAAGGCACGCGAGGCAGGCCTGCGGCTGACGGCGCACGCCGGCGAGGAGGGGCCGCCGTCGTACATCATCGAAGCCCTGGACATCCTGGGCGTGGAACGCATTGACCACGGCATCCGCTGCATGGAGGATCCGGACCTGGTGGAGCGCCTGGTGGATGCGCGGATTCCGCTCACCGTCTGCCCGCTGTCCAACGTCCGGCTCCGGGCCGTGGACACCCTTGCCGAGCACCCGCTGCCCGCAATGCTCGCGGCCGGCCTGAACGTGTCCGTCAACTCGGACGATCCCGCGTACTTTGGCGGCTACGTGGACGACAACTTCGCCCAGTTGGGGGCGGTGTTTGAGCTGTCCGACTTCGACAAGGCCCGGCTGGCAGCGAACTCGATCCATTCGTCCTTCGCCTCCGAGGAACGGAAGGCGGAACTGCTGGAGGAACTGAACAGCGGCGAAGTGGCGGGCGCCTAACGTGTCCCAGGCAACAGCCGCTGGCTAATCCGGCTAATATAGGTGCCGCAGGCGTGTCTGGGAAGTGCAATGTCGCACCCATGTCAGCGCTCAAGGGTTGTGCAGTCAGCCCGTTTCCCGAGACCTCAGCCTCATTTGTTGGGATGTCCGCTTAATAGTCGGTCACGACACGCATTGTTAACCATTTCAAGTCGCGCGATTTAACCGGCAATTGGCAAGATGCCTATGACCGATCGCTTTTATAAAGGGGAACCATGGCCAAGTCCACCGCAGAAAACACCTTCCTTCGCCTCAAGACCGTGCTGGATGTCCTGACCGAAGGCGTGTGGTCAGGCGATGCACTGAACGCGGGGCAAGTCCTCGCGGAGGCTACGGCACGCGTGCCGTTCAACGAGCACGAGGCCGAACTGCTCAGCGGCGGGATTCCCCGCGGCCACAAGACGCTCACCTCGGCCACCGCAAAGCTGGTCAAGGCCGGCTGGCTGGTCAAGGGCCGCTCCGGCTGGACCATCACTGACGAAGGCATGCGCGCAACGGTTGCCTTCCCGGACGCCGTGTCCTTTGCCACCGCGCTCGACGCCGGCACTCCAGTGCCGGCCGATGTCCAGGTTCCCACTGCTCCCGAGGGCTTCGTGCGCAGGACCACCGCGGTCCCCGAAACGGCAGCCCCGGCAGCCGTGGCCGCCGACGCCAAGAAGGCTCCCGCCAAGAAGACCCCGGCAAAGAAGGCCGCCGCCGCCGTGGGCAAGGCAGCCAAGGTGCTCGAGGACGCCGTCGAGCCCGTGGTCAAGGCCGTGCGCACCCGCAAGGCGCCGGCCAAGGCAACTGAAACCGCTGCACCCGTGGCAGCGGAGCCGTTCGAGGACGCGGATGTTGAGACGCACCCGCAGCCCGAAGCGGTGGCTGTAGCCGGCGACTTCAACACCATCCTGGGTGCTCCGGAGAACTGGGCACCGCAGTACGACGAAGCCCAGATGGAGTTCGACTTCCTGGACCAGCTCTGGAAGAAGAGCACCGAACTGCCCGCCGGCTTCTACACCTTCAAGATCGCCCTCAACCGGTCCTGGGATGAGAACTACGGCGCGTTCGGCGTGTTCGACGGCCCCAACCACGAGCTGCACCACGCCGGCGGTCCGGTCACCATCCGCTACAACCACAGCACGCGCGACATCACCATCAACTAACTCCCGTGCCGCCCTCCCAACTAGGTAGCGCCAAGTGTCGTTTTGGACGCTCAAAACGACACTTACTGCTACCTAGTTGGGAGGGGACGGCACTGACGGAGGGGAGGCACCATGGCACGGCACGCAGGTCCGTCATCCGGGGTGCCCGATCCTTCTGAGGGAGCCGCCTCATCCGACACAGTCGCGTCATTCGACGGAGCCGCGTCATCCGAGGCGGGTTCGGTGCGGCTGACGGCCCGGGTTTTTGGGGTGGTCCAGGGGGTGGGCTTCCGCTACCGGACCATGGGCAAAGCGGAAGAGCTTGGCCTCACCGGCGAGGTGAAGAACCTTGCCGACGGCTCGGTCGGCCTGGTTGCCGAGGGACCCCAGTGGAAAATCAACGAGCTCCGGACCTGGCTGAATTCCGAACGCACCCCCGGGCGTGTGGAGCGCGTGGAGGACTCCATCTCCGCGGCTGAGGGTAACTTCCGCAGCTTCCGGGCGCGCTGAGCCCTCCAGCTCCGTGCTCAATTCCTTGCTCAATCGGCTCAATCCCGCGGGCTGAGGCCGATGAAGGCGCCCAGCTCTTCCAGCGCTGCGGGCTTGTGCGGCATGTAGCTGGTGAGCTCGGGGGAGCGGATGATCACGGCCCGCCATTGCCCGCGTGACACGGCCACATTGATCCGGTTCCTGTTAAGCAGGAACTCAGCTCCCCGCGGCGCCTCGGCCACGGCGGAGCAGGCCATGGATACGAGTACAACGGGCGCTTCCTGGCCCTGGAACTTGTCCACGGTCCCCACCCGGACATCCGGCAGCCCGGCTTCCTCCAGGGTTTTCCGGACCAGGTGGACCTGGGCGTTGTAGGCGGCCACCACCAGCAGGTCCTGCTGGTCGAGGGGCCGTGCCTCGCCCTGCGCCCCCGGCGTCCATTTCAGCCCAAGGTGCCGCCGTGCCTGGCGGACCACCTCCGCCGCCTCTTCCCTGGACGCTGTGGCGTTGCCGGTATGCTCCACGAACACGGTTTCGACGCCGGGTGGCAGCTCCTCGAGTTTCCGCTGCGATGCTGCCGGGGCGGACTGCAGCCTTCCTTCGTAGCTGAGCCCGGAAACTGCGCGGCACAGTTCCGGGTGCATCCGCCAGCTGTCGGCCAGGAAGTAGCCAAGGCTGGCAGGCAGGGTGGCGTGTCCCGCGGCCAGCCAGCCCAGGGCGGACTCGTCCACGGGCTCCGGGTGCGCGCCCTGGGTGACCTGTGGCAGCTGCTGCGGATCGCCGAGCAGGAGCAGCCGCTTGGCGGCCCGGGAAACGGCAAGGGTGTTGGCCAGCGAGAACTGCCCGGCTTCATCGATCACCAGCAGATCCAGGGAACCGGCGGGGACTTCCTTGCCGGTCATGGTCCACGCGGTTCCGCCCACCAGGCAGCCGCCGGAGGACGCGAGCAGTCGGGCGACGTCGCCGTCCCTGCCGGACTTCCAGGGAACATCGTGCGGGGACGCCAGCTTCTTGGCTACCGCCGCCGGGTCAACGCCGCCGGCGGCAATGGCGCAGCAGAGCAGGTTCTCCACCACGTTGTGCGACTGGCCCACTACGCCGATCTTCCAGCCTTCTTTTACCAGCCGGCCGATGACGTGGGCCCCGACGTACGTCTTTCCCGTGCCCGGCGGCCCCTGCACGGCAAGGTAGGAACGGTCAAGGTCCCGGAGGGACGCCGTGATGGCCGCAGCATAGTCCGCGGTGCCATCGGTGTTGTGGGGCACGTCCACGGGCCCGGCCAGGGTGCTGAACCGCGGGGGCTGCTTGCGCAGGATGTCCAGCCCGGGTTGCGCCGGGAGCGAAGGAACGGACGCTCCGACGGTGGCGGCGATCTCCGCGATCGCAGCTTCGATGCTCGCGGTGGCCAGCGGCTGGTCCTCGGTGAGGGCCACGGGCAGGTGCGGGTAGGCGGCAACCTTCCCCGACTCGCGCTCGGCGATGGTGACGATGGTGTGCTCCGGGTCGTCAGGCGCCGGAGCAAGCTCGCTGATCCTCGTCCCGAAGGCGTAGGCGCGTGCTCCGGGAGCAGCGTCCGGGGCGGCCATGCCCTCCGGCGGCGGTGCGTCGTAGAGCCGGCACCAGGTGGAGTCTGCGCGGAAATCGGACCCCTCGGTCATGGTGCCCCGGAGCCGGAGTACCCGCGTCCGCATGCGCTCCCGGGGCTTGGCCAGCGCCCAGTCGGAGGTGACCTCGGCCGAGGACACCACGAACACGTTCCGTTGGTCCGCCCAGTTCTCAAGCGGTGCTTCCACGCGGTCGAAGTGCTGCCACCAGAACTGTTTGCGCTCGCGGCGGTGGTAGCCGGTGGCGGCGGCCACCATCGCGATGGCGCGTTCGTCGTCGGTCCAGGGGCGGTTGTCCGGAAGATCTGCCAAGTACTCGCGCAGCCGGGCCTCCGCCGGACTTTCCTCGGGGACAGGCCGCTGTTCCGGCGCTGGCCGTCGTTCGGCTGCGCCCTGCCCTTCGGCTGCGCCCTGCCCTTCGGCTGCGCCCTGGCGTTCCGGGGATGCTGGGGCCGCAGCGGCCTGCGCCCCCACCTCGCGCAGCCAGTCCCGGAGCCGGAGCGTGGACAGGCAGTCGTAACGGTTGTAGTCCGAGATGGACGCCAGGACCTTGTCCGCTTCCGCCATGTTCCCGGCATCGCGGGCCGCGCAATAGGCGGCGTAGGCCACCACCGAGGCCCCCGCGTCCTTCACGTCCCCCGAGCGCAGGTTGTTGCCCATATAGAGCGGCTCCAGTTTCTTGATGGAGTAGGAGGGCTCGGAAATGCGCAGCGAATGCCGGACAGTGGCGTAAAGATCCACCAGCAGCCCTTCCCGGAGCCAGTTGTCCACTGTCTCCTCTCCGGCCTGGTGCGCCAGCGAGAGGTTGCGGAGTGCCGTCTTTTCGTACGGTGCGTAGTGGTAGACGTGCATGTCCGGATACCGTGCCCGGCGTTCCTCCACGTAGCCAAGGAAATCCAGGAAGGCGCGGCGCTCCCCGGACCTGGAGTGCGCCCAGAACGGGCGGAACACCGGGTCGCCGTGGTGGCCTGGAGCCGGTGCCTCGACCACTCCGAACAGGTATTCGATGCCCCAGGCTCCGGTGGCGGGATCCTGCCAGAGGGGGTCTCCCTCGAAGTCGAAGAAGATGTCCCCGGGGCTGGGAGGCGGCAGTGACCCGATGGTGTTCCCGGGCAGGACAGTGAACGCGACTGTGTGCGGCTTGCCGTCCTTGGTGAACGTCCGGGAGCCCGCGACGGCGTCCAGCCCCAGCTGCATTCGGGCCTGCGACCGGAGCCGGGCCAAGGAATTCCGGGCGTCCCCGGCAGGCATCGCCGCAAGTTCGTCGATAGTGGTGATGCCGGCGGCGTGCAGTTTCTTTCGCTGCACCACCGACATCCCTGCCACCATCAGCAGGTCCCGGTGCAGATGCACCTGCTCGGCGCAGTAATCGCACCGGCCGCAGTGGACGATTCCCGGCTGCTGCCACTGCACCGTGGCGTCAGCCTCCCTGTGGTGCGCAACCAGTTCGCGGAAACGGCGCCGCCGTTCGCGGAAAACAGGCAGCAGGTCCGGAAGCGAATGGCTGCTGCGGAGCCAGTCCTCACCTATGCGCGTGCCCAGCACCAGCGTGACCACCGGTGAGGGCTCAATGCCCATCCCCAGCAGCTGGTCCCCGTACGCCGCAAGCTGCAGCAGCGCGCCCACCTTGGCGTGCCGGGCGAGTTTGGTGTCCCAGACCTCATAGCGCCCGGGGTTTCCGGTGCCCGCGGCTTCGTTGACCAGGAAGTCCGCGTAGCCCAGGAACTCGCCGTCAAAGAACGTGGCCTGGAAGACCACGTCCGCCCCGGACCGCAGGGCGAGCTCTGTTTCGGCATGCTTGGCCTGCAGCTCCCCGCGGCCGTTCCGGCCACGATCAAGGGAGTACACGCCCGCACCCCGGCCGGCATCCCATTCGCCGTACTTGGCAAGCAGGCTGGCCAGGACGGTTTGCTCGTGCCGGTCGCCCAGTTCGCCGGCGCGGACCTGCATTTCGTCTGCGGGAAAGACCGCCTTGGGGGAGCGGCCCAGTTTCTCGTCCAGGACCCGGAGCGTGCGGTACTCACACTCGCTGGCGGCCACAAGGTCGCTGGCGGAAAACACCAGGTCCGGCGGCGCGCCGGCCGCAGCAGCTTCAAGCAGGAACACGGAGCCTCCCCATCGACAGCCGGGCCGTCATCGGCGGGCCGGAGGAGGATTCCCCTGGCCCTGAATCAAACCTAGCAACAGGCACCGACAAACAGCCGGGCCCCGGAACTAGGTAGCGCCAAGTGTCGTTTTGAGCCCCCAAAACGACACTTGGCGCTACCTAGTTGGGTGGGCGGTCAGCCCTCCGCGGCCGCCCGCACCTGGGCTTTGTCATGCTCGGCATGGGCGGAGCGCAGCAGGTCCATGAACTCGGTTTCGTTCCGGATGAGGCGCTTGTACTTCTCCGGGAGCTTGCGGATCTGGTCCTCTTCGCGGCACATTGCGGCGAAGATCTTGTCCCGCTCGTTCATGTCCGTCTCGTAGTTGAGGTCCAGGTATTCAACGGCATGCCGCCTGGCACCGGAAACGGCGTTCTTGGCCTTGCCCTTGGGGCTGAAAATGGATGCCAGGACGGTGACCACCAGGACGCCCAGGATCACGCTCAGGGACACGCCCGTGCTGACCTCCACCACGTTCACGTGCTCGCCGTCGTTGATGAACGGCAGGGTGTTCTCGTGCAGGGCGTGCAGGATGAGCTTCACGCCGATGAACCCCAGGATGACGGCCAGGCCGTAGGAAAGGAAGATCAGGCGGTCCAGCAGTCCGTCGATCAGGAAGAACAGCTGCCGCAGGCCCATCAGGGAGAACGCCGTGGCCGTGAACACGATGAACACGTTCTGCGTCAGGCCGAAAATTGCCGGGATGGAGTCCAGCGCAAACAGGATGTCCGTGCCGCCGATCGCCACCATCACCAGGAGCATCGGGGTGAGGACGCGCTTGCCGTCCTGCACGGTGAAGAGCTTGTCGCCGTCGTAGTGTTCCGACGCCGGCAGGAGCTTCTTGGCGAGCCGGACCACCAGGCCTTCGGAGTCGTCGTCGTGGCTGTCCGGCTTGAGGAGGTTCCCGGCGGTGATGAGCAGGATCAGCCCGAAGATGTAGAACACCCAGGCGAAGCTGTTGATCAGTGCCGCGCCGAGGAAAATGAATGCCGTGCGGGCGATCAGGGAAAAGACGATGCCGAACAGCAGCACCTTCTGCTGGTCCGCGCGGGGCACCCGGAAGCTGGCCATGATGATGAGGAACACGAAGAGGTTGTCCACGGACAGCGCCTTCTCCGTGATGTACCCGGCAAAGTATTCGGTGCCCATGGTGGGTCCGCCGAACAGCAGCACGCCGAGCCCGAAAAGCAGCGCGATGCCCACGTAGAGGGCTGACCAGAAGGCAGATTCCTTGAGCGAGGGAGTGTGTGCCTTGCGGACGTGGAAGAAGAAGTCGAAGGCCAGCAGGCCTACGATCCCAATGACGGTCAGGGTCCAGACATAAGAAGGTACTTCCACGCGGCGGGCCTTTCGTTGGGGTCTCTTCCCAGCCTACCTACCTACGCGGGCTTCAGGAGTTCGTGTTCCATCACGGCGGTCCGCGAGAGGGTTTTGTAGCCCTCCTGTTCCATCACGGCGGTCCGCGAGAGGGTTTTGTAGCCCTCCTGTTCAAACAGGACGGTCATCACGTCATCCTCGTGCCGCATCACCAGCCCCGGACCCCACTCCTTATGGACCACGGCGGACTGGAGCGGGAACCGCTCCTCCGCCTGATCGCCCGAAGCACTGCCGCCGTCGTCCGCTGAATGAAGGGCCGGCTTCTTCGCGGCAGCATCGGCGCACGCGTCGCAGTTGCCGCACGGCTCCGGCAGGTCCTCGCCAAAGTAGGCCAGCAGGAACTGCCGCCGGCAGCTGTCCGTCTCGGCGTAGCCGCGCATCATGGTGAGCCGGGACTGGTCCACGCGCTGCCGGGCTTCGGCGAGTTCGACGACGCCGCCCACCAGGGCGGGCAGCTTCGCCGTGGAGGCGAGCCGGACGCCGCGCCTGCCGGACGTGACAGCGCCGGTTTCCTCCAGCTGGTTCACCAGCGAGGTGATGCGGCGGGCCGGCAAACCCGTGAGTTCGGCAAGGGAAGACCTGGGGGCAGGCGCGCCCGCTGACTTGAGGACCTTCAGCAGGGCCAGGAGCGCCCCGGGATCGGCGGAGTGGGTTGCGAAGAACTTCCGCAGGCCCAGATCCTCTGAGCGGTAGTGCAGCACGGCCGCAGCGGGCTCACCGTCACGCCCGGCCCGGCCTATCTCCTGGTAGTAGGAATCCAGCGACTCGGGAATGTCCGCGTGGACCACGAAGCGCACATTGGGTTTGTCGATTCCCATGCCGAACGCTGTGGTGGCCACCACGACGTCCAGTTGGTCGTCCAGGAACTGTTCGTGGATGCGCTCGCGGTCCGCGGCGGAGCGGCCGGCGTGGTACGCCTCCGCGCGCAGCCCCTCCTTCCCCAGCTTGGCTGCGTACTTTTCGGTGTCTTTGCGGGTGGCGGCGTAGAGGAGGCCCTGCCCGTCCCGTGCCATCGCCGCCACCTGTTGCATCACGGACTGGCGCTTGCCCTTGTCCTCATGGTGCCGGACGACGTCCAGGCTGATGTTGGGCCGGTCGAAGCCGTGCACCAGGACCAGCGGGTCCTTCATGCGCAGCCGCTCCACGATCTCGTCCCGGACCGGGGGCGAGGCAGTGGCGGTGAGGGCCGCAACGGGGGGATTGCCCAGCCGTTCACGGACGCTGCCCAGGCTGAGGTAGTCGGGGCGGAAATCGTGGCCCCAGGAGGAGACGCAGTGGGCCTCGTCCACGACGAACAGCGTGATGTCCAGGGCGGCGATGCGGTCCACCGTCTTTTGCTTGGCCAGCTGCTCCGGGGCGAGGAACAGGAACGCGGCCTTGCCGGTTTCCACCGCCTGCCACGCGGCCTCCACCTCCGAATCGCTGCGGGACGAATTGACGGCGACGGCGGCGCCCGCCCCCAGGTCCGCGGCCAGTCCGTCGAGCTGGTCCTCCTGCAGGGCGATGAGAGGGGAGACCACGACGGCGGGCCGCCGGGTCTTGTCGTGGAGGAACAGGGCAGCGACCTGGTAGATCGCAGATTTTCCGTAGCCGGTGGGCATCACCGCAAGGACGTCACGGCCGCCGGCCAGCGCGGCCATGCCGGCCAGCTGGCCGTCCCGCAGGTGGGGCAGGGAAAAGGAGGACGCCGCGAGGGCGGACAGGGCAAGATCGTCGGACATGAAAGGCGCTCCGCAGAGTGGTTCCCGCGGCCGCTTGCTTCAGCCGAGGTGACCAGCCTATCGCGGCCGGGAAGCGCCGTCGTCCGTCCTTCGCGGAGGGTGGTCCCGGACAAGAAGCCGTTTTCCTTGACTTCCCGGTTCCCCTGAACAAGTGTGGAAAGAGCCCGGACCCCCGAACATCCGGAGGGTGGCAGGTACCGGCTTAATGCGAGGAGAACCAGCAGTGACGCGCAAAAACCCCGAAGTCGATGAGGCTGACGAGTCTGAGATTGAAGTCAGCGGCCACCCGAAAACGTGGGCTGCCGGCGTGCCCGGCGTCTACCATTCCATGCAGCCGGCGCTCAAGCACATGGGCCTGGACCGGTCGCGGAAGACCCTGCTGGCGCTGAACCAGAAGGACGGGTTCGACTGCATGAGCTGCGCCTGGCCGGACCCGGGCCACCGCAAAACGTTCGAATTCTGCGAAAACGGCGCCAAGGCAGTGACCTGGGAGGCCACCCCGGTGGTGATCGGGTCCGAATTCTGGGCGGAGCATCCGGTCAGCGAGCTGCGGGAGCGGTCCGAGTACTGGCTGGGCATGCAGGGGCGCCTGACGGAGCCTGTCTACAAGCCTGCAGGCGAAGACCACTACCGGCCCGTGGGCTGGGACGAAGCGTTCGGGATCATTGCGGACAAGCTGAATTCGCTGCCCAGCCCCGACCAGGCAGCCTTCTACACCAGCGGCCGGACCTCGAACGAGGCAGCCTTCCTGTACCAGCTGTTCATCCGCGGATACGGCACCAACAACCTGCCGGACTGCTCCAACATGTGCCACGAGTCCTCGGGCTGGGCCATGGGCCAGACCATCGGCATCGGCAAAGCCACGGTTTCCTATGACGACTTCGCCAAGGCCGAGCTGATCATCATCATGGGCCAGAACCCGGGCACCAACCACCCCCGGATGCTCACCGCCCTCGAAGAAGCGAAGGAGGCCGGTGCCCGGATCGTGGCGGTCAACCCGCTGCCCGAGGCCGGGCTGATGCGCTACAAGAACCCGCAGACGGTGAAGGGGATCATCGGCCGCGGCACCGACCTGGCGGACCAGTTCCTGCAGGTGCGGATCGGCGGCGACATGGCGCTGCTGCAGGCCGTTTCCAAACGCGTCCTCGATGCCGAGGCCGCTCATCCGGGGACGGTGCTTGACCACCAGTTCCTGGAGGAGCACTGCGACGGCCTCGAGGAACTCCGGGCGCACCTTGCTGAACTGGACGAGGCCGCCGTCCTTGAGGCCACGGGCCTGCGGACTGAGGAAATCGACGAGCTCGCGGCCCGGTACCTGGCCGCGGAGAAGGTGATCATCACCTGGGCGATGGGCATCACGCAGCAGAAGAAGGGCGTGGCCACCATCAAGGAAATCATCAACCTGCTGCTGCTGCGCGGCAACATCGGCAAGCCCGGCGCCGGCGCCTCCCCGATCCGGGGGCACAGCAACGTCCAGGGCGACCGGACCATGGGGATCTGGGAACAGATGCCGCCGGCATTCCTGGACGCCTTGGGGAAGGAATTCAGCTTCGAACCGCCGCGGTCGCATGGCGCGGATGCGGTGGAGACCATCCGGCAGATGCGCGACGGCGGGATCAAGGTCTTCATCGCCATGGGCGGCAACTTCGTGGGCGCCATGTCCGACACCCGGGCTGCCGAGGCGGCGATGGAAGGCACCGAACTGTCCGTCCACGTTTCCACCAAGCTCAACCGCTCCCACGCGGTCACGGGCGCCGAGGCCTTGATCCTGCCCACGCTCGGGCGGACCGAGATTGACCGGCAGGAGTCCGGCCCGCAGTTCGTGTCCGTGGAGGACACCGTCTGCGCCGTCCACGCCTCCCACGGCACGGTTGAACCCGTGGCGCCCGGCCTGCTCTCGGAGGTGGCCATCGTCTGCCGGATGGCGCAGCGGGTGCTGGGGGACCGGATCGCGGCGGACTGGGCGGGCTTCCAAAAGAACTACGACCTGATCCGCGAGCACATCTCCCACGTGGTGGTGGGCTGCGAGGACTACAACCGGAAGGTCAGGCAGGACGGCGGCTTCGTCCTGCCGAACGGTCCCCGCGACTCCCGAACGTTCAACACCCCCACCGGCAAGGCCATGCTGACCGTCAACGAGCTCGAGCATGTGGAGCGGCCGGCGGGCACCCTGATCCTGCAGAGCATGCGCTCGCACGACCAGTTCAACACCACCATCTACGGCCACAACGACCGCTACCGCGGCATCAAGAAGGGCCGCGAAGTGGTGTTCGTGAACCCGGCGGACCTTGCCGAACTGGGGCTTGAAGACGGGCAGCACGTGGACGTGCGCGGCGTGTACGGGGACAACGCAGAGCGGGTCCTCCGCAACTACCGGCTGGTGTCCTACCCGTCCGCCCGCGGGTGTGCTGCCGCCTACTATCCGGAAGCCAACGTGCTGGTGCCGCTGGAGAGCGTCGCGGAGGGCAGCCAGACGCCCGTCTCCAAAGCCGTGATCGTCCGTCTTGAGCCCGTTGCCGCCTTCCGTGAGGAGCCAACGGCCGCGGGATAAGCCGCGGAAAAAGCGGCGCGACTACTGCGCGGTGTCCGCCCAGCCTTTGCGGGCGGGCCCGCCGTCGTGCCCGTCCTCGCACAGCTGGAAGGCCGTGTCCGCGGCTTTGGCCACCGCGGCAGCCGCGTTCCCGCGGTTGCCTGCGCTGCCGGTCCCGGCCTGCAGGCCCGCCGCGTAGCCCACCATGAAGGTGGTCACCGGGGCTGCGGCGTGGGTGACAGACCCGGCCGATTTCCGGGCCAGGTCCAGGAGCAGTTCGTGGTCCACTTCCAGGTCCAGGATCTGCAGCGCCTGGGCCAGCCGGTTGCTCCATTGGTCCAGGATCTGCATTTCGTGCTCGTTGGCTGGCATGTCCGCTCCTTGGTTTTTCGGTCGGTTGCGATCGTTGAATCGTCCTCCGTGCCGAGACTACAAGGCTTCGCCGCGGAAGTCATTGGCTCCAGCCGGCGCAACCCCCAATTCATAAACGGGTAGACAGCCGGGCTTACTACCTCTAGATATGACGGCCGCCCGTGCTTAGACTGGGCGCACCCCACCTCGAGGATGCTCTCCGGCAACTGATTCACGAGCTGCCAGCAGATGCTGGACTGTGCCTGTCCGGCGGGGTGCGCATCACCACTCATGAATCACGGCCGCCCCACCGGGCCATCCGTGGGATAACAGGAGAAAAAGATGACAGGGAACAAAGCCGTTGCCTACAAGGGGCCGGGAAAAGTCGAACTGATTGATATCGACTACCCAACGTTCGAACTCAAGGACGGGCCGGGCGTCAACCCGGCAAACGTCGGGCGCGCCGTCAACCATGGCGTGATCCTCAAAACCGTGGCCACCAATATCTGTGGTTCGGACCAGCACATGGTGCGCGGCCGCACCACGGCACCGCCGGACCTGGTGCTGGGGCATGAGATCACGGGCGAAGTGGTGGAGGTGGGCCGTGACGTCGAATTCATCAAGGTCGGGGACCTCTGCTCGGTGCCATTCAACATTGCCTGCGGCCGGTGCCGGAACTGTAAGGAGCGCAAGACGGGCATTTGCCTGAACGTGAACCCGGACCGCCCGGGCAGCGCCTACGGATACGTGGACATGGGCGGCTGGGTGGGCGGCCAGGCCAACTACGTGCTGGTGCCGTACGCCGACTGGAACCTGCTGAAGTTCCCGGACAAGGACCGGGCCATGGAGAAAATCATGGACCTCGCCATGCTTTCGGATATCTTCCCCACGGGATTCCACGGTGCCGTGAGCGCCGGTGTGGGGGTTGGTTCCACGGTGTACATTGCGGGGGCCGGTCCCGTGGGCCTGGCAGCGGCCACCAGCGCGCACCTGCTGGGCGCCGCCGTCGTGATCGTTGGCGACCTGAACGAGGACAGGCTGGCGCGGGCGCGCAGCTTCGGCTGCGAAACGGTGGACCTCACCAAGGGAGGCCCGGCGGAGCAGATCGAGCAGATCCTCGGGGTGCCCGAAGTGGACTGCGGCGTGGACGCGGTGGGCTTCGAGGCGAGGGGCCACGGACACGGCAAGGATGCCGAAGAAGCGCCGGCCACCGTGCTGAACTCGCTGATGGACATCACCGCTGCCGGCGGTGCGCTGGGCATCCCGGGGCTGTACGTGACGGGTGATCCGGGCGGCATTGATGAGGCAGCCAAGCGGGGTTCGCTCAGCCTGAGCCTGGGTACCGGGTGGGCCAAGTCGCTGAGCTTCACCACGGGCCAGTGTCCGGTGATGAAGTACAACCGGCAGCTGATGATGGCCATCCTGAACGACAAGGTGAACATCGCCAAGAACGTGAACGCCAAGGCGATCACGCTTGAGGAGGCGCCGCAGGGCTACGCGGAGTTCGACGCCGGTGCAGCAACCAAGTACGTCCTCAACCCGAACGGCTACCTGAGTTAAGCGATTGGGTGACGGCGGCTGCCCGGGTGGACCGATGACGCACCCGGCACCGCCGTCGCTGCACTTTCCCCCTCTTCAGAGTTTGTGCCCAAAAGCACGTTTCATCGCTTTCAGCGTGCCGGATTGGTAACTCAGGCCAGCCGGGCGTTGACTGCGGCGGCTGAGAAAACTTGGTTGACCAAAAGCGATGACATCCCGCGGATGCCCGCGTCCTGCCCCAATGCTGCCAGCCGAACATCCAGGTGGCGGGTGGCCCGGGGGAGTGACATGGGATAAAGCGTCTCCCTGATGCCGCCGATCAGGGATGAGGACGCCAGGTCTCCCGCGATGAGCAGGACAGCAGGATTTAGCAGGCACACCACTGTGGCCATCACCTCGCCGATCCGCCGCCCCGCCTCGTGTGTAAGCCGCATGCTGTCCAGGTTGCCGGCGACGAGTTGCTCATGCACGTCGCGACCCGAGGAACATGGGATCCCCAGTTCGGTAAGTTTGCGGGCGACGGCTCCGCCGCTTGCACCGGCCGCGAGGCAGCCGAAGGAACCGCATTGGCACTGCAAATCGGCGAAAGCATGGTGGCGGACATGCCCGATGTCTCCGGCACCGCCATCAACTCCCTGGTAGATCTGGCCGTTGATAACGAGCCCGGTGCCGATGCCCGTGGACACCTTGACCAAGCAGAGCGAACTGGTCCCGGTGAAGCCGGCGCTGTACTCGCCCACAGCCATGGCGTCGGCGTCATTCTCTACCAGAACGGGTACGGGAAAGGCCTCCTGAATGAGCTCGACGATGGGGTACGCGTCCCAGCCCGGCATTATGGGCGGCTGGCTTGGACGCATGGTCAGGGGGTCCACCGGCCCCGGGACGGAGATCCCCACGCCGGACACCTTGGACATGGGTGTCTTGGAGCGCTTGAGTAGCTCCAGCCCCGCATGGGTAATGGCGTGCAGAACCTTCTTTGGACCATCCTCTACGGCGATTGTAAGGTGCTCGTCGGCGAGGATCTCCCCGCCCAAATCGGTAAGGGCAACCCTGCTGGACGTTGTCTCGACTGAAGCGGACAGAATGCACGAATTCTGAAGGTTAAAAACCAAGCCCGTCGGCCGACGCCCGCCCGAAGGCCTGACGCTGCCGGCTTCGCGGATCAGGTCGGCGCGGAGCAGGGCATCCACGCGCTGGGCCACCGTCATGCGGGATATGCCGGTCTTTTCCTGGATGTCCCCGCGTGTCCGGGCCTGGCCGGAACGGATCAGTTGGAGGACATCGCCTGGTCCCACGTGCATATTCGGCTCCTACATCAACGATCACTTCGGCAAGCTTAGGGTTTGGGCCGTATCGGGCACAATGACGCAGCTCTTCATGTCACATGATTCTGCAGCTAATGCTAGACAGCTAGACAACATTTGGATAGCCTTTAGGCACAAGTGCTGGCTGTGACTGCGCTCACTGCCGGAAATTTGCGGCGACTGTACTGCTGATCCGGCCGACGTGGTCCGGGTTCGGGAAGCAGGAGCTAAGCGCGCCAAACCGCGGCACCGAACCGGTGCCGCCGTAGACAGGAGCATCAAAGTGATGAGAACCAGAGGCCGGTCCCAGATGGCCGTGCTTACCGCAGCATCCTTGACTGTGGCAATGCTGGCAGGGTGTACCCAAGACGGCGGTTCAAATACCGGCCCCACGGGCAGCACCGGCGACGCACAAGCCATCACTGTGTGGACCGCCGACACGCTGCCGGACCGGGTGGCAAAGACCGAAGCCATCATCGAGAAGTTCACGGCAAAAACCGGCGTCAAAGTAGATCTGGTGGGCGTTCCCGAGGACCAGTTCAACCAGGTCCTCACCTCCTCGGCCGCCGCCGGGGACCTTCCCGACGTGATCGGCTCCATCTCCTTGGCCCAGGTCAGGACGCTCGCTGCCAACGACCTGGTTGATGCGGACAGCAACAAGGCAATCATTGAAAGCCTGGACGAAAGCACCTTCACAAAGCGTGCATTGGAACTGACGCGCGACGGCGACCAGCAGCTTTCCGTACCTGACTCCTCCTGGCAGCAGTTGCTGTACTACCGCAAGGATCTCTTCGACAAGGCTGGCATAGCACCGCCGAAGACCTACGATGACATCAAAGCGGCGGCCCAGAAGCTGGACACCCCGCAACTCGCTGGTATCGCGGCGGCCAACAAGCCCGGTGAGGCTTTCACGCAGCAGACATTCGAGCACATTGCCCAAGGCAACGGCTGCGAGATGGTCAACGAAAAGGGTGACATCACCTTCGACAGCCCTGAATGCGTGGGCGCCCTCGAGTTCTACCGCGACCTGCTGAAGGACTACTCCGTTCCTGGTGCCCAGGATGTAGACACGGTCAGGGCGTCCTACTTCTCCGGCCAGGCAGCTATGTCCATCTGGTCCACCTTCCTCCTGGACGAGATGGCGGGCCTCCGCGATAACGCGAAGCCCACGTGCCCTGAATGCGCGGCGGACCCCGCATTCCTGGCTAAGAACACCGGAGTCGTTACCGGCATCCAGGGCCCTGATGGTGACCAGCCGGCACAGTTCGGTGAAGTTGTCTCCTGGACTGTCACCAAGGACTCCGCCTCGGAGTCGGCCCGCAAGTTCGTTGAGTACTTCATGACTGAGGGCTACGTTGATTGGCTGTCCATCGCTCCCGAAGGCCGGCTCCCCGTGCGGGCAGGCACCAAGGACAAACCCACGGAGTACGCGGACAAGTGGAAGACCATGCCTGCCGGCGTCGACCGGAAGGAACCGCTGGGCAACTTCTACTCCAAGGACGTCCTCTCAACCCTCGAAAAGGGCCCGGACGACCTCAAGCGCTGGGGCATCACCCAGGGACAGGGTGATCTGGTGGGCGCGGCCTTGGGTGAACTGCCCGTCGCGAAGGCTGTCAGCGATGTAACCTCAGGCGGCGTGGACCCGCAAACTGCAGCCAAGCAGGCTGCTGAATCCCTGCGCTCCATCCAGGGCTCGCTGAAGTGAGTTCCGTCAAAAACGTTCCTGCCGGACCGGCGGTTGCTACCGCCGGTCCGCGGGGGCGCCGCAAGCTTTCACCTATGGCCCGGGAAGAGCAGCGCGCTGGCCTGACCCTGCTTTCCCCCACCCTGGTCCTGGTCCTGGTCATGGTGGTCCTGCCGATCTTGTGGACCCTGGTGCTGGCCTTCCAGCGGATTCGGATCCTGAACATCCGGACCGCGGGGATCTTCGGCCCCTACACCCTGGCCAACTTCGACAACGTGTTCTCGAGCAGCTTCTTCACTTCCCTCGGGACCACGTTGGCATATTCCATCTTCGGAACCGCTGGTGCGATCATCCTGGGGCTGATCGCTGCTCTGGCACTCCGGAAGCCCTTTAAGGGCCGAACCCTGATTCGTGCCTCCATGCTGATTCCCTACGTCTCGCCGATCGTGGCTGTGACGTTCACCTGGACTACCATGCTGGACCCGCAGTTCGGCCTCATCAACTTCTGGGGGAAGAAGCTGTTCGGCTGGGAGGAGTCAATTCCTTTCCTTAGTGAACGTGCCAGGGAAGTGTCGTTCCTGGGTTTGAACTTCGAAATCCCCACTGCGCTGATCGCCGTCATCTTGTTCGAAATGTGGCGGTCGTTCCCGTTCGCTTTCCTGTTCCTCACTGCACGGATCAACGCCATTCCGGACAGCCTGGAGGAAGCGGCCCGGGTTGACGGTGCCACCCCCATCCAGCGCTTCTTCCACATCATCCTGCCGCAGCTGCTCCCCACCATCGCCATGTTGTCCGTCCTGCGCTTCATCTGGACGTTCAACAGCTTCGACGACATCTACCTGCTTACAGGTGGAGGCGGCGGCACTGAAGTGGTGGCCGTGACAGTGTTCAATTTCCTGACCGCCCGCGGCGACATCGGTGCCGCTTCCGCCCAGGCGCTGGTCCTGGCACTCATCCTCGGCCTGTTCGTCGGCATCTACATTCGATTCTTTGCCAAGAAAGAGGAAGTCTCCTGATGGCTGTTCCCGTCGAAACGAGACGCCCGGTCTCCCCGTCCCGGCGCCCGGAGGGTTCCCGCTGGACGCGTGACGTGGTAGAGACCCGGATCTTCGGCGTCCTCCGGTGGGTGGTGATCATCGGCCTGGTGCTTGTGACCCTGTTCCCCTTCTACTACATGTTCATCCTCTCGATCCGGCCGCTGGATTCTCTGCTCCGCGATCCCGGCTCCCTGGTTATTCCCTTCGCTGAGCTGGATTGGAGCTCCTACCGGAACATCCTCACCCCGCAGGAAGCCGGTGGCCAGGGATTCCTGAAGTTCATGGGCAACAGCGCCATGGTGGCACTGGGAACGGTGCTGATCTCGCTGCTTGTTGCCATTCCGGGCTCCTACGCCATCAGCAGGCTGAACTTCTTCGGCCGCCGCCAGGTCAGCGCGCTGTTCCTGGCCGTTTATCTTTTTCCCAGCATCCTGCTCGCCATCCCGCTGTTCACATTCTTCACAAGGCTCGGCCTACGGGGACAGCTGGTGGCACTGCTTGTCGTCTATGTGGCCCAGGTTATTCCAGTAACCATCTACATGCTGCGCAACTACTTCGACACCATCCCCACGAGCCTCGAAGAAGCCGCGGCGCTCGACGGCTGCAGCAGGCTCGGCGTGCTCCGCCGGATCAGCCTGCCGCTGGCCATGCCTGCCATCATTTCCAACGGCCTCTTCGTCTTCATGATCGCGTGGAACGAGTTCCTGTTTGCCCTGCTGTTCCTGGTGAATACGCGGCCGAGCTGGACCGTCTCCCTGGGCCTGTCCCAGCTGGCCGGCAGCATCGAAGTCCCCACCACCGTGCTGATGGCGGGTTCGGTGATCCTGACGCTGCCCATCATCATCATCTTCTTCGCCGCTGAGCGGCTGCTCACCGAAGGCCTCACTGCCGGTGCGGAGAAAGGCTGATGGCAAGCGGCCCGGGCGGCGCCCGCATCGCTGCCACGGACGACGGCGGCACACTGGTGGTTGCCGCCGTCACCGCCAGCGTCAGCCGGCTGATGGAGGAGCACTGGCGCCAGGATCACGGCTACTCCGTTCCCAATCCGGGCACGTATCCGCACCTTTGGCTGTGGGACTCCTGCTTCCATGCCATCATCTGGGCCAAACTCGGCGACCCCCGTGCCGTTCAGGAACTCGACGGTGTCCTGGCCGGCCAGTTGGACAACGGCATGGTCCCGCACATGCGCTACGGCGGTGAAGGTCCGGACACCTGGCTGGGACCGCTGGCCAAGACCTCCTCGCTGACGCAGCCGCCCATGTTCGGACACGCCATCCGCGTGCTGTCCGACGCCGGTATTCCGCTGTCACAGGAAACCCTCGCCAAGGCAAAGGCCGGGCTGGACTGGCTGTGGGAGAACCGGCGCACTCCGGAGGGCCTCATCTACGTGGTCCACCCCTGGGAGGCCGGCAACGACCACTCCCCACGCTGGGACGACTGGGGCGCCCCCGGACGGACCAAGGAGGGCTACAGCCGCCCCGCCCGGACGGCCTGGAACAAGGAGCGGATGAAGGAAATGTCCTTCTCCGACGACGGCGCGGCCAACTGGTCCACCAGCTTTGTGTCCTGCCCGGCCGCGTTCAATGCCTACACGGCGTTCAACTTCCGCGAGCTCGCAGCCGTCACCGGTGATGCGGCGCTCGGGGAGCGCGCCACGGAGCTGGCGGCCGCCATGGATGAGCACCTGTGGAACGCGGAGGAGCAGCTCTGGTCCGACCTCGCCGTGGTGGGCGGCGGACCGTCAGTCCATATTCCCATCAGCGACGGCGTGATGGGCGCCCTGGTCACCGCGGACCCCGCAAAGGCCCGGGCGGCCCTGAAGCAGCTGGCGGACCCGGCAAGGTTCGGCGCCGCTTTCGGGCCAGCCAACGTGGCGCGCGAACACCCCGCCTACGATCCGGACACCTACTGGCGCGGACCGGCCTGGCCGCCGCTGAACTACCTTTTCCAGCAGGCGTTCGCCATCCAGGAAATGGAAGCGGAAGCGGAATGGCTCGCCGGGCTCACGGCCAGGGGTGCCGTCACCAGCGGCTGGGCCGAATACTGGAACCCTGAAAACGGGCGGGGCCTCGGCGCAGTGCCCCAGACGTGGGCGGGCCTCGTCATTGCCATGCGGCGGTAGCGGCGCGGATTGCGGCGCGGGCCAGACATTCGTGGCCCGCGTCATTCGCATGGACTGTGTCCGGATCGAGCATGGTGCGTGCGTCCCAGTCCGTCGCCTCGGCCACCACCACCCGGGGGTAGTCGGCAGCAACCTGCCGCAACACCCCGTTGTAGGTGTCCACCAAACCGTTCGAGCCCAGGTTGTGCGGCGCGTAGAGGCTGAAGTCCAACAGGTGAGGTTGGGCGAAGGCCACCACCAACGCGTCGGCGGCTGCCAGCCGGAAGGCGTCGAAGACGGTCCGCAGCGAGGCTTCGTAGTCTGCAAGGACCGATGCCGAGTCCCCGCCGAGGCGAAGGTCGTTCAGCCCGGTCATCACGAGGTAGAGGCGGGCTGGCCGGGGAGGATCCTGCCGGACGAGCGCTGCCGTCCCGGTGCTGCTGCTGCCGCCCACTCCCCGGTTGTCCAGTTCCAGGCCCAGCTCGCGAGCCACCCTGGCGGCAAGGCACGCCGAGCGGGACGTAGCCCCGTCACCGTCCACCCAAGAGTGGCCATAGGCCAGCAGTCGTTGCCCTCCGGAAACTCTTCCCACGTCTCTTTCCACCTTACTGTTGCGAACAATGACCGTGATGGTAACGTTATCAAGAATCCCTTCGATCGGAAGACCATGAACTCCCCCATGCCTAGCAGCTATGACAAATTTCCCAGCATCACCGTTCCGGGAGCTCCGTCTGTATGGGCCGGCAAAGAGGCGTGGCGCGAAGTGGCCCGGCACGCGGCCGAACGGAACGGAGCCGCACCCGTCATCGTCGTCGACACCTATCCGGGAGCCGACCTCGAGAGGATCCTGGCTTTTATCGCTGAATCATTGCCGGACCACCAGGTCCTTAACGTCGAGGAACTCGCGGCCCGGCCCGTCAGCGAGATTGATGCCCTGATTGCCTCGAACCTCACGGATGACCGCGTCTTCGGCGTCATGAGCCATCACACGCTCGCGGACTTCTACGACGCCCAAAAGCTGGCGGACCTCGGGCGCCAGGTGGCGGCGTCGGACGTTCCAGTGGTCCTGGCCGGCTGGGGCGCTGCCCTGGTCCCGGTGGGGGAGCGGACCCTCGTTCTGGCGGACATGGCCCGGTGGGAGTTGCAGCAGCGCCAGCGTGCCGGGGCCCCGAACTGGCGCTGCCACAACACCAACGAGGACAACTTGCGAAAGTACAAGCGGAGCTTCTTCGTTGAGTGGCGCGTTGCGGACCGGCACAAGCGGCAGCTCTTTGCCGCCGTCGACTACGTGCTCGACACCAACCGCAGCGTCGGCGAGGCCAAGCTGATCACCGGGGACACGTTCCACCGGGGGATGGCGGCCGCTGCCGCCGCGCCGTTCCGCGTGGTGCCGTTCTTCGACCCCGGGGTTTGGGGCGGGCAGTGGATGAAGAAGGTCATCGGCCTGGACGCGGAGGCGGACAACTACGCGTGGTGCTTCGACTGCGTCCCGGAGGAAAACAGCATCCTGCTCGACGTCGCGGGGGAGATTGTTGAGCTGCCTTCCGTGGACGTTGTCTTCACCCAGCCCAAGGCGCTCCTCGGGCAGCAGACGTACGCCCGGTTCGGCGCCGAGTTCCCCATCCGCTTCGACTTCCTGGACACCATGGGCGGCGGCAACCTTTCCCTGCAGGTCCACCCCCTGACCGACTACATCCAGGACCGTTTCGGCATGCACTACACCCAGGATGAGAGCTACTACATCCTGGACTGCGATGATGACGCCGTGGTGTACCTGGGGCTGAAGTCCGGCACGGATCCGGATGCCATGTTGAAGGCCTTGCGGGACGCGTCCGACGGCGGCACCTCCTTCCCCGCGGAAGATTACGTCAACGCCTTCCCGGCCAAGAAGCATGACCACTTCTCCATTCCGGCGGGGACGGTCCACTGTTCCGGTGCCAACTCCATGGTGCTGGAGATCTCCGCCACGCCGTACATCTTCACGTTCAAGATGTGGGACTGGGACCGGGTGGGACTGGACGGACGCCCGCGGCCCATCCACGTGGAGCACGCCAGCCGGAACATCCAGTGGGACCGCGACACCGAATGGGCGCGCGACCAGCTCTTGGACCAGGTGGAGCATTTGGGCTCCGGACCCGGCTGGACCGAGGAGCGGACCGGGCTGCACGAGCTGGAATTCATCGAGGTCCGGCGCCACTGGTTCAAGGACACCGTGGAGCACAACACGAACGGAACCGTGAACGTGCTGAACCTCGTGGAGGGTGCGCAGGCGGTGGTGGAAAGTCCTGACGGCAATTTCCCCCCGTATGTGGTCAGCTACGCCGAAACGTTTATTATCCCCGCCGCCGTGGGCCGCTACACGATCAGTCCGCATGGCGCAGGAGCGGGGCAGAAACTGGGCACCGTGAAGGCTTCGGTGCGGGGTACGGAGACGGAGCTCCCCGCACTGACGGCGGGGTAGGCCAGGCGGGGTGTTCCCGGCGCAGGGCCAAGGGTGGCGTGCAGGCCGGGGCCTGCACGCCACCCTTGGCGTTAATTCCTTGTGGCTGGCCAGGCCCGGAGGCTGCTGCGGGCAGCCCAGCAGGCAGTGCCGATAAGGCCCGCATCCTCCGCACGTTCAGCCTGCACCACCGGGAGCGCGGCGAGTGCCGGCGTTGCATTCGCGATTCCATCGCGAATGGCAGGTTCAACCAAGTCCCATGACTTCGCCATCGAGCCGCCAACAATGAGTGTTTCGGCCTTGAACGAGCCAAGATAAGGGGCCAGAGCCTGGCCTAGGGCGGAAAAGGCGCCATGAAGAACCTGTGCGGCAGCTACGTCGCCTTGGCGCGCCGCTTCGGCGATATCCCGGACGTCCGGAATCCCGTCCGGACCTGCAGCGCCGAAGATCCCGGCGGCAGCAGCGTAGGCGGAGCGGATGGCGCGCCTGGACACGGTTTCTTCCAGCGCGAGCCCATTATGTTCCATCAGGTAGGCCGAGCCGTCCGCGGGTACGGAGGGGCCGGTCTTGACGGGCACGCCCCGATCCAGGAAGCTCGAGCCGATTCCCGTGCCGAGAGTGATGCAGACGGCGCGCTCATGGTTTCCTGCTGTTCCAATTGCGTATTCTCCGATTGCGAAAGCGTCAGCATCGTTCAGGAAAGCAAGGGTGTGGGGTGCCGGGTCCATGCGCCCGGCCAACAATGTGCCGAGGTTGTGGTCGCGAAGCTGGTCAAATTTTCCGACATCCCGGTAGCGGGCAATTCCGGCGTCGTAGTCGAACGGTCCCGGCACTGCGACACCCCAATTGTTGTTATGCCCGCTCCCAAGGCTTGCGGCGGCTTCCGCAAGCGTGGCGAGGATGGACTCCGCCGTCCCGTGGGCGTCCAGCGCGGCGCGCATCACGGTGGAGCGGAGGACATTCCAGCTGCCTCCGCCGTCCGGTCCGTCTCCAGCGACCAGAGCTGCGGTGACGTGTGTCCCGCCGACTTCCAAGACGGGAAAGACTGTGCCGGCGGGAAAGGGCGAGGGGGCACTCATGGGTAATGGATCCTCACTGGATTGGTACGGTTGATACAGAATATTCGCGGTGCGGTCATAGCCGTATTCCCGCAAACACATATCCGGGAATGACAATGCAAAGCTCCCCTCGTTCTTCCGCCCCGACTGTAAGGGACGTCGCCGCCCTGGCCGGTGTGAGCCCGATGACGGTCTCGCGAACTATGTCCGGGGGCGTCAACGTGCGGCCCGAGGTTCAGGAGCGTGTCCAGGCGGCCGTGGAGGCCCTGGGCTACCGAAGGAACAACAGTGCCCGAAACACGCGGCTGGGCCGGCCCACCGGGCTGGTGGGTATCGCGGTGACGAACATCGGAAACCCGTACTACAGCCAGGTCGCCCTCGGTGTAGAGGAGATCGCCGGCGGCTACGGCCGGCAGATCTTGGTCGGCAACACCGGCGAGGACCCGAACCGGGAGCGGGAACTTATAGCCGACTTCGCCGGGCGGCAGATCGAGGGCCTCATCCTGGTGCCCGCGGGCAACGGGCTCGAACTTCCGGACGCCAGGAAGCTGTCCGGCATTCCACTGGTCCTTGCGTCCCGGACCATCGACGGGCTCGATGCCGATACCGTGCTCGTTGATGACGTCGGGGGAGCGCGCGCAGGTACGCAGGGCCTGCTCGACGATGGTCACCGACGGATCGCCTTCCTGGGCGATCCCGCCGGTATCTCCACTACGCGGCGCCGTTATGAAGGTTTCCGTTCCGCCCTCGCCGGCGCCGGCATCGGCGAAGACAAAAGGCTGCTAGCACCCTGCCGGAGCGCCCGGGAGGCAGAAGGCGAAGTGAGGCGCCTGCTGGGCGTCTCCAATTCGCCGACGGCGTTCTTTTCCACGAACAACCGCACCACGGTCGGAGCTCTGCGGGCGATTTGCGAATACCGGAACGGTGGTTCCTCCCGACCCGTGCCCGCAATGGCATGCTTCGACGACGTCGAACTTGCCGATCTGCTCCAGGTTCCGCTGATCATGATGTCCCACGACCCGAAGGAACTCGGCAAGCAGGCCGCCCGGCTGCTTTTCGATCGACTTGCCGGATCCCAGCTAGGCGGCCCGCGCGAGGTCCAGGTCGGCGTCGAGATTCACCGGTTCTGGACCGACGGCAACTGATACCTGCGAGCTGACCGGCCCTGGCGTTCAGCGGCCGGGCTGGTCCTGGACAAGGGCAAGGGCCACGCAGGTCCGCGCCAATAGGTGCCGGGATCGTAGGACGGGTGGGTGTGGACCACGTTGGCCGGTCCGAAGGGTCCGCCGAACCGGGCAGGGTCCTCAAGCTCGGCAAGGGCCGCTTCCGTCTTGTCGGCGTCATGCGTGACCAGTGCGCCCATGACACCGTCGCTGATATGGATCCGGACCGAAGGCCCCCGCCCACCACTGCCAGGTCGGCCCAGAAGTGTTCTTCTTCATCCCACAGATGCTCATCCATTGCGGAACAGATGATGCGGGCACGTTCGGCCAGTCCGTCGTCCTGGAGCAGCGAGGCAAGTTCCATCATGTTGACGATCGCATGGAAGCAGGAGTCCCAGAACCAGAGATGCGGATACGTGGACGGGTTCGGGACGCAGAATCCGCGGCTGTCATCCCAATGCTGCTCGAGAAGGCCGCGGACCCTGGCCGTCAGTTGGGTGACTGTTCCGGACTCATTGGCGGTCATGGCTGGATGCTCCTTTGAATCATGTGATGGCCTGAAGAGGATCAGTGTGCGGGTGGCCGCAGCAGCTGACGCCCCCGGGCGGGCGCTGGCTTCCCTAGGGCTCGGTAACGTTATCAGCGGCACCGATCCCAGGGGCAAGGTCATGTGACGAACATACTGCAAATTCTGTATAAGTTTTATACACAAGTTGGCTAACGATTATGCTAATGTCGATTGCGTCACATGCTGCAGCCACCTTCCCACTTAAGGACCGCTACGAAAGTGTCCCGTTTCCTTCGCATCGCCGCTCCCCGCAGTGTCGCCATCATTGATCAGCCTTCCCCCTCGCTGGAGCCCGGGCAGGTCCGCGTCAAGACCATCTACTCAGGCATCTCGGCCGGTACGGAGCTCACGGCTTACCGGGGCACCAACCCGTACCTGACTTCCGTTTGGGATCCCACCTCCAGGCTCTTCCAGCCAGGCAAGGAGGCCCTCGGTTATCCGCTTGACGGCTGGGGATATTCGGAAGTGGGCGAAGTGGTGGAAATCGCGGAACCGACTGGCTCGCCCGAGGGTGGTCCTCCTGTGGAGTTGGGGGACATCGTCTGGGGAATTTGGGGCCACCGCGATGAAGGCGTCCTGGCTGCGGAGTCCCTGCGCGGCCACGTACTGCCCTCGGGCATGGACCCGCTAGGCGGGGCCTTCGTGCGCGTCGGAGCCATCGCGCTCAACGCCGTGCTCGCTGCGGACCTCGGGCCGGGTTCCACTGTGGCGATCTTCGGCCAGGGCGTTATCGGCCTGCTCGCTACCCGCTTCGCCGTGCTGAACGGCGCCACGGTGATTGCAGTCGATGGTATCGAAGCCCGGCGGGGAAAGGCGACGGAATGGGGTGCCGCCCATGCCCTCAGCCCGTCCCCCCAGTTGGCCTCGGACATCCGCCGGATCACCCTGGGCGCCGGGGTGGACGTGGCTATAGAGCTCAGCGGCAATTACCGGGCACTGCATGAGGCCACCCGTGCCGTGGGGGCGGATGGAACCGTTATTGCCGCAGGTTTCTACCAGGGCGAGGCGGCCGGCGTACGTTTTGGCGAAGAGTTCCATCACAACCGGGTCCAGCTCCTGGCGTCACAGATCGGGTCCGTGCCCAACCGTCTCCGGTCGCGCTGGACCGTGCCCCGGCTGCAGCACACGGTGGTGGACCATGTCGCCGCCGGACTGGTGGACGCCCCGTCCCTGGTCACCCACACATTTCCCCTGGCGGATTCCGCCAAGGCCTACGAACTGCTGGACACGGACCCCTCGTCCGCGCTCCAGGTTGTATTGGAGTTCTCATGACCCTGATCACCGTCCAAGAGCAGCATCTGCCGGGCAGCAGCCTCGAAGAAAAGTTCCACCACGCCTTGGCCTGGGGCTTCGGCGGCATTGAGCTGCGGTCAGCAGGGGAGCTGCGGTTCCAGGAAAGGCTGCCTGAGCTGCGGCGCGCCCGCAACGCCGGCGTGGTGATGCCCACGGCATGTGTAGAGATGTCCCACTTTGTGGGGGCCTTCGACGACGAGCTCCGGAAGGACGCCGTCGTGCAGCTCAAGTCGCAGCTGAGCGTCATGGCGGAAATCGGCGGCCGCGGCGTTATGACACCAGCCTCCTACGGCATGTTCTCCAAGCGGCTTCCCCCGTTCATCCCGCCGCGCTCCGATGAAGAGGACACTGCGGTGCTGGTGGAGGCCTTCACGGAACTTGGCGAGCACGCTGCTTCCGCTGGGGTGGAGATCTACCTGGAACCGCTCAACCGGTACGAGGACCACATGGTCAACTCGCTCGCGGACGGCGTGCGGCTGCTGAAGCTGGTGGGCCTTGACGCGGTGAAGCTGGCCCCTGACACCTATCACATGAACATCGAGGAAAGCGATCCGGCCGCCGCCCTCCAGGCCGCCGCCGGCTACATCGGCCACATCCAGGCCAGCGACTCCAACCGCCTGGAACCGGGTGCCGGGAACATCGACTGGGCCCTGTTCGGAGCGACACTGAAATCCATCGGCTACCAGGGCACGGTGGCCTTGGAATCCCGTTTGTCCGGGCAGGCGGAGGACGTCCTTCCCCGGGTGCCGTCCCTGCTGGGGCGCTACCTGTGAGCGCGGGAACAGCTGCGGCCGACGGCGGAACTTCCATGAGTGCCGCGCCTGCGCCCAGTGCCGCGGACATTGCCGCACGGTCCACCGCCGTGCTGGAGGCCAACTGGCGCAAGACCCACACCGTCCCGGCAGCGGGCCTCTACCCGCACCAGTGGAGCTGGGATTCGGCCTTTATTGCCATGGGACTGAGCAGGATCTCGCCGCGCCGCGCCGGCCAGGAGTTGGATGCACTTTTTGCAGGGCAATGGGAGGACGGCCGGCTGCCGCAGATCATCTTCGATCCGCACCGGGACCAGGACTACGCTCCCGGAGCATCGTTCTGGCAGTCCGGCAGGATTCCCGGGGCGCCGCAACACGTCGAGACCGCCGGCCTGGTGCAGCCGCCCAATCACGCGTGGGCGGTCTGGAAGATCCACCAAGCCGATCCCGCAGAGTCGCGTCGCCGCTCCTTCCTGGAACGGAACTATCCCAAGCTGGTGCACTGGCATGAATACCTCTTGAGCCGCCGCGACCGCAGCGGGTCCGGGCTCGCCTGCATCGTCCACCCATGGGAGTCCGGCACCGACAATTCGCCGCTTTGGGACACCGTCATGAAACGGGTCCCGGCCGACTGCAAAACCGTCCTGAACCGGCCCGACCTGCAGCACGCCGACGCCGGCGAGCGGCCAAGCCAGAAGGAGTACGGCAAGTACTTCTGGATGGCGGAGCGCTACCGTGACCACAACTGCGACGACACCGATCCGGACTACCCGTTCCTGATGGAGGATCCGCTCTTCAATACCCTGCTGGCGGTTTCCGAACTGGCCCTCGCCGACATAGCAGCGGAACTGGAACTGCCAGGTGAGGCGCACGTGGCGCGGGCAGAGCAGATCACCGCGGCCCTGGAGTCGCTGTATGTCCCGGAACTGGGCTGCTATTCCGCCCGCGACGTGACCGATGGAACCCTGGTCCGGAAGGCGACCATCAACGGCCTGATCCCTTTGCTGCTGCCGGAACAGCTTCACGCCGGAGAGTTGCTGGAGACGCTTAACGGTCCGCGCTTCATGGACGGCCGGGCCCTCATGGTGCCCAGCTACGATGCCACGGCCGAGGACCACAATCCCGCCCTCTACTGGCGCGGCCCAGCCTGGTTCAACATGTCCTGGATGGTATCCGAGGCGCTGGAGCGCCTCGGCCACGCCGAGCAGGCGGCTGTCCTCCGCGGCAATATCGGCAGGCTGGCCGTCGAACACGATTTTCCTGAATACGTTGACCCCTGGACCGGTGCGGCACACGGGACCCGGAGCTTCAGTTGGACTGCCGCCTTTGCACTCGAGACGACCTACCACCGGAGCACCCCATGACCGCTGCCACACCCCCTTCTGCAGTTTCTGTCCTCGTAGCCCATGGAGCCATGGTGCGGGGAGCTTCCGACGGAAGCGTGGGCCGGGCGGACGCGCCGGCCGTGGGAACTGAAGGACTGTACGTTGCGGACACACGCCTGCTTTCGCAGTGGATCCTGGAAATCAACGACTCCACGTTTTGGGACGTGGGCAATGTCCGCGAACCGGGGCGCCGTGAGATAGCTCTTAGCCCGGCAGCCCGACGGAACCAGACCCACGACCTGTTCGTCTTCCGCACCCAGGAGCTGGAAGCGGACGGCCTGACCGAAACGCTGTCCATGCGGAACCTCGGCAGGGAAACCACCAACGTGCGGCTGGTGTTGCGGGCAGGTACCGATTTCGCAGACCAGTTCACCGTCCGGACCGACGGAAGGACGTTCGACCTTCATGCTGCGGCCAGCAGCCTCACCATGCCCGGGGACGGCTCCCTCGCCTTTGATTACACCCACACGGTCAGGGACCGCACCTTCAATGCCGGCGTAAGGGTAAGCGCCAGCATCCCGCCTATCGTCCGCCGCGAGCCGGTGGCCGGGCGCTTCGTGGGCGCCGTACTGTCCTGGGACCTGACGCTTGCCGAAGGGGAGACGCAGCACCTGCGCATCACTGCACTCTCCACTGCCGAGGCCGTGCACACAAAGCCGCCGGCCGCCGTCGTACATTCCAAAGAGGATGGCGGCGCGCTCCGGCGCCAAAGCCTGATGGACCTCGACTCCCTGCTGATGCCCTGCCCGGTGAAACCGGACCTGACCATTCCAGCCGCGGGACTGCCGTGGTTCCTCACGCTGTTCGGCCGCGATTCCCTGCTCACCTCGATGCTGACCATGCAGGAGCGCCCGGACATGCTCGGCGATGTCCTGCGGGCCATGGCCGCAACCCAGGGCACCGTGCATGATCCGCTGCGAGTGGAGCAGCCCGGAAAGATGGTGCATGAGGTCCGGGTCAGCGAACTGGCCCAGCTGGGAGCTGTTCCCTACGGCCGCTACTACGGCACGGTGGATTCCACTCCGCTGTTCCTCATGGCGCTCGGCCGGGTGGAGGATCCCGTCCTGTTGAGGGAGCTGGAACAGCCCGCACGGGCTGCCGTGGAATGGATGCTGGGGGACGGCGGCCTAAGGGAGACCGGATTCCTCCGCTATACGCCCGATCCCAACGGGCTGCTGCACCAGGGCTGGAAGGACTCCTTCGATGCCGTAGCCGGAGCGGACGGACGCGAGCCCGCGGGGGCCATCGCCCTGGCCGAAGTCCAGGGGTACGCATGGCGGGGCCTGCGCGAGTGTGCGCGCCTTGCAAACGATTATTGGGGCGATCCGGAGTGGGCCGCGAGCCTTCGCGAATTGGCGGACGCGTTGAAAACCCGTTTCCGCAAAGCCTTCTGGATGCCGGCGCAGGACTTTCCCGCGCTCGCGGTGGACGGGGAGGGCCGGCAGGTTGACGCCTTGTCCTCCAACGCCGGCCACCTGCTGTGGGCAGGAATTTTGGACACTGATGATGCGCGGTCGGTAGCCACGCGGCTTCTCCAGGAGGACTTCTTCACTGGCTGGGGACTCCGGACCCTGGCCGAGGGACAGTACTACTACCACCCGATGTCCTACCACAACGGCTCCGTCTGGCCGCATGACACAATGCTGGCGGCGGAGGGTATGGCGGCCTACGGACTCAGGGATGAAGCTGCCGCCATCGCGCGGGGCCTTCGGGACGCGGCAGGCCACTTCGGGAACACTCTCCCGGAGCTGTTCGGAGGCTTCTCCCGCACTGACTTTCCCGTGCCGGTCAAGTACCACCATGCGGGGTCCCCGCAGGCGTGGGCTGCCGCTGCTGGATTGGCGGCCGACCGCCTGGCCCTGGACGGGGCTGCCGCAGCCGATCCACAGGCGGCCAGCCGTGGCTAGCCCCCAGGAGCTCCGGACTGAACCGCGGTGTCCGGGCATGGTGGAAGTGCAGGCGCGGGACGGTGCCGACATCGACAAGGCGCTGGCCGCCGCGGTCCGGGTGGTTCGCGAGGCGGCGGACCTCTACGGGACCGGCATCATGATTACGAACGTCGGTGAGGGCTGCTACGTCGTGCGCGCCCACCCTTCCATCCCCCACGGCCTGGTCCGCGAGCAGAAATAGTCCAGCGCCCTGCGGGGTTTATCCTTTGCACAGGCCGCGACTGCACAAGCCGCGGCGAATTTGCACCGAAGGAGATTCCCCTTGAGCGACATCACAGTCCGCCACAACCCCGGCCGCGGGCGCTTCGAAATCCTCGACGCCGGCAACGTGATCGGCAAAGCCGCATACAAGGATTACGACGGCGGCGCCGCGCCGCAGCGGATTTTCTATCACACGGTGATCAACGAGGAGTACGGCGGCCAGGGACTGGCGGGCCAGCTCGCCACCGCCGCGCTGGGTGCCACGGTCAGCGCCGGAATGGGCATCGTCCCGGTGTGCCCCTACATCAAGAAATTCCTCGCCAAGCATCCTGACTACGCGGATCACACAGTGCGTGTTGCTCCCGCGCACCTGGAGTTCCTGGACGCCGCATTGGCTGCCCGCACCCGCTGACGGACACCGCACCCGCGCGGACGCGGGTGCGATGTCCACAAAGGGGTGCGGGACATGGCGCGCCTGCGGCTTATCAGGCCGCTCCCAACCTTCAATGGTCTAATCAACATCGCATCGCGTGCGCTGGGGCCGCGTGATGCAGACCGGGTTGTTGAAGGAGACAGGAGCCCCTATGTCGGTGGACCAGAAGAAGTTTTCGTCCGGGCCGGACTCCCGCCCGAGCCGCCGCGGGGCGGGAAGGCGAAGGCTTGCGGTGTTGTTTTGTGCCGTGGCGCTCGTGATTGCCGCCACCTTTGTCCTGGCCGTCCAGCGTTCGGTGCCGCTTGACGGGTTGGAGGGATCGGTCCCGGCGGCCGCGCCCGCGGAGCCTGTTGCCGCCGCCCCGGATTCCCTGCAGGACCGCATCGACTCACTCCTGACGGAAAAGGCCAGCTACCGGATCGGGGTGGCCCTGGCGGACGTTTCCGGTGGTGCAGCCCTGACCTTCGGGGATCAGGAGGCCTTCAACGCGGCGAGCACGGCAAAGATCATCACGGCAGCGGCCTACTACCGCTTGGTGGAAAAGGGCGAGGCGCGCCTCGAAGACCCCCTGGGGGACTACGACGCGGCGTTCCAGCTTGAAGCGATGGTGAACCAAAGCAACAACGATTCCTGGCTGCTCCTGATGAATGCCGTGGGCTACCCGGAGCTGATCGCCTACGCCGCCTCGATCGGGGTTACTTACGATCCCGAGGAAAACCTCCTGACTCCTGCCGCGATGGCCAGTGTCCTCAAACAGCTTTACGCCGGGGACCTGCTGAACGCGGAAAATACGGCGGAACTGCTCGGCTATATGCAGGACACGAACAACGAGGACCTGATCCCCGCCGGCTCCCAGGCCGGAATCGAGGTGTTCCACAAGTACGGGGAGTTCGACCGGCACCTGCACGATGCCGCGGTCCTGGATTACCGCGGCTCATCCTTTGCGCTGGTGATCTACACCGAGAATGCGGAAGGAGGGGAAGCTGCCGGACAGGCCGACACCATCCGCGAACTGACCGGACTGGTTGAGGAAGCTTTGTTCCCCCCGGTGCAGGCCGGGAACCAGGGCGGATAGTCCATCAACTCGCGCCGCCGGCACCGTGTGCGCCAGACTGTTTCCGTGAGCAACAAACCCCGGACTGCCCTGGCCGTCGCCGGCCTCAGCCTGGGCACGGCACTGAACCCCCTCAACTCCTCCATGATCGCCGTTGCCCTGGTGGTGCTCCGCTCGGACTTCGGGCTCGACGTTGCCGCCGTCACCTGGGTGGTCACGTCCTTCTACCTCGCGTCCGCGGCAGGCCAGCCCGTGATGGGCAGGCTGGCGGACCGGTTCGGCCCGCGGCGCATGTTCATGCTCGGCATGGCCTTGGTCGCGGTGACGTGTGCGCTGGCGCCGTTTGCCCCGAACTTCGCCCTGCTCTGCGTGGCCCGTGCGGTGATGGCGCTCGGTACGGCCACCGCGTACCCCAGCGCTGTGGTGATGGTGGGGGCCATTGCGCACCGGGCCAATGTGGAGCCGGCGCGTCCTCTTGGCCGGCTTCAGATGGTGAACACCTCGGCCGCTGCGGTGGGCCCAGTCGTTGGTGGACTGCTGGTCAGCCTCGTTGGCTGGGAAGCCCTGTTCCTGCTCAACGTCCCGCTGGCGCTGGCTGCACTGTTGATCGTCCGCCAGGCAGCACCCAGGGACGAGGCCCGGGAGCGCGGCAGCGTCGCGCAGCTGCTGCGCGACTCGGACATCCCCGGGATCCTGGGATTCGTGGCCGCGCTGCTGCTGGTGATGATGGCCGCACTGAACGTCTTTCCTGCCTACCGCTGGTGGATGCTGGCCGCCGGAACGCTCATCGCCGCACTGTTCGCCTGGCGCGAGCTGCGCTTCGACCGCCCCTTCCTTGACCTGAGGCTGCTGGGACGCAACAAACCCCTGATGCTCATCTACCTGGCCTTCGCGGTGTTCAGCAGCGTGTACTACTTTGTCTTTTTCGGGCTTCCCCAGCTCCTGCAGGAAGCCGGCGGCTACGATCCCGGCGTTGTGGGCCTCCTGATGCTGCCGCTGGCGGGCCTGTCCGTCCTGGCCACGCCCTGGGCGGTCCGGGCGATGGGAAGGTTCGGCGTGCGGCGGGTGCTGATTGCCGGCGTCGTCATCCTCACCGTGGCGGCCGCGCTGATGTGGCTGCTGACCGGCACGCTGGTGATTCCGCTGGTGGTGGTGCTGACTGCCCTGATGGGCGTCCCGTACGGAACGGTGGGCATCGCCACCAACCAGGGCATGTTCGTTTCCATCGGGCCGCAGGAGCGCGGCGTTGCGGCGGGCATCTACCAGACCTGCCGGTATGTGGGCGCCATCACCGCCACGGTGATGATCGGCGTCTTCGCGGGCGGCGGCGTGGACCAGGAAAGCTGGGCCCGGATGGTCCTCGCGATGCTGGTCCTGTGCGCGGTGACGTTCGGCGTGAGCCTGCTGTGGCGGCAGCGCCCCGCACCCCGCACCTAGTTGGGGCGGCCGCCCTAGGTGTACATCAGCGAGCCCGGCGTGGTCAGCTTCTCGCCGGTCTCCAGCCAGGTCTTCAGGCCGGAAAGGATCATCGGCCAGCCGCCGTAGAGCTGCTCGTTGGCGCCTTCGCGGAGGTCGCTGTGGGTGACGGTCAGGCGGCAGGAATCGCCCACCTGCTCGATGTCCCACGTGATCTTCGAGGTTCCCTCGGCCTTCACGTCCTCACCCCAGAGGGCACGCATGGTCTGGACCAGCCGGCGGGGCGGGTCCACCTCCAGGTTCTCGCCCTCACCCAGCGGAGCACCCGCCTTGACGTTGTTCATCGTGAAGCTGCTGCCAGGGGTCCAGTCCGTTTCGATGGTGTTCCCGAACTGGTACTTGCTGCGGATCTCGCTGTTGGTGATGGCTTCCCAGAGCCGTTCCGGCGTGGTCTTGATGTAGATTTCGAAGATCTTTTCCATGGGACTTTCCAATCTGGATTTGAGGTCGCTGAGGCCAGCGGCCCATGGTTCTGCGTATTTGCTCACCCAGCGGTCGTGGACGAGCCGGATGGGCACCGGGTTCAGGAAATGCAGCTTTTCACGCCCCCGACGGCGGGCCACCACCAGTCCGGCTTCCTCCAGGATCCTGAGGTGCTTGGCGACCCCGAACCGGCTCATGTCGAAGCGTCTTTCGAGGGCGCCGAGGGTCTGCCCGTCCTCGCGGAACAGCTCGTCAAGGAGCTCCCGCCGGGTGGGGTCTGCGAGTGCCTTGAACACGGCATCCATGGGAACAATGATATGTGACCATTTGGTCACATATCAAGGGCTTTCCTAGTTCCGTGCGGCCAGGGTCTGGTCCCGGTCCTGGAAGACATCCTCGCCAGGGCCGGTGAAGGCACGCGAGCGCTGCACGGCCTCGATCGAACCGGTGAACAGCTGTGATTCGTGCGGATCCGCGGCCGTCCGGGCGCCGTCCCGGCTGGACCTACCCAGCCCCCGCAATGGCTGCCGGCGGCGGGCGGAGGTGCCGCCGTCGGACGCTGCCTCGGTCCAGCGCTGCTGGGGGAGCGCTTCCGGATGGCCCTGCTGCAGGAAGGCGACCATGGCCTCGCGGATGAGGCAGCGCAGGTCGAAGAGCGCGGCGCTGTCCGCGGCGCTGACCAGGATGCGCACCCGGACGAACCCGCCGGTGGCGTCGGTGATCTGCAGGATGCCCACGCGCTCGTCCCACAGGTCCGTGCCGGCGAGGACGGACCGCAGCTCGGCGCGCATGTCCTCCACGGGGGCGCGCCAGTCGAGGTCGAACTCCACGGTGCCCATCACCTCGGACTGGCGCCGGGTCCAGTTCTCGAACGGCGTGGTGGTGAAGTAGGTGGACGGGAGGATCAGGCGGCGGTCGTCCCAGATGTGGACCACCACGTAGGTGAGGGTGATTTCCTCGATCCGGCCCCACTCCTTCTGCACCACCACAACGTCGTCCACACGGATGGCGTCCGTGAAGGCCAGCTGCATGCCGGCGAAGACGTTCACCAGGGAAGTCTGCGCTGCGAGGCCGGCGACGATCGAGATGACCCCGGCGGAGGCCAGCAACCCGGCGCCGAGGGCCTGGATGGCCGGGAACGTGAGCATCACCGAACCGGCGGCAAGCACCACCACCAGCGCAACACCGATCCGCCGGGCCAGGATCATCTGCGTCCGGAGCCGCCGCGCGCGCCGGTTGTCCGCAACGTCCACGCTGTACCGGCCCAGGACCACCGCCTCGATGATCAGCAGTACGGCCACGGCCAGCCAGGCGAGGGAGCCGATGAGCGATATCAGCAGCAGGTGGTCGACGGCGCCGTGCCAGCTTTCGCCGGCTGCCGTGAGTCCCAGCGCGGTGCGGACGCCGATCAGGCACAGTGCCAGGCGCAGCGGCTGGCGGGCAACCCGGGACGTGGCCTGCAGTTCCGGACGCTTGCGGTTGAGGCGCAGGACAAGCTTGCGCAGCAGCCAGGACAGGACCAGGCCTGCGGCCACTGCCAGGGTGACGGCAATGAAGGGCATGGCGGGATTGAGTAGGTCTTGCATCCTTTAACCTCTACCAACGTCGCGCCCGGGGCCGAAATCCGCCTCCGCCCCGGCGTGGTGCAAAGGCACGACGGCGGCTGACGGACTCCTGTGCGGATGTCCGGCAGCCGCCGTCGGGCATTGTCCGGAAATCAGCCCTGCAGCGAGTAGGCCTTGGGCAGCTTCAGGCCGCGCTCTTCCATGAGGGTGCGCAGGCGGGTGGGGTAGTCGGTGATGATGCCGTCCACACCCAGGTCCATCAGGCGTTCCATGTCCGCGGTGGTGTTCACGGTCCAGGGGATCACGGGGAGGCCCAGCCCGTGGGCTTCGGCGATCATCTCAGGGGTGACGGAGCGGAACGCGGGGGAGATGACGTCATACCCCTGGGCGGCTGCCGCCTTGGCAAGGGAGCCGTCGTAGTCGTCGATGTCGATGCCGCCCAGGTTGGGGCTGGCGCCGGGCTGGCCCACACCCATCCAGGCGTCTCCGCTGGAGAGCGCCACCAGCGTGAGCTCGGGCGCGATTTCCCGGGTGAGGTTGAGGGAGGACCAGTCAAAGGACTGCAGGGTGGTGCGGTCCGCCATGCCGGAGGCCTGGATTTCGGCCACCACGGCGCGGGTGAGGGATTCCATGCCGGCGCCGCCGATCTGGCTGCCCTCCACCTTGGTCTCCACGTTCAAGCGGACCTTCTCGGCGCCCGCGTCACGCACCAGCTGGTAGACGTCCTTGAGCTCGGCGATCCGGTTGCCCTCGACCACATCCTGCTCCGGGTAGCCGGCCAGCTGCGCGTAGCCGCAGTTCAGCGTCTTGACCTGGGCCAGGGACAGTTCGGCCACGCGGTCGCCCACGTAGGGGAATTCGGGATCGCCGGCGGTGGCCGGCGCGGTGTCGATGCATTTGGTGGCCTGGATGGTGTCGTCGTGCCAGACGATCACGTTGCCGTCCTCGGTGAGGTGCGTGTCCAGCTCGAGGGTGGTCACGCCCAGCGCCAGGGAATTCGTGAACGCGGCCAGGGACTCCTCGGTCCATTCGCCGCGGCCGCCGCGGTGGGACTGCAGGTCGAAGGAGCCGTTGCGTTCGTTTACCTTCGGGGCCGTTGTTGCCTGCGCCGCCGCTCCGGCAGCGTTCGACGACGGCGTGCCGGCGTCGGTGTCCGGGGCGGCGGCGGCGGGACCTGCCGAAGCGAACGCGGCGGCGATGAGGGCGGCGGCTGCCGCGGACGTCAGGACTTTGCGCATGTGGTGGTTCCTCCTGGATGACGGATCCGGCGTTTCCACCGGTGACCCGTCAACGCTAGGAGGGGCAGGTTGCGGTTCGGGTGCGGGGAGTTGGAGGGGAGGTTAACGCGGGACGCCGGGCCGGCGCGCTGGGTCCACCCGCCATCGATTGCTCCGCAAATGTCGTTATGAGCGGTGAAAACGGCCGGTACGGAGCAATCGATGGGGGTTAGGGACGGGGGCGCGACGGCGGTGCACTGGTTTCCGCCACGGGAACCTCCTCCGAACGGACGGGGCGGGGCTCCAGCCACACCCGCTCCCGCGGTCCGGGCGGATACGCGTGCGTCTTCCCTGCAAGGGTGATGATCCAGGCCGCCACCACCGGCAGCGCCGCGGCGACGGGAACCAGCAGCGGTCCGCCCACCACCAGTGCCGCCGAGCCGTACAGGGCGCCCACCGTGATGCCCAGCTGGATGGTCAGCACAGTGAGGCCGTTCGCGGCTTCCTGGAACTCGCCTCCGGCCCGCAGGATGGCGGACTGGTTGTAGATGCCGATCGCGCCGAGTCCCGCACCCCAGACCGTCATGAGGACCAGGGCGACGGGGAAGTTGCCCACCGCGAGAGGGAGGAAGAACATGGAAAGGGCGATCACCGCCGTCGTCATGAGCAGGGAACGCCGGGGCCGGGAATCCACGGTGAGGCCCGCGATCCAGATGCCCAGCAGCCCGGAGCCGCCCAGGACGGTGAGCGAGAGGCTGATGGCGTAGTCGGGGAAGCCTGCCTCGCGGATGTACGGCGCGATGTAGGTGAACAGCGCGAAATGGGCCAGGACCAGCAGCGGCCAGGCGATGGCCACCGACTTGACTCCGGGCTGGGCGATGGCCTTGCGCAGTGAGGGACGGACGGCGTCGGAAATACGCTGGACCCGCGGCAGCAGGAAGAACGCCAGCACCGTCAGGACCAGCCCGAACCCTGCCAGCACCAGGAACGCCGAGCGCCAGCCGAGGAACCCGCCCAGCGCCGTGCCCACGGGCGCGCCGATAGCCAGGCCCAGGCTGTTGCCGCTGAAGACAATGGCCAGGGCCTTGCCCACCTTGTCTGCCGGAACCACCCTGGTGACGAACGGGGCCATGGTGGTCCAGAGCAGGCCGTGCGCCAGGCCCCCCACCAGCCGGGCGATCATGGCGGCGGTGAAGTCCGGCGCGAGTCCCACCATCGCATTGCTGAGCGCGAACGTCAGGACGAGCCCCACCAGCAGCGCATGGCGGGGAATCTTCCCCAGCAGCCGGGCAGCCGGGACCACCGTGACCACAATGACAGCGGCATAGGCCGCGGCCAGGTAGCCCGCAACCGGCTCGGACACGTTCAGGCCGCTGCTGATCTGCGGCAGCAGCCCGGACGGCAGGAGCTCGGTGGTGATGGCGGTGAAGGCGATGGTGGCC
Organism: Pseudarthrobacter sp. CC4; assembly: GCF_048957775.1. NCBI lineage: Bacteria > Bacillati > Actinomycetota > Actinomycetes > Micrococcales > Micrococcaceae > Pseudarthrobacter > Pseudarthrobacter sp. CC4. Next base: position 192,423 of record NZ_JARCCZ010000002.1, on the reverse strand, counting down.
AAAACCACCATCGCGGCGTACGGGAAACGGGCAGGTTCCGGCGCGGGAATGGCGGAGGACATGAGGGAAGGATCCATTCAAGGGGGAGGGTTGGAACGCGGCTCGCTGGCCGGGCAGTTCCTCCCTTAAATTTACAGGATCGCGGCCCCTGCTCCATGCCGTTTCCGGCGCGTCGGAGCGTGTCCCCGGACGCAATCCGCTTTCCGCCGGAGCCGGCTACCGGGTGCCCAGGTCAGTGTCCGTGCGGGACCCCGGCCGGACGGACCTGCTGCCCTGGCAGGTGCAGGGGGCCTGCACCTGCACCCGCAGGAATCAGCGGCCTGCAGGGTCCTTGTCCTGGCTGGTCCCGGTGATGCGTGCGTCCAGCAGGCCCGCCGCAACTGCCGGAGCCAGACCGGGTGCCAGCGGAAGGCGCGGGACCACCAGGCAGTGCCACAGGTGATAGATGTCCGCCTTGCCGGACCAGACGGTGGAGGTGACATTGCCGTTCTCGTCGAGCTCCTGCTTCCAGGACCCGTGCTCGTAGTCGATGAACCAGTCGCGGGCGTGGTCCCAGATCCGCTCGTACCAGTCCGCATACTTCTTCTCGCCCGTGGCGATGTAGAGGGCGGCCGCGCCCCCGATGGCCTCTGCCGGCACCCACCGGATGCGGGTGGTGACAACGGGCTTGCCCTCCCAGTCCACGGTGTAGACAAATCCCGGGTGGCCGTCCGGCTCCCATGCGTCACGGATGGCTGCGTCGAACAGGCCCCTGGCGTCTTCCAGGAGCCAGGTCGGAACGTCCAGGCCGCGGGCTTCGAGTCCGGCGCGGAGGTGGAGGAGCAGGCGCGCCCACTCGACCCAGTGGCCCGGCGTTCCGCCGTAGGCGCGGAACTGGCTGGCCCGGTCATCGGTGTTGTACTCCGGCATGGGGTTCCACTCCGGGTCGAAGTGTTCGAACACCCGGTAATTGTTGTTGCGCGCGAATTTGTGGATGAGCACCTCGGCGATGTGCAGGGCCCGCTCAAGCCAGCGGTTCTCCCCGGTCACGTCAGCGACGATCAGATAGGCCTCGACCGAATGCATGCTGGCGTTTCCGCCCCGGTATGCCTCGGTTTCGGTGAATTCCCGGTTCCACGAGTCGAAGCACATGTTGGCCTGGTGGTCCCAGAATTTCGTGTCGGCGATCCGGAGCGCCTCGTCGAGCAGTTCGCGCGCACCGGGCCGCCCTGCGGCGACGGCACTGGCAGCGGCGAGGAGCACGAACGAATGCTGGTAGCCGGACTTCGTATCGTTTACCGGTCCGTTTTCGTTGACCTCGGCGTACCAGCCGCCGAACTCATCATCGTGCAGGGCCCCGTTGAGTGCCGCGATCCCGTGGTCCACGAGTGTTGCGGCACCCGGCCGTCCCATGAGGGCGGCGACGGAAAAACTGTGGACCATCCGGGCGGTAATCCAGAGATGGGTCGGCTTGTCGGCGAACACCTTGCCGTAGTTGTCGAGCCAGCCGAATCCTGTCGGGACCTTTGAGGCCGCGGCGAAATTGATCAGCCGGTCGGTTTCCGCCTCGAGCCAGCGTGCGTGGGCGGCACTGTTCAGCCACGTCATGTTGTTTCCTCTCTCTGTTACGGGTGCAAGCGAAGTTGTTGGGGTTACCCGACGGCGTCGAGGACGCCCCGGATGATGGTGGCGGCCGCCCCCAGGTAGGCCAGGATGATCAGGAGTATCTGCGCGGCGCGGGCGGGGACATACTTCGAAGCGATGTCGCCCAGCACCAGCCCACCCAGGCAGGCCACGCCCACGGCCACCCACATGCCCCACGGAAGCGCGGGAAATGTGGCCGGCGCGGTCAGTGCCTTGGAGATCAGCGAGAACGTCCCAATGGTGAAGAAGTACGGCTGCATGGTGGCTGCGAAGGACTTGTGCTGCCACCGGGTGGCGATGGAGTACATGCTGACTGCCGGTCCACCCACGCCGGCGGCTGTGTTCATGAACCCGCTCAGGCCGCCGGCCGTGAAGAGGTAGCGCCGCCGTGCCGGAAGGGTGACGGACTTGAGGGCCAGCAGGACAGTCAGTCCGACGGCGAGGATCACCCCGATGCCGATCTCCAGCACCGCCGGTGGAACGAGGCGGATCAGGAAGGCCGCGGGGATGATCCCGAGCAGGGCCGAGGCCGTGAGCAGAAGGTACCGTTTCCAGTCAATGTCCCGCACCACGCGGAAGATGATGGCCCCCGCGGTCACGGCACCGCACATGTTCACGAGCACCACGCCTTCCACCGGGCCCAGGAGCAGGACCAGGAAGGGTGCAGCCACCAGGGCGAAGCCCATTCCGGTGATGCGCTGCATTCCGGCTCCCATCACCACGGCGCCCAGCACCAGCCCGGTGGTCAGCACCTAGGGCCTCCAGGCCACGTACTGGACCTCCTCGAATTCCTCCAGGCCCAGGCTTGATCCTTCCCGGCCCAGCCCTGACTGCTTGGCGCCGCCCATGGGCGCGAAGGCCACGGACGGGAGTGGATCGTTCACGCCCACGATGCCCGCTTCGAGCTGCTCCGGAATGTCCCAGCCGCGCCTGGGGTTGCTGCTCCAGACGTAGGCGGCCAGGCCCATTTCCGTGGCGTTGGCTTTGCGGATGGCTTCCTCGTCCGAGGAGAAGGTTACGACGCCGGCTGCCGGGCCGAACACTTCCTCCGTCACCAGGGGTGCGTCGTCCGGGACGTTCGCCAGCAGGGTGGGTGCCAGGAAGGAGCCCTGGCCGGGAACATCGGTGCGTTGGGTGACGCGTCGGGCGCCGCGCTCCAGGGCATCGTCGATCAGGGCCTGGACCGCGGTGACCCGGTCGGCGTCGATCATGGGACCGAGGTCGGGAACCTGGCCGCCGCCGTCGGGAACGCCGTGGCCGATGCTCATCGCGTCAAAGCGCGCGGCCAGCCTGGCGGCGAACTCCTCGGCGATGCTGTCCTGGACCAGGAACCGGTTGGCGGCCACGCAGGACTGTCCGGTGTTGCGGAGCCGGCCCAGGACGGCACCCTCGACGGCGGCATCCAGGTCGGCGTCCTCGAAGACTATGAAGGGCGCGTTGCCGCCCAGCTCCAGCAGCGGCCGGACCACCCGTTCGGAGGCGGAGGCCATGATCTGCCGGCCCACGCCCGTGGAGCCGGTGAAGCTGACGGCCCTGACCGCGGGGTGGGACATGAGGGCGGCGGTGACCTCGCGGGAGGGGCCGTGGACCAGGTTGACCACGCCGGCGGGGAACCCGGCGTCGTGCAGGACTTCGAACAGCCCGGTGGCAGCCAGCGGGGCCTTTTCGGACACCCTGCCCACCACGGTGCAGCCGGCGGCCAGCATCGCGGCGAGCTTCCGGGCCTGGATGGAGACCGGGAAGTTCCAGGGCGTGAGGCTGAGGGCCACGCCGATGGGTTTGCGGAGGCTCAGGTGGCGGCGGCCCTGCAGTTCGGGCGGGCTGACGGTGCCGGTGGCGCGGCGCGCTTCCTCGGCGAACCAGCGGAAGTACTCCACGGAGAAGTCCACTTCGCCTTGCGCTTCAGGGAGCCGTTTGCCCGCTTCAAGCGCCAGGGTGTGGGCAAGTTCGTCGCGGCGTTCGGCCAGGAGGTCGGCGGCGTTGCGGAGCAGGTCCGCCCGGTTCCGGACGGTGGTGCGCGACCAGGAACTGAAGGCCTCCGCCGCGGCGTCGGCGGCCTTGGTGGCATCCTTGCCGGTGCCCCAGGCCACCTCGCCCACGGTGCTGCCGTTGCCGGGGTCAGTCACGTCCTTGGCGGTTCCGGCGGTGTTCCAGGTGCCGTTGACGAGGTGTTGGGCTGACTTGAGGTTCACGAATGATGCCTTTCATTGGGCTGGAAGGGGTCCATTGCGGCGGGGCGGGCGCGGCTGGCCGCCGTCGTCGTCGTGACGCTCATCCCTTGCTGGCGCCTGCGGTGATGCCGGCCACGAAGTAGCGCTGCAGGAAGACGTAGGCCACCACCACGGGAAGGGAGGCCATGATGACGCCGGCGAACAGCAGCGGGTAGTTGGTCTGGAACTCGCCCTGGAAGCTGAGCAGTGCCAGCGGCAGGGTGCGGTTGCCGGGGGACTGGATGAACAGCAGCGGGTACAGCAGTTCGTTCCAGTGGATCACGAACAGGAAGATGGCGGCCGCGGCGATGGACGGGGCGGACAGCGGCAGGGCGATCGAGACGTAGGTCCGCCAGGGGCCCGTGCCGTCGATCGAGGAAGCCTCGTAGAGTTCCTTGGGCAGGGTCCGCATGAACCCGCCCAGGATGAAGACGGCAATGGGCAGGGTGGACACCAGGTTCGCCACCACCAGGCCGGCCAGGCTGTCCAGGAGACCCAGCCGCCCGAACAGCACGTACAGCGGCACCATGTTCGCCTGGGCGGGGATGGCCATGCCCAGGACAAGGAAGCCGAAGATGGCCCAGGACATGAAGCCGCGGAGCCGGGAGACGGCGTAGCCGGCCAGACTGGCAAGGAACAGGGTGAGCGGAACGGAGATGGCGGTGACAATCACGCTGTTCCAGAACGAAGACCCGAGATCCTGGCCGCCGATCACTTCCGCGTAGTTGGCGGGGGAGAGGGACTGCGGCAGGCTGAACGGCCCGGCGAACAGTTCCTGGGTGGACTTGAAGCTGCCGAACCCCACCACGGTCAGCGGAACGATGATGATGACCGCGTAGATCGCGAGGATTCCGCGGCGGGTTATTGACGCGAGCATGCTGTCATTCCCCCTTCGGGGTGAGGCGGAGCAGGCGGCGCTGCAGCCAGGTGACCAGGGCGATCATCGCCATGAAGATGATCGACTGGGCAGCGGCGTAGCCGAACTCCGAGTTGGCAAAGGTGCTGTAGATGCGCGTGGAGAGGATGTCCAGGGACTGCTTGGGCGGATTGCCCGCGATGCCGAGGATCAGGTCGAAGGCCTTGAACGACTGCACCGTGGTGTAGGCCACCACAATCGATGTTGCCGGGGCCACGAACGGCCAGGTGATGGACTTGAACTGCTGCCACTTGTTGGCGCCGTCCATTTCCGCGGCCTCGTAGAGTTCCCGCGGAATGGCCTGCAGGCCGGCGATGTAGACCACCATCATCTGCCCGGCGTGGAACCACACCTGCGTCACGGCCACCCAGTACAGGGCCTGGGCGTCGTTGCCGAGGTAGGAGCTCTGGAGTGACTCCAGGCCCACGCCGCCCAGGACCGAGTTGGCCAGGCCGAAGTTGGGGTCGTAGATGAACTTCCAGATGAAGGCCACCGAGACCGAGGACAGGATGGTGGGGAAGAAGAACAGCGCGCGGAGCAGGACGCTTCCCCGGGAGTTCTTCGTCAGGAGCAGCGCCAGGATCAGCGAGAACAGCGTCTGCGCGATCACCACCAGCAGCACGAACTTGAGGTTGTTCGTCAGCGCGTTGGTGAACAGCGAGTCCTTGGTGAAAGCCCGGATGAAGTTGTCCAGGCCCACGTAGTTGAACGCCGCCGAGAAGCCGTTCCAGTCCGTGATGGCGTACTGGAAGGCCTGCAGGGTGGGCATCACCAGGAAGAAGGCGATGACGGCCACCGCGGGAAGCGGGAACAGGTATAGTGCCGGATTCACCCGCGTGGGCGAGCGGCGCCGCTTCTTCGCGTCGTCAGTTTCCGTGTGGTTGTCCGGCGCCTTCCGTGTGGGCGCCGTCCCGGGATGGATGCTCATAGCCGTTCATCAACAATCTTCTGGGCGGCCTCCGCTGCCTGCTCCGGGCTGGTGCCGGAGATGACGGCGGTGGCGCTGGCTTCCACGGCGTTGCGGACATCGAGGTTCTGGAACTGGAACCGCGCCGCCAGCGCCGTCTTCTTTTCCAGCCACGGGCTCAGCCGCTTGAGGTCCGGGTTGGTGTAGTCCACATTGTTCACGGACACGTGCTGGGCCGTCTTGTTGGCGTAGTAGCCGGCGTTCTCCGGCTCGGAGAGGAAGTCGATCCAGGCGGCCGCCGCGGCCTGGTTCTTGCTCGCAGAGTTCACGCCCAGGATGAACGTGGCGTTGTAGACGCCCTCGTACTTGCTGTTGCCGTCCGAGGTGTTGGGGAACACCAGTTCGATGGGGAACTGGGCGCCCAGGCCGCGGACGGCGGCGATGTGGTAGGAGCCGGTGGCCAGCATGGCGGCCTTCCCCTGCGAGAACAGGTTCTGGGCCGGCTCCACGGCGGTGCCCGTGGCGTTGGGCTGTAGGTAGGGGACCAGGTCCTTGTACTGGTTGAGCATCTTGATGAACCAGTCGTCAGTGACCTTCAGCTTGCCCTGCTCGATCTGGGCGCACATGTCGTCCACGGGGGCGTTGTTGGCGATCATGTTGTTGAACAGCTGGCCGCCGTTTCCAACATCGCCGCCCGGCCAGGAGATGGGAATGACGCCGGCCGCGGCCAGTTTGTCGCACATGGCCAGGAAGGAATCCCAGTCCTTCGGGGCAAGCTCGGCGCCGGCCTTGTCGAACAGGTCAACGTTGGCCATGGGCATGGGGAAAACCACCTGGTAGGGCAGGCCCAGCTGGCTCTCCCCGGACTTGCCGGCGGAGAGCAGGCCTTCCTGGTAGTTGGAGACAGCCTTGCTGCCCTTCAGGTCCGTGTAGATGCCGGCGTCGGTGAAGTTCTTGAACTGGGCGCCGCGGAAGGTGGCAAAGGCGTCACCGATGGAGCCGCCGCGGAGTTTCTGCAGGGCCTGGGCGTTGTAGTCGTTGGACGTGGAAATGTCCTGGGCAACCTCTACGCCCTCGTGCATGGCAGCGAAGCGCTTGATCAGTTCGTCGAACACCGCCTTGTCCTCGCCGCGCCAGTGGGCGAAGGACACCTTGCCGGTGACGGCTCCGGTGGAGGGCGCGGCCGGGCCGGTGGCACCGCCGGGCGCGGTGGAACCGCCGGGCCCGGCACATGCTGCCGCCGTGGCGCCGAAGCCCAGGGCTCCGAGAACAGCGATGGCCTGCCTGCGTGAAATCTGACTCACAATAATCTCCTCGTTGAGTGTTTGCTGTGCCTTGTTTACTTGACTGCGGAAAGGGTTGCCACGGTCACGACGCTTTGGCTCCCCGGGTGCTTAGGCGTTGGTCCTTTGGGCGGTGACCACGTCGTCCACCACGGCGCAGAGGCGCTGCAGCCGCCGGACGGCGTCAGTGGACAGGGATTCGACGACGTCGGGCGCGCCGATGCAGGACGCCCAGACAGCGCGTCCGGAGAGGAAGCCGCTGGCACCTTCCAGGCAGGCCCACCGGACCGCATCCGGGAAGACGTCCTCGGGGACACCGGAGGAGAGCACCACCCAGGGGCCGTCGATGGCATTGGTCAGCTCGGCGCAGGCGGCCCGGACCTCTGCTTCGGACGCCTGGCCGTGGAACGGGACTTCGGCCTTGTACAGGTCAGCGCCCAGGCTGCCAAGCTCCTTGGCGGCGGCGAGGATGCCGGCGTTCCAGTCAAAGTCTCCGCCGGCCAGCGGCTTGCGGGAGACGGGCTCGATAATGCTGATGAGTCCGGCGGACTGGCACCGTTCCACGAATTCGCGGACCATTTCCACCCGGCCTTCGGCGGGCTCGTCCGGGCGGTAGAGGACCAGGAGCTTGAGGGCCTTCACGCCCAGGGCCTTGTACTTGTGCGGGTCCACCAGGCGGTCAATGGTTACCTCGCCCACCAGTTCGCCGTGTGCGGATTCGAAGTGGTCCGCCGAGGCGATCAGCCCGCAGCCGGGGTCCACCACGTTGTCCTCGATGGCCTGGTCGAGGGCGAACTGCCGGTCGATCAGGACGCCCGAGGCGTAGGGGGTAAGGATTTTGGCGGCCTGGAGCTTGAAGTCCTGGAGGTCCTGGTCCGTGACGGGCTGGTCCGTGTGCTCGGCGAACATGTTGCGCATGGCCTCGCGCTGGTCCACGGCGAGCATCGCGAAGGCGCCTGACGGGCGCTGGAGGGGTGAGAGGTCTGTGGGGCTCATGGGCTGCTTCTTTCAGCTGGGCGTTGGGTTAGGCGGGCAGGTTGGTGGCTAGGACAGGAGTGATGGTCTGGTGGGGGATGGCGGAGCGGCCGTCCAGTCCCTGGCAGGACGCGGAGGCGGTGCGGCCGGCAAAGGCTGCAGCCTCCACCAGCGGCAGCCCTGCGGCGACGGCGGCCAGGAGGGCGCCGTGGTAGACGTCGCCGGCGCCCAGGGTGGAGACGATGTTGGCCGGGGTGGCGGGCACATGGACCGGGTCGCCGTTGCCGTCCTTGACCCAGGCCCCCTCCGAGCCGGCGGTGGCCACGACGGCGGAGGCGCCGTCGTCGACCGCTTTTTGAAGGAGCGCCGGGGCGGAAAGCTGCTCGCCGTACTCTGCGCGGAGCCGTTCGATGGTGGGGACGTACAGTGCGACGCCCTTGGGATTGAAGGACGGGATGGGGTTGCCGGCATCCACACTGATCCTTAGGGTGCCAAGGTCCCCGCGTGTGGCGGAGGCGACGGCGTTCCAGCCCAGGTGGTCCACGTGGACCCAGGCTGCCGACTGCAGCAGTTCATGGAAGCGGCTGCCGGCCGGAAAGCTGACCGGCGGCACCGGACGGGTGACGATGGCCCGGCTTTCGGAAGCCTTGCTGACCACGATCACGCTGGCCCCTGTTTTGACGTCCGGGTCGCGGATGACGGCGGAGGTGTCAACGCCTTCTGCCTGCAGGCCGGCGATGATGCGGTCGCCTTCCTCGTCGGTGCCGAGGACACCGGCGAAGGCTGTTGCAGCTCCGGCGCGGGCTGCTGCCACGGCTGCGGTGGCGGCCGGACCGCCGCCCGCGGTCGCGAAATCCGCGGCAACGGTGCGGCTGTCCGCAGCAGGGTAGTCCTCCACCAAAGCGATGGAGTCAAGTGTGGCGCACCCTACGAAGAGCAGGGTTCCAGTTGACGGTTGGGGCACGTTCCACCTCGTTGTAGTTCCGGCTGGTACTGAAGAAATATACACACGCTATGTTGGAATAACAACACTTTCTGTATAGTTCTGTTTGGGATGCAACGCCGCGGTCCCCCCAAAAACTCAACGTAGAGAAACGGAGCAGCTCATGTCATTGCCTTCTGCGGAACCGGTCCGGACCATCCGATACGGCCTCATCGGCGCAGGCCACATGGCCCGCGAACACGTCCGGAACCTCGCCCTGATCCCCGGAAGCCGGATCACCGCAGTGTCCGATCCCCAGCAGTCCTCCCTGGAGGAGACTGTTGCGGAGATCGGGTACGGGGTGGAGACGTTTTCCTCCCACCAGGAACTGCTGGCCTCCGGCCTGGTGGATGCACTCGTGATCGCCAGCCCCAACGACACGCACCTGGGCATCCTGAAAGACATCTTCGCCAGCGGAACCAACCTGCCCGTGCTCGTGGAGAAGCCTGTGTGCACCACCGCCGAGCAGGCCGATGAACTCGAGGCGCTGGCCGCCGGCTACCCGGCGCCCGTGTGGGTCGCGATGGAATACCGCTACATGCCGCCGGTACAGGAAGTCATCCAGGCTGCGCACACCGGCAAGCTCGGCAACATCTACATGCTCTCCATCGTGGAGCACCGCTTCCCGTTCCTGCACAAGGTGGATGCCTGGAACCGCTTCGCGGAGCGGACCGGCGGAACCCTGGTGGAGAAGTGCTGCCACTTCTTCGATTTGATGCGGCTGATCCTGCAGGATGAGCCGGTCAGGGTCTACGCCAGCGGCGGCCACGACGTGAACCACATGGACGAGGTCTACGACGGCCGCGTGTCGGACATGATCGACAATGCCTACGTGATCGTGGACTTCAAGGGCGGCCGCCGCGCCATGCTGGAGCTGTCCATGTTCGCCGAGGGGTCCAAGTTCCAGGAACGGATCTCCATCGTGGGGGATGCCGCCAAGATCGAGACGCTCATCCCGGTGGCAGCCAACCACTGGATCCCCGGTGACGAGGCGGAGGCCACCGTGGAGTTCAGCCCGCGCTCGCCGCTGGGCCCTGAAAAGCACGAGGTCCCGGTGGATGAGGCAGTACTGGCCGCGGGCGCCCACCACGGCTCCACGTACTACGAGCACCTTGGGTACCGGAAGGCGATCCTCGGCGAGGGGCCGGTGGAAGTAACGGTTGCAGACGGGCTGCAGTCGGTCCGGATGGGCCTTGCGGCCGAACGTTCAATCGCGGAAGGACGCCCCGTGGAGCTTACGAATGCCGGTGCCGGGGTACGACACTAGGTAAGTTGGTGTTGGAATTGCAACACTCCGCCGAGCCTGGTGTCCGGCGCATGGTCAGAAAGAAGGGGTTATGAGCATTGCACGTGGGGATGCGCCGCTGACGCCCCGCCAGCGCACCATCCTGGACGAGCTGGGCCGGCGGGGGTTCATTTCCACCACCGATCTGGCCGAGACCTTCGCGGTCTCGGACATGACGGTGCGCCGGGACACGCGGGTGTTGTCCAAACTGGGCCTGGTCCGGGTGGTGCACGGCGGTGTGAGCGCCATCCATGGGCAGGGCCAGAACGCGGACTTCGCTGCCCGGGTCCGTGAGGATGCCGAAGCCAAGCTTCGCGTGGCCCGCGCCTGCGTATCCATGATCGGGGAGCGGGACGCGATCATCCTGGACGCCGGCACCACCACGTACCAGATTGCGCAGGAGCTGCCCGCCGCGTTCAAGGGGACAATCATTACCCACTCGGCCCCGGCCATCCAGCGGTGCCTGCAGCTGACCTCGGCACGGACCATCTGCCTCGGCGGGGAACTGCTGCTGGACAGCCAGGCATTCAACGGCCCCATGACCGTCAGCGCTGCGGCCGGGCTGCGCGCCAGGACCGCGTTCATTGGCGTCAGCGGAATCCACGACGAGGCGTTTTACATTGAGCGTGACGTGGAACGCGCCACTAAGATCGCACTCATGAACTCTGCGGAACAGGTGGTAGTGGTGGCAACACACCAGAAGATGCTGCGGTACGCGCTGGCCCGGCTGGCGGCCTTCGACGCCGCGGATGTCCTGGTGACGGACGCGCCCCCGCCGCGGGAAATCGAATCGGCGCTGCGTGCGGCGAACGTCAAGCTCGTGGTGGCGGCATGACCGCGCCGCTGCGGATTGCCCTGCCCGACCAGAAACTGGTGGACGCACTGGGGCCGGCTGCCGGCGTCGAATTCTTCGTATGGGACTTTTCCGGCCCTGCCCCCGCCGGGCGTTTGGACATCGTGGTGCCGCCGTACATGCGCGGGCCGGAGGTGCTGGCTGCGCTGGAGTCCGTGGAGATCGGCCTGGTCCAGAGCCAGTCCATCGGTTACGACGGCGTGGCGGACGTCCTGCCCGCGGGTTGCCTTTTCGCCAACGCGGCAGGCGTGCATGAAACGTCGACGGCGGAACTTGCCCTGGGCATGATGATTGCCAGCCAGCGCGGCATGGCCGACTTTGCACGGAACCAGGCCACCGGGACCTGGGACAACAGGCAGCGGCCCAGCCTGGCTGACCGCCGGGTGCTGCTGGTGGGCTACGGGGGAGTGGGCAAGGCCATCGAGGCCCGGCTCCTGCCCTTCGAAACGCAGGTGACCCGGATGGCGAGCCGTGAACGCGAGGACGCCGGCGGAAAGATCTTCGGGATCGACTCACTGTATGAGCAGCTGCCCCTGCACGACATCGTGGTGGTCAGTGTGCCCCTCAGCGAGCAGACAAAGCAGCTGGTGGACGCAAAGTTCCTGGCAGCAATGCCTGACGGGGCGCTGCTGGTGAACGTGGCCCGCGGGCCGGTGGCGGACACGGACGCGCTGCTGGCGGAGACGTCCTCGGGCCGTTTGCGTGCTGCGCTGGACGTGACGGACCCCGAGCCGCTGCCCGCTGACCATCCCCTCTGGACCTCGCCCGGCGTGCTGATTACCCCGCATGTCGGCGGGGCCAGCTCGGCGATGTTCCCGCGGATGGTCCGGCTGATCAAGCAGCAGATCGGGCTGATGCTGGAGGGCAAGGAGCCGGTCAATGTGGTGCTGGGCGGCCCGTCCCGGAGCTAGGTTTTGCGGTTTACTGCAACGCGGGGTCACTCCCAGCCGAATAATTGACCGTTATTAGGCCAAAAGCGACCCCGTGTTGCCTGTTGAGGGGCGGCCGCGGGCTTGTTGGTGGGGCTATCTCCGGAATTCGATGCGGACCGAGTTGTCGTCCGGCAGGACGATGACCGTTCCGTCCCGCGGCGCCCAGCCGTCGTGCAGGAAAAAGAAACGTCCGCCGCTCAGCACCAGCAGGCGCAGCCCGTCGTACCGGTAGAGCGGAGCTTCGCCGTTGCCCACCTTCACTTCGGTGACCGCGCCGGAGCCGATGCCCAGCGGCTTGGGCGAATACACCTCCGCCCGGGGCATGAACTGGACGCCCTGCTCGTAGTCCACGGCCAGCCGCCGGCCCAGCGCCTGCGCATAGTCGGCCGTGCCCCAGAAAAGCAGCAGCGTCACGATGCTCAGGATCAGCGTGGTTTCCACCGCCCGCTGCTCGGCGCTCAGGGCCGGCACCTGGGTGTTCCGGCCCAGGCGGCGGAGGTGGACGCACCAGGTGGCTACCAGTACGCCCAGGGCCATCAAATACGGCGAGAAGAGCGCCGTCCGGGTGCGATCAACCACCGCCAGCACCAGGCTGACTCCGACCACAAGCCCACTGATCAGGGCGCCGATGCCTGCGGCCCGCAGGATGACGGCGCGTCCGCGGTCCTCCTCGATCCGCCGGCGAAGCAAGCGGTCAAGCGCCAGCCAGGCAACGCTGGCGGCAAGGATGCAGACCAGCGGCAGGAAGAGCGCGTTGATGCTGATGAGCAGGTAGTCCTGCACTGTGTATCCGAAGAGGCTGACGTTGAGGCCCATGTAGGCCGCCTGCGCGTCGGCGCGTGCCCAGCCGAAGTAGAACAGCAGCGCCGTGGCAACCGTGACCGGCGGGCCGATGGCAGAGATAACTCCGACGGCGCGGGACCATGAGGAACGCCCCTCTCCGTCGCCCTCCGTCACGGTGCGGAGCCCGGCGCCGGGCACGTACTCTGGTCCGCGGCGTACTCGAAGGAAGCGGATCCCTGGACCTGCCAGTCGGCGTCGGCAATACTCACTTCGGCCGTGGTGGGTTGCCCTTCAGCCAGTGGCGGTGCCAGGAAGTAGAAATCCAACGGGAAGTTGGTGTCCGTGAAGCTCTGGCGCTGGCTGACCAGTGCCGTGGTGGTGCCAACGTTGACCGAACGGACGGTGCCGGCGGGGAGGCCGGTGACGCTTCCGTCCAGGATGAGCACGTCCCCTGCACAGACCTGGAAGGGCTGGCTGTCGCCCGCATCATCCTGCACGGCTTTGAGTTCCGGAACGCAGGCGGTTCCGGGGCGGGGGGCAAGCTCAATGACGGCATCCGGCTTTTGTGTCCGGACGGCAGCGATATTGCTGAGGATCTGCTGCGCGGCTTCAGACCAGCAGTCAGGCGGGGACGTCGACAGGGCAGGAACGCCCGCATCCCAGGCAGCCTGGTCACCCTTCAGGCCGAAGCAAAGCGTCCGTGCTGCCTCTTCCACGGTATTGAAGGGTTCGGAGAAGCCAGGAACCGACTCACAATTCAAGTCCTTCAAACGCACATACCAAATTGGATCCCCCCTGCCGACCGGGCCTATCGGCAGCCAGTCGAGCACCACGGTCTCGGGGGCTGGCGGCTGGGCAGCGGCGGGCGGACCGGGCGGCGGCGCGGGCGGTTGGCCGGGAGCCTGCGGAGCGGGTGCCGGTGCCGGGGGCTGGGCAGGGGCGGGTGGACCGGGTGGCTGCGCCGGACCGGGCCCCTGCGGCTGTCGTGGCACGGGCGGCGGCTGCGGGGCCGGTGCCGGATCCTGGCCTTGCGGAAGGCTTTGCCCGCTGTCAGGACCGGAGCCTGAAGCATCAGGGCTTGAATTATCAGAGCCTGAACCGCCGGATCCGTCCGGTCCCCGGCTGGCGCCGCCGCCGGCCGTTTCTTCGGCGGGGCGATCCGACGGCGATGCATCCTGACTGCTTTCGCTGGACGAGGCGGCAGGGCTGCTGGCTGCCGGGCCACTCCTGTCCTCTGTCGACATGCAGGCGGACAGAAGCAGCGACAGGACCAGCGCCCAGACAAAGGCGATAGGGTGGCGGCGGCTGTAGGAGTGCATCTCGCACCATCACTGTCTCTGTATGCCGAACTTCCAGCCTTGGGTTGGGTGCCGGGATCTCCGGCGGGGAGGCCCAACCTCGCAGGGTAGTTGCGTACACCGGCATTAAACGCTCCAGGCGTTACTGTGCCGTTACTGCGTGACCTGTGCGGTTTCCATACAGCGTGCTCTATGCAGCGTGCTGGCGCTTCCTCCGGAACACCATCCGCAGGTGGTCGCGCACGCCCAGGCTGCTCCTCCGGCTGGCCACGATCACGCCGGAGGCCGCGGCCAGCAGCACGATGACACCGCCGGCGGCCACGGACCAGCGCGCGCCGAACTCCGTGCCGATCCAGCCCATCAGGGGCGCGCCCACGGCGGTGCCGCCCTGCAGGACCGCCAGGTAGAGCGCCAGCACGCGCCCACGGAAGCGGGGCTCCACGGAGAGCTGGATGCTGGTGTTGCAGCTGTTCAGGAACGTGATGGACGCCAGCCCGATCGGAACCAGGACGGCCGCATACAGCCAGAACGACGGCGACACACTCCCCAGGAGGGTAAACGCGCCGAGCCCCAGCGCACCGCCCAGCAGGAACCGCAGCCGCGGCCCGGCCCGGCGTGCCGCAAGCAGCGCGCCGCCCAGCGTACCCACCGCCATGATCGAACCAAGAAGCCCGAATTCGCCCGGGCCGGCGCCGAACTCAGTTGTGGCCATCAGCGCGTTGATGATGGGAAAGTTCATTCCGAACGCCCCCAGGATGCCCACCAGGACCATGATCAGCACCAGGTCCGGGCGGTTGCGCACGTAGCGGACGCCTTCCGCCACCTGGTGCCTGCTCCGTGTTGCCGGGGCGGCGGGCACGAGTTCTGCGGTCCGGATCCGGAAGAGGGAAACAATGACGGCGGCGAAGCTGGCTGCGTTCAGGAGGAAGACCGGTCCCGTGCCCATCCAGGCAATGAGTACCCCGGCAATGGCAGGGCCGGTCAGCCGGGCTGTGTTGAAGGACGCGGAGTTCAGTGCAACGGCGTTGGAAATGTTGTCCCGCCCCACGAGTTCTGACACGAAGGACTGGCGTGACGGCGCATCGATGGCGCTGGCTATTCCCAGGCACAGGGCGGCCAGATAGGCGTGCCACAGCTCCGCGGCGCCGGTCACCACCAGGAGCCCGAGCACCAGCCCGGTCAGGCCCATGGCCACCTGCGTCCACAGCAGGATCGCCCTCTTTCGGTAGCGGTCCGCCAGCACTCCGCCGTACGGGCCGAGCAGCAGCATGGGGAGGAACTGCAGGCCGGTGGTGATGCCGACGGCGGCGCCGGAGTAGTCGGTGAGGACGGTCAGGACCAGCCAGTCCTGCGCCACCCGCTGCATCCAGGTCCCGATGTTGGACACCAGCGCGCCGCTCGCCCAGATCCGGTAGTTGCGGTTTTCCAGTGCACGGAACATGGCGCTCATTTGCCGCTCATCTCCTGCATGATGCGTGCGGCCCGGCTCAGGACCAGCCGGTCTTCCTCGCTGAGCCCGGCCACGCGTTGCGCGAGCCACGCGGTCCGCTGGTTCCGGGCCTCTTCAAGGACGGCCCGGCCGGCGTCGGTGATGTCGATGTGAACCTGGCGGCCGTCGTCGGGGTTTGCCGCCCTGGAGACGAAGCCCAGTTCGGCGAGGGCGTTGACGATCCGGGTCATGGACGGGGCCTGCACGTGCTCGCTGGTGGCCAGTTCGCGGAGGGTGCTGGGTCCGCTGCCGTTGAGTAATGCCAGCACCGTGTACTGGCCCGGCGTGATGACGTCGCCGGTTGCCTCGACGCGGAGCCGCCGCGAGGTGCGCATCACGGCGGTCCGGAGGTCAATGGCCAGGGTGTCCGGGCCGGTCTCCCCGGTAATGCTCTCGTTCTTGGCTGTGGTCACGTCCGTGAGCCTCCCAAAAATGCTTAGCAATGCTAATTAGTCCTGCTAATAAGTATGCTCCCATTTGGAAGAGGCGGCAAGCCGTCGCCGGGTATGGCGGCTTCCGCCAGGGCTGGCGTAGGCTCTGGTGGACCATGACAGAACGGCAACCCTACGAGCTGGTCCGGCGCTATCCGCACTTCGAACTGCGCCGCTATCCCGGGTACGTCGTGGCCGAAACCAAGGTGGCCGCCACCTTTGACCGTGCCGGAAACATGGCCTTCCGGCGCTTGTTCAACTACATCAGCGGGAGCAATTCAACCCGCGGGAAGCTGGCCATGACCGCCCCGGTTATCCGAGAGCCCGGATCGCCGCAGAAGCTGGCTATGACCGCCCCGGTGCTTCAGTCCGGTTCCCTGGCGGGAAGGGGCGGACCTGCCGAGTATGTGGTGGCTTTTGTGCTTCCTGCCGGCGTGACAGCTGAAACCGCGCCCGTTCCCGCCGACCCCGCCGTGACGGTGCGGGCCGTGCCCGGTTCCCTTGCCGCAGTGCTGCGCTTCTCCGGCAGCGGGTCAGCCGCCGCGTTCGAACGGCGCAACAGCGGCCTGCAGGCGGCACTGACCCTTGCCGGCCTGACGCCGGTGGGGCCGCCGCGGTTTGCCCGCTTCGATCCGCCGTTCAAGCCGTGGTTCCTGCGGCGGAATGAGGTTGTACAGGACGTTCAGGAGCCGGTGGACGCTGCGGGCTGACCGTCCCCGGCCGCCGCGTTCAGGAAGTTCGATGACGGCATAACAGGTCCACCGAGGCTTGCCCCCTGCCCTACTGGCCTGCCAATGCTTCAAGCGTGGCCCGTGAACCGGCGTTGTGGAGGCTTGTCAGCGCCCGGGTATACGCGGCGATGAATTCCTGGTTGCCGGCCAGGTCGCCAAAGACCTCCCGGTCCGAGATGAAGGCCAGCGGTTCCTGCCGCTGCCGGGCGGCTGAGGCCATCAGCTTGTCCCTGAGGCGGTCGACGACGTCAATCGGGTTGCCCTGCTCGTCGGCGCCTTCGGCATAGCGGGCCCAGCTGGCAACGATGGCGGCGGACCGGCGGATTTCCCCGCCCCGATCAAGGTTGATGCGGATGACCGGCAGCAGCCATTTGGGGATCCGGTCCGAGCTTTCCGCACAGAGGCGGGCAAGGGTGTCCCGGACGTGTTCGTTGGTGAAGCGTTCGATGAGGGTGTCTTTGTAGTGGGCGAGGTCCACGCCGGGCACCGGCTCCAGGGTGGGGGTGGCCTCCTTGTCCATGTAGTCGAGCAGGAACTTTGCGAACAGCGGGTCCTGGGCAGCTTCGTGGGCGTAGCGGTAGCCGGCCAGGTGGCCGAAGTAGCACATGCCCTGGTGGCTGGCGTTGAGGAGGCGGAGTTTCATCAGTTCGTACGGTTCAACATCCGCCACGAGCTGGACCCCGGCGTCCTCAAACGGGGGACGTCCAAGGCTGAACGTGTCCTCGAGGACCCACTGCTCAAACGGCTCGCACACCACGGGCCACGCATCCTCGATGCCGAACTCCGCCGAAACGGCGGCGCGGTCAGCGTCGGCGGTGACGGGCGTGATCCGGTCCACCATGCTGTTGGGGAAGGGAACGTTCGCGGTGATCCAGGCGCCGAGGTCCGGGTCCTTGAGCACGGCGAAGGCAGTGAACATCTTCCGCGCCACGTCGCCGTTGCCCTGGATGTTGTCGCAGGACATCACCGTGAAGGGGACCAGGCCGCGGGCACGACGGCGGGCCAGGGCTTCGGTGATGAGGCCGAAGGTCGTCCGGGGTGCTGCCCCCGGCTGGAGGTCATGGACCACGTCGGGGTTGCCGGCGTCGAACTCGCCGGTGACGTGGTGGAAGTTGTACCCGCCCTCGGTGACGGTGAGCGAAACGATCCGGACGGCGCCGGACGCCATCTTCTCGATGACGGCCTCGGGATCGTCAGGGGCGAACAGGTACTCGATGATCGAGCCGATGACCCGCCCTTCCCGGGTCCCGTCCGGGTTCTTGACCACCAGGGTGTAGAGGCAGTCCTGGCTGTCCATGACCTGTTTCATGCGGGCATCACCGGGCAGGACCCCCACGCCGCAGATGGCCCAGTCGAGGGACTTGCCGTCGTTCATCAGCCGGTCCAGGTACATGGCCTGGTGGGCGCGGTGGAAGCCGCCCACGCCGAAGTGGACGATTCCCGCCGTCAGAGAGGCCCGGTCGTAGGCGGGGACGGCCAAGGATGCAGGCAGTCCGGTAAGGGCCCGGGTTTGAAGTGCAGTCATGGGGCTAACCTTCCGCAGGGGCGGGCAGGCCGGGCGGTGTTCCGGCCGGCTTTCCGGACAGGGAACCCAGCTCGGCTGACGTGGGCGGGTTGGCCCCCGGCCGG
Organism: Pseudarthrobacter sp. CC4; assembly: GCF_048957775.1. Lineage (NCBI taxonomy): Bacteria > Bacillati > Actinomycetota > Actinomycetes > Micrococcales > Micrococcaceae > Pseudarthrobacter > Pseudarthrobacter sp. CC4. The sequence continues at coordinate 174,096 of NZ_JARCCZ010000002.1, read as the reverse complement.
GAACACGTGATGGCGGCGGCCCTGTTCGCGTAGGCCGCCAGGGCATCCAGGTCTTCGGGGGAGAGGCTCCGCAGGCGCGGCCTGTTGGCGGCACCGAGCGCGTCCCGTTGCGCCAGGCCGGCGATCAGGGCGGCCATGAAGGAGTCGCCCGCCCCCACGGTGTCCGCCACGGCGACCGTTTCGCCGGGCATCTCCACGCGCCCCTGCCGGGTCAGGACCACCGGTCCGTCCGCGCCGCGCGTCAGCGCAACCAGTGCCGGTCCCAGCGCCAGCCACGCGGCAAGGGACTCGTCCAAGGTCCTGCCGGGGTAGAGCCAGCGCAGGTCCTCGTCGCTGGCTTTGACGATGTCACTGGCGGCCACAAAGTCCTCGGCTTCACGGCGTGTGGCTTCAACATTCCCGCTGATGGCCGGCCGGCAGTTGGGATCGAAACTCACCGTCGCGTGCGGGCGTGCCGCTTCGGCCAGGCCCCGGACGGCCTTGTTGCCGGGTGGCAGGACCGTGGCGATGGATCCGGTGTGGACATGCAGCGAACCCTGCACCGCGGCAAGGGCCGGGATGGAGGCCCCGTTGACGTCCCAGCTGATGTTGAACGTGTACTCGGCTGCGCCGGTAGCGTCCAGGGACGCCAGCGCGGACGACGTCGGCAGGGAACCTCCCACGATCGGTTCAACATTGTTGGTGCGCAGGTGGTCAGCGATCAGCTTCCCGTGCGCGTCGTCGCCATAGTGCGTGACCAGCCTGGTCCCCAGGCCCAGCCGCGCGCACCCTACCGCGACGTTGAGCGGGCTCCCGCCCGGGTGCACCTGCTGCGCGGAGCCCCGGCCGGGGGCCTCAATGATGTCAACGAGCGACTCGCCGATGACGGTGATCATGGTCAGCGGCCCGGGTAGACAACGGCTTTGAGCTGGCCGGGCTGCTTGCCCGCCTTGAGCGCGTTCTCGGAGTCCGCGAGTGGAAACCTGCCGGTGACCAGGATGTCCAGGTCCACCTTGCCGTCCGCGATCAGCTGGATGGCCAGCGGCCAGGTGTTGGTGTAGCGGAACACGCCGGAGAGCCAGATCTCGCGGTTCTGGATGTAGGAGACGGGGAGTTCGACGTCGTCCGCGCCCAGGCCGACCAGGATGACTCTGCCTGCAGGGGCCACGGCCTTGATCCCGGCGCGGACCGCCTGCGGTGCGCCGGACGCGTCAATGAACGCGTCGACGTCGAGCCCTTCCACGCTGTCCGTCTTTGCGTTGAGCGCGTGGGTGGCGCCGTGTTCGAGGGCGAAGGCGAGCCGGTCCTCGGCGATGTCGGAGATGTAGATCTCGGTGGCGCCGTACGCGCGGGCGGCCTGGGCGGCGATGATGCCGATGGGCCCGGCGCCGGCGATCAGGACCCGGCTGCCGGGCTTGATTTGTGCGCGTTCGCAGGCCCAGAGCCCTACGGAGAGCGGCTCGATGAGGGCGGCAGCCTCGTCGCTGACGCTGTCCGGGATGTCGTAGGCGAAGTCGGACTGGATGGTGACGTATTCGGCGAAGGCGCCGTCAACGGGCGGGGTGGCGTAGAACTCGATGTCCGGGCAGAGGTTGTAGCGGCCGGCCTTGCACTGCTTGCACGTGCGGCAGGGGCGCTGGGGCTCGACGGCGACGCGCTTGCCGATGCGGGCGGGGTCAACGGCGGATCCGACGGCGGCGATCCGGCCGGAGAGTTCGTGGCCGAGGATGAGCGGGTGGTCCACCACGTAGGGGCCGATCCGGCCGTGCTCGTAGTAGTGGACGTCGCTGCCGCAGACGCCGACGGCGGCGACCTGGACCAGGACCTGGTCGGCGTCGAGCTGCGGGAGGGGCAGGGTTTCCATGGCCATCTCGCCCTGGCGCTTGAGGATGGACGCGCGCATGGTGGCCGGCAGGCCGGAGCCGGTGGCCGGGGACTGGGTGGTTGTTGTGGTCATCGGAGTGATCCTTCTGAGTGTTGGGCGGGCTGGTTTATCTCACGGCCTGTTATTTCACGGCGCCGAGGGAGAGTCCCTGGACGAGCTTGTCCTGGGCGGCGAACCCCGCAAAAAGCACGGGCAGGGAGATGACGACGGCGGCCGCGCACACCTTGGCGAGGAAGAGGCCCTGGCTGGAGACGAAGCCGGTGAGGAAGACCGGGGCTGTTCCGGCCATGACGCCGGTGAGGACCCGGGCGAGGAGCAGTTCGTTCCAGCTGAAGATGAAGCAGATCAGGGCGGTGGCGGCGATCCCCGGCATCGCGACCGGGGCGACGACGGCGCGGAGGGTCAGGAGCAGGCCGGCTCCGTCGATCTGGGAGGCTTCGAGCATTTCCACCGGGACTTCGGCGAGGAAGGACCGCATCATCCAGACAGCGATGGGCAGGTTCATGGAGGTGTACATCAGGACCAGGAACCAGATGTTGTCCAGCCCGCCGATGGTTTTGGCGAACAGGAACAGCGGCAGGACCGCGGCGACGATGGGCAGCATCTTGGTGGAAAGGAAGAAGAACATTACGTCCGTCCACTTCTTGATCGGCCTGATCGAGAGGGCGTAGGCGGCCGGGATGGCCAGGACCAGCACCAGGACGGTGGACAGGACGGAAGCGGTGGCCGAGTTGATCAGCGGCGGCCAGGGGCTGACCCCGGAGCTGGCGCCGAAGAATTCCGCGTAGGCATCGAGGGTCAGGGGTGCGCCGATGGACGGCGGGTTGGTGGCGGCATCCGTTTCGGAGTGGAAGGAGGTCAGGATCATCCAGAGGACCGGGGCCACGAACAGCAGGGCCAGCAGCCAAGCGGCGATGCCGGCGGCGGTGTTGTTGCGCGTGGGATCCATCCGGGACTTGCCCCGGCCGGATCTTCCGAATCCGCGGCGGCCGGACCCGGTGTTCGGGACGGTGGGCGGTGTTGAACGGGCGAGTCCCGGCTTGCGGGGTTCGGCAGGAGTGAGGGTGCTCATCGTGCTGCCTCCTTCTTGAAGAGTGAAAAGACGGTGCGGAGGGCGAAGGTGGCCACGATGATGGTGCCGATGACCACCACGACGCCTGTTGCTGAGGCCAGACCGTATTCATTGGCGAAGTAGAAGGTCTGGTAGATGGAGTACGGCAGGTTGGCCGTGCCCAGGCCGCCCGAGGTGAGCGTGAAGACGGCGTCGAAGTTCTGCACGATGTAGATGGCGCCGAGCAGGCCGCCCAGTTCCAGGTACTGGCGCAGGTGCGGCAGGGTCAGGTGGCGGAAGATTTCCCAGGGGCTGGCCCCGTCCATCTGCGCCGCTTCCACGGTGTCCATGGGCCGGGACTGCAGCCCGGCGAGCAGGATGAGCATCATGAACGGCGTCCACTGCCACACCAGCGAGAGGATGACGGCGGTCAGGGGTGCCTGCGAGAGGAGGTCCGGCTGCGGCGGGGTGCTGCTGCCGAAAAGCGACCAGACCCAGGTCAGGATGCCGTTGATCAGGCCGTACGTCGGGTTCAGCAGGGCGTGCTTCCAGACGAGGGCAGCGGCTACGGGAACCACCAGGAACGGTGCGATCAGCAGGGTGCGGGCCAGCCCGCGGCCAATGAACTTCTTGTCCAGGAGCAGGGCCAGGACCAGACCGATGACCAGGCTGGCCAGGACCACCGAGACGGTGAGGACGATGGTGGTGAAGATGGCCTGGCGCAGGTCCGCGTTGGTGAGGACCTCCACGTAGTTGCTGAAACCCGCGAATCCCGTCTGGTCCGGGCGGAGGCTGTTCCAGTTCAGGAAGGAAATGATCAGGGTGGCAGCAAAGGGAAGCTGCGTGACGATAATGAGGAAGACCAGGGCCGGCAGCAGCGGCGCGCGCCGTGCCCACGCCGTGGCGCGTTCACGGGCCCTGGCGTCTTTGGAAGGTTTGGGGGCGCTGTGCCCTGAACGGGCGACGCGCGCTGTTGCGGAAGTCATCATGTTCTCCTGCGGTTCTGTGGCCCGCCGGCAGGGCGGGCCACAGGACCGATTGGTGGGTGGTTACTTCTTGTACTTGTCGCCGATTTTCTGGGCGGCTTCCTGGCCCTTGGCCAGTGCGTCCTCCACGGTGCCCTGTCCGGCTATCGCCGAGCTGACGCCCTGGGAGACTGTGGTGCCAAGGTCGGCGAACTCGGGGATGCCGACGAACTGGATGCCAACCACCGGACGTTCCTGCACACCCGGGTTCTTCGGGTCGGCGTTCTCAATGGCGGAGCGTTCGGCCTTGAAGAACGGTGCGGCCTTCTGGAACTCGGCGTTCTCGTAGGTGGAGATGCGCTTGCCGGACGGAACCTTGGCCCATCCCAGCTTCGAGGCGACCAGTTCTTCATATTTCTTCGAGCTGGCCCAGGCGATGAACTTGCCTGCGGCGTCCTGCTTCTTGGACGCAGCCTGCACACCCCAGGACCAGGTCCACAGCCAGCCCGAGGAGTCGGTCTTCTTGACCGGGGCCTGGGCGTAGCCGATCTTGCCCTTCACCGGCGAACCCTCCGCTTCGAGGGCGCCCGCTGCAGAGGTGGCGTCGTACCAGATGGCCACCTTGGACTGGCTCATGTTGTTCAGGCACTCGGTGAACCCGGCCTGGGCCGCGCCGGCTTCACCGTGCTTCTTGACCAGGTCCACGTAGAACTTGGTGGCCTCGGTGAATTCCGGAGCATTGACTTTGGCGTTCCAGTCCTTGTCGAACCAGGTGCCGCCGAAGGTGTTCACCACTGTGGTCAGCGGCGCGAAAACCTGGCCCCAGCCGGGCTGGCCGCGGAGGCAGATGCCCTTCATTCCCGGCGCGGCGCCGTCGGCCTGGGCGGCGAGCTCGGCCACCTGGTCCCAGGTGGGCTTCTCCGGCATCGTCAGGCCCTTGGCCTCAAGGATGTCCCTGCGGTACATCAGGAAGGACGACTCACCGTAGAAGGGTTCGCCGTAGAGCTTGCCGTCCTTGCCCGTCAGGGACGCCGTGTAGGCGGGAAGAATGTCGTCCTGGTTGAATTCGGCGTCCTTGGCCACACTGTCCAGCGGGGCCAGCCACTTGTTGGCGGAGTAGAACGGGATCTCATAGTTGGACAGGGACGCCACATCGTACTGGCCGGCCTGGCTGGAGAACTCCTGGCTGATCTTGGCCCGGACGTCGTTCTCCGGCAGGATCGTGTAGTTGACCTTGATCCCGGTGTCCTTGGTGAAGTTGTCTGCAGTGAGCTTCTGCAGGTCCTCCATCTGGGGATTGTTCACCATCAGGACATTGATGCTGTTCTGGTCACCGGCAGCAGTGCCGCCGCCGGCACCGGAGCAGGCTGATGCGGAGAGTGCGATGCACAGGGCACCGGCAGCCAGCGTGGCAGTGCGCATTTTTGGGCGCATTGAGGACTCCTTTGTTCTTCAGGGGGTGCGCAGTCACCACATCCGACTGCTGCGTCGGGATGCCTGACCGTGGCGCGGCGTGAGATCGGGAAGCCGATGTGCCGCTGATGTTCCTCAAGATTAGGCCGGTGGCGTGGGGCACAACTAGCGCCGTGGTTGCCGATTTCTGATACTAATTTTCCGCAGCAGGTCCCCGCATTAGGCGCTACTCTGGGGAAAGGTCCCTGGATCTTGTCCAGAATTCATAACCACTATGGCGCGGAGAAACACATGACTGCCACGGACACAGCCGACGGAGCTGCGGCCCGGCTGGCCGAGAGGCTGCTGGGGATGCGGGCCAACCGGGAGATCATCCCGCCCGATCCCAACCACTCCGTCCGGTGGGTGGAACACAGCTACCCCAGCCCGGTGGCGCGGTGGAACTACCACCCCGAGTACGAGATCCACCTCATCCGCAAGGGCACCGGAAAGTTCATCGTGGGCGACCATATCGGCACGTTCGAAGCCGGCCACGTGTCCCTTGTCGGATCGGGGCTGCCGCACGACTGGGTCAGCGACCTTGAACCCGGCGAGGTGCTGGAGAACCGGGATGCCGTGATCCAGTTCGACGGCAAATGGGTTGAGCAGACGGCTTCGCTGGTCCCGGAGATGGCTGAGGTGAAGCCACTGCTGGAGCAGTCCCGGCGGGGGATCGAATTCCTGGGGCCCTCGGCGGAGAACGCGGCAGCCGCCATAGAAGCGATGGGTGCCAGCACGGGGCTGGTGCGGTTGCGCCACCTGCTGGACCTCTTTGTGGTGCTGGCGCGGGCTCCGCAGGAAGAACGGCGATACCTCGCGGACGAATGGTTCCGGCCGCAGTTGGATGGCCAGGCCGCCGCCGTGGTGGACATCGTGCTCGAGTACGTCTTCACCAACCATGCCGGCAGCGTGAAGATGTCCGAGGCCGCCGGGCTGGTGGGCATGTCCGAGCCCACCTTCTCCAAATACTTCAAGCGCGCTACCGGCCAAAACTTCAGTGACCTGGTGCGCAAGCTCCGGCTTGCACATGCCCGCCGGCTGCTGGAGCACAGCGACAAGGCCATCTCGGAGATCTGCTACGAAGTGGGGTTCTCCAACCTTTCCAACTTCAACCGCCACTTCCTGAACGACGCAGGGGAGACGCCGAGGAACTACCGCCAGCGCGTTCAGGGCTGAGGATCTCCTGGCAGCCGGCAGCTGGGCCTGGAACTACTGGCTACCCTTGATTTTCCGCCAGCCGCCCGCGCGGTTGGTTTCGATGATTGCCCGGAACATCTCCAGCAGGGCATCCTCGTTGATTGGATCGTCCGCGTAGTAGGAAATCATCCGGCCCGTCTTGTTGCCGTGGCCGCCCGTGATGATGTTGTGCGGGTCCGGGGTGAGCCCGCCGTCGTACAGGAAAACATTGACGTGGTCTTTGGTGGCGAGGAGGGCGCAAATGTTGCCCTGCAGCACGAAGTACGGCTGGACCGTGCGCTTGATAGTCTCCTCGACGCCAGGGTCGGCAGCATGGACGAGGTCCCGCACCTTCAGGCAGACGGCCTGCTGCCAGGGCGGGAGTGCGCCGATGTACTGGTCAACACGTGGATCCTTCCGGTAGGTCATCCTTGAACTCCTGACAGGACTGTTACTGGCTGGGCAGCGCTCGTAGGGTGGGGCCATGGCTGATACATTTTCGTCCCTGATTGAAGCATTCAAGAACGTTGGCGTCTCCAAGGCCTATGGTGCGCCCGTCCAGCTGGGCGGGGAAGAGGTCATTCCCGTGGCGCTGGTGTCCTTCGGGTTCGGCGGCGGCGGGGAGGCCGGGCAGGACGGCGCCTCCGGGGGCGGGGGTGGCGGGATGGTGCTGCCGCTCGGCGTCTACCGGAACGTCGGCGGGCAGGTGGCGTTCCGGCCGAACACCGTGGTTGCCCTGATGTGCCTCGTCCCGGTCATCAGCGCTGTGGGCGCAGCCGTCCGGAAGGCGATCCTCGCCGCAAAGAAGTAGCGGGGACGCCCGGCGCCACGGGGCTGCGCAACAAGGCCCGGGTTCACTGCGCACGGACTGCTCCTGCGCACCGACGCCGGGCCTCACTGCGCCAGTCCGCGGCGCAGGGAGCTGCCATGGAGCTGGAACTGCCGTCCGCCGTCGTACATCCCTGCGGGGCTAGGATGGCCGCATGGGTGACGTAGACGATTCCCTTGCCGCGTTGGACGAGCCGGCGCGCGGCTGCCTGCAGCGTGTCATTGCGGCGGCGCGGCGCGTGGTCCCGGAGGCAGACGAGGGCCGCAGCTACGGGATGCCGGCACTGAAGGTGGACGGCAAACCGCTGATCGGCGTGGTGGCGGCAGCCAAGCACCTGTCCATCTTCCCGTTCTCGCCCGAGGTGGTGGACGCCGTCGCGGCCAAGCTGGCGGGCTTCTCGCTGTCCAAGGGTACTGTCCGGTTCACGCCGGACCATCCCGTCCCCGAGGAAGTGGTGGAGGAGATGGTCCGGCTGCGGCTGGCGGAGATCCGGAAGTAGCGCCTAGAGCTGCGCCGGGTCCAGGGGCAGGGGAGTGATCGGCTGGTCGTTCGCGGTCAGGTCGATGCCCAGGTCCTTGGCGAACACCAGGCGGGTCTCCTTGTAGATCCCCGCGTGGTTCTCATCCAGCTCGAAGACGCGCGCGCCGCGGAGCCGGTTCCGGTCGGCGCCCGGCAGCCCGTAGGCGCCGAACCCCGTCCCCGGGGGCGTAGCCGAGCTCCACGCCGTAGTAGTTGCCCACGTAGGTGTTGACGTGGTCGTGGCCCACGAAGTAGCCGCGGACGTCCCCGCGTTCCAGGAAGGCGTTGAACAGCCCGGAGTTGAAGGGGCCGGGGCACTCGTCCTCGTTCCGCTCGCCCACGATGCCGTGCTTCTTCACCGCCCGCTGGTGGTCCGCGTCCGTCCGGGAATCGATGCTGGCGAACCACATGCTGCGGTGTTCGTGCAGGGCGATGTGGCCCCACATCAGGGAGGGGATCTTCCTGCCGTACTTCTGCTCGGTGGCCACGGAGAGGTTGCGGTACCAGGCCACCTGGTCCATGCGGACCCAGTCCCAGTCCGGGTAGCCCTCGAAGTCCTGGCCGTTGATGGTGTCCGGGGCGTAGCGGCCGGTGTCGATCAGCCAGAGGCCGAAGGCAGGGTCCTTGGATTTCGAGGACTGCACCAGCAGCAGCGAGTTGGACGTGCCGGTGAGGCCATCGGTGGAGTCGCCGTTGACGTTGAATGCGTAGCTCTGCAGGAACTGCAGCATCCTGGCTTCGGTCATGCCGGTCCTCGCCACCGAGTCCTCGTCGTGGTTGCCGAACGTGACGGCCCACGGGATCTGCCGGCGTTCCATCGGCTGGACCACGTGGTTCAGGGCCTGCTTGACCTCGAGTTCGGTGTCGCAGCCGCCGTTGATCACGTCTCCGTTGATCACCACGAAGTCAGGCTTTTCGGCATCCAGCGTGCGGTCCATGAGCTCGATGGTGCGGCGGTCCGTCTGCTCGTCGTCCTGGGTGTCGTTGAACTGGATCACCTTGAACCGGCCGTCCGGGCGGAACGCGAGGGCGGGCTTGGGGGCCTTCGTTCCCGGTGCGGCGTTGGCTCCGGTTCCGGCCGCCACGGTCATGCCGAGCGCGCCCAGGGTCCCGGCTGCCGCCAGGGCCGCCCGCCTGCTGAAGTTGGGCTGGTTGAGTTTGATGGTCATCGCTGCCTCTCTGCATTGTTGCGGCCGGGTTCCGGCCGCCGTCACCTGCGAGGGTAGGAAGCCCGGGCATCGGGGTGCCTAACGCATGGTGAACGGCACGTGCGAAGCTAGCGTCTAAGGGACACGGACCGGGAGGGACCTGTGAAAACCAACGAACTGCTGCTGGACGCCTTCGGCCGGATCCGCGAGAACGTGGAGGCCACCCTTGAAGGGCTCGACGGCGGGACGCTTGCCTGGCGGCCGGCCGGCACCGGCAACTCGATTGCCTGGCTGATCTGGCACCTCAGCCGCGTCGAGGACGCTCAGGTGGCGGACGTCGCCGGCCGCGAACAGGCCTGGACCGCCCAGGACTTCGTGGGCCGCTTCAACCTTCCGCTGGACCCCCGCGACACCGGCTACGGCCACTCCACGGAGCAGGTGGATGCGGTGCGTGCTGAGCGGGAACTGCTGCTGGAGTACTACGACGCCGTCCACCGGCGGACCGTGGAGTTCCTGCAGGACCTCGGGGACCGGGACCTTGACCGCGTCGTGGATACCCGGTGGGACCCGCCCGTCACCCTTGGCGTGCGGTTGGTGAGCACCCTGGCGGACTGCCTCCAGCACGTGGGACAGGCCGCATACGCCAAGGGCCTGAAACAGGTGCGGGGGCAGTAGCAATCCCCTATTTCCGTAGGCACATTTCGGTTCCATAATGGCCACATAGGCTTCGGGGACCCTCGCGCCAATGACGGCTGGCGGGGCACGCAGAGTCCCAGGTGGCCGCCCCGGAAAACAGGCACGACGGGCGGCCCTGCGTTCCCGGACTTGGTGGTTCGGGTCCGCGCCCGGGGGAGAGCAACCGCCGCCAATACAAGAATGCACAAAGGAAATCACCATGCTCAAAGATTCGGCAATCATGGCTGTCCTTCCCGCAAAGGACATTAACAGGGCCAAGGATTTCTATCGGGACAAGCTGGGGCTGGAGCCTTCCGAGACAGTGGAGGACAACCTGGTGTACCGCTGCGGCAAGGGAACCAGCTTCCTTGTGTACCAGACGGAAAATGCGGGCACGGCCAAGAACACCCAGATGGGGTGGGAGACGGACAACCTCGAGCGCGACATGGAGGAGTTGCGGGGCCGCGGCGTTGTCTTTGAAGACTATGACTTCCCCGGACTGAAGACAGAGAACGGCGTTGCCACTGACTCATTTGGGAAGGGCGCGTGGTTCCTCGACAGCGAGGGGAACATCCTCAATATCGCCCAGCGCGCATAGCAGCAGCCACAAGCCCGCGTGAGCACGGTGCCCGCGCGGGCTGAGCCCTGCTTGTGCACCACCAGGTTGGCCGCACGACGCAGCGGTTGTTACGCCCCGAATCCTCCGTGCCGCAACAACCATCAAGCCTTGATCAAAGTTGACGCAGGTTCTCCCGAGTTTCGGCGTCCTCTGCGGTTCGGGGAAATAGGTTCTTTCCATAACCAGTTTTGGCTAAGCAAAAGGCCCGGCTTATTGCCGGGCCTTTATTTAATGGGGAAACATTGCCGCCACGCGCCTTCACCTTCACCGTCGCTGGGATCAGCGCCCTGCTGGTCCTTCCGGTCCTCGTCGGCTGCGCGGGCCCTGCCGGCCTGAAGGCCGCCTCGTCGGAAACCACAACTTCGCCAGCCGCCGCTGCGGCGGGCGCAACCGCCAAAGCAACGCCGTCGTCGTCGTCCGTCCAGGAAACGGGCGCACCGCTTGATCCCGAAACCACGGACCTGATGCCGCAGGCCGCGGCCGTGGCGGCTCCAAGGACGCAGCCCGCGTTCGCCACCAGGGCGATGGACCTGTTGGCCACCCTTCCCATCAAGGGCCGGGCGCCCAAAACGGGGTATGACCGGGCGCTGTTCGGGCAGGCGTGGCTGGACGTTGACCGCAACGGCTGCGACACCCGCAATGACATGCTCAAGCGGGACCTGACGGGCATCACCTACACCAACAGCGTGCCGTGCAAGGTGCAGTCGGGCATACTGGCCGACCCGTACACGGGCGCCACCATCAGCTTCCTGCGGGGGAGCGGGACCAGCAGCAAGGTGCAGATCGACCATGTTGTTGCGCTCAGCGACGCGTGGCAGAAGGGCGCGCAGCAGCTCACCACTGAACAGCGGACGGCGTTCGCCAACGATCCGCTGAACCTCCAGGCGACGGACGGCCCCACCAACATGAAAAAGGGCGACGGCGACGCGGCCACCTGGCTGCCGCCGAACAAGGGCTTCCGCTGCGAATACGTCTCCCGGCAGATTTCAGTGAAGGCTACCTATAGCCTGTGGGTCACCAAGGCCGAGCACGACGCGATGGCCAGGATCCTGGCCGACTGCCCGGGCCAGTTGGCGCCCACAAACCAGGAGGCACCTGCCACTCCGGCGCCCGCACCTGCTGTGGCGCCGGCTCCGGTAGTGGCGCCGCTGGCCCCTATTGCTCCGGCCCCGGTTGCGCCGGCTCCCGCTGCGCCGGCACCTGCTCCGGCCCCGCCTGTGGTGCCCGCCCCTGCCGCTCCGGCGCCCGCGGCCGCTTACTACGCCAACTGTGCCGCGGCCAGGGCTGCCGGTGCAGCACCGCTCTTCGCCGGGCAGGCGGGCTACCGGGCCGGCCTGGACCGTGATTCCGACGGCGTAGCCTGCGAGGGCTGACCCGCCCGCATCCCCGATCTTTCCGCATCACCATCACCAACATTTCCTAGGGGGAAAAATGAAACAGACGCTGACATTAGTTGTGCTGACCGGATTAATGCTGACCGGTTGCGGCGGCAAGCAGGAGGCCGTGCAGCCGGCAAAAACCGCGACGGCTGTTGCGGCGGTTGCAGAGGCAGTCACTGTTCCGAGCGTTATTGGCCTGCCCCTGGATAAGGCCACCGAGCAGCTGGAAGGACTCGGGCTCAAGGTTGAGGCTGTGGACACCATCGACGGCAAGTCGATCATCCTGAAGAAGAACTGGCAGGTGACCTCCCAGGACTCCGCGGACGGTTCAAGTGCGCCCAAGGGCTCGACCGTTAACCTCGGCGTCACGTCCCTTGAAAAGCTGGCGGCGGAGAAGGCAGCAGCTGAGAAGGCTGCGGCTGAGAAAGCCGCTGCTGAAAAGGCGGCTGCAGAGAAGGCCGCGGCCGATAAGGCCGCAGCGGACCAGACCGCCGCACAATTGGCCGCCGAACAGGCCGCGGCACAGAAGGCGGCTGAAGCCGCGGCAGCTGCACAGGCTGCCCAGCAGGCTGCAAAGCCTGCACCGGCTCCGGCACCTGCTGCACCGGCACCGTCGTCTGTCTACTACCAGAACTGCGATGCCGTTAGGGCGGCGGGCGCAGCGCCCCTCTATGCCAACCAGCCTGGCTTCCGGGCGGCCCTGGACCGCAATTCCAACGGAGTTGCCTGCGAGTAGCCGCTACCGCGCAAGTTCAATGTGCTGAATGCCGTGGATACCTTCATTCTTGGAGGTATCCACGGCTTTCGTTTGCCATCGTGTCAGTTGACAGCGCTTTCATGGCCATGACCGTAGGCGACTCGCACCAGCCTTTCCGGTCTTGTAGTTGATGAACCTGAAAGAAAGCTGAAAATTCCCTAGACATTGGAATAATTCCAGGTTTAGGCTGAGCGCCATTGGGGGCCAAAGAAAAAATTCAGCTGGAGGCAAGGCATGCCACAACGCAGTAGATTGGTTGTTTTTGCAGCACTAAGTACCCTGGCGCTATCAACGTTCGGTCTCTCGGGCGCCACCGCCCACCCGGACGGCCAGCACGGCATGGACGAAGGGCACCTCGTCGGGACCGGGGAGTTCGGGAAGATTGACCTGGTGGATGTCGTCCCCCTGACGAAGACTCCCGACCTGATCGCAGATGTGAGTGTCTCGCCGGACGGAAACACCGCCTTCCTCGCCAACTGGGGCGAGCCTGACTGTGCGGGGCCGGAAACGGGCGGACAGACCAGCCCGGATGCCGGCGTCTACATCGTGGACATCACGGGCGTAGACCAGGGCACGGCCGGAGCGGCACCGAAACAGGTGGGGTTCATCCCATCCCACCAGGACACCCGCCCCGGCGAAGGCCTGCAGGTCGTCGAAATCAGCACCCCAAGCTTCACCGGTGAAGTCCTTGTGGTGAACAACGAGGCCTGCGGAAAGAACGCCAAAGGCGGCGTTTCGCTCTTTGACGTGACAGACCCGCTCAACCCGAAGAAGTTGTCCGAGAACTTCGGTGACCGCGCGCCGGGCAGCCGTGATTCCAATGAGATCCACAGCGCCTTTGCGTGGGATGCCGGGGACAAGGCCTATGTGGTGATGACCGACAATGAGGAGTTCACGGACGTGGACATCCTTGACATCACCAACCCGCACCGTCCGCGCCTGGTCGCGGAATACGACCTGAATGCCTTTGACGTGAATCAGCCCGACCTGGGGCTGACCGATTCTTTCCTTCATGACATGGTGGTCAAGGAAATCAACGGCCATTTCATCATGCTGCTTTCCTATTGGGACGGCGGATACGTTCTCCTGAACGTTGATGATCCCGCCAACGCGGTATTCCTTGGGGACTCGGAATTCGCGGCAGTGGACCCCGAGCTCCTTGAATCCCTGGGGGTGTCCCTCACCCCTGAGGGCAACGCGCACCAGGCGGAGTTCACGGCGGACAACCGGTTCATCATCAGTACGGATGAGGACTTCGCCCCCTACCGCACGGACGATTTCAAGATCACCAGCGGAGCCCACCAGGGCACTTACCCCTCGGTGATTGTTTCCGGGGGCCAGGCACCTGCCGTCCTGCCGGACCTGACCCTGAATGGTCCTGTGGTGTATGGCGGCTACGCCTGCCCCGGCTCAGCGCCCGTTCCCACCCCGGAGAGCATCCCGGGATACCTGGAATCGCTGGCACCCGGGGAGGAAACCACCCTGGTGCTCCAACGAGGTCCGGTCGGTGACCCCAGTGCCCCGGAGGGAGCGTGCTTCCCGGGGGAGAAGGCGCATCAAGCAGCCCTTGCGGGCTGGGACGCCGTGCTTTTCGTCAACCACCACACGGGTGAGGCTGCCACAACTGAGCCGTTCTGCGGGTCAGGCGCCTTCGTGGACGAGATCGTTGCCGTCTGCACCACCCACGCGGCATTCCACCGGCTCTTCGAGCTGGCACCGCTGGATGCGCCGTGGACCTACCCCGAAGCCCTTCCCATCGGCACCGTCGGGGCGGACATTGAAGTGGGGTCCGTCTTTGACGGCTGGGGCTATGTCCACCTCCTGGACGCAACCACCCTGCAGGAGCTGGACACGTTCGCCATCCCCGAAGCCCACGATCCCGCTTACGCGCTCAAATACGGGGACCTCAGTGTTCACGAGGTAGCCGTGGACCCGCAGGATCCGTCCCTGGCCTACCTCTCGTACTACTCCGGCGGCCTCCGGGCCATCCAGATCCAGTGCAGCGACCCTGCCGACAACACCACCTGCGAACTGGTGGAAGTCGGCGGCTACCTGGATGAGGCAGGAAACGACTTCTGGGGAGTGGAAACGTTTGTTGGTGAGGACGGCATGACCTACGTCCTGGGCAGCGACCGGGACAGCGGCCTCTGGATCTTCACGGATCCGTAAACCCGGAACAAAACACGGAGGGGGGCGGCTGGGCGCCCCCCTCCGTCTTTTAAGCTCCGTCCTCCTTCACTGCGAGGTGAGCTCGCGCATCAGTCCGAGCTGTCCCAGGAACTCCAGCTGGTCGAAGTAGAAGTGGTGGGAGGTGATTTCCCCGTCCTTGACCGTTGTGACGTCGCAGCTCCTGATCCGGAGCGTCCTGCCCGTGGCCGGCAGGGTTTCGCCGGAGGGCATGCGCAGCGGCCCGGTGTTGGTTCCCACGACGACGCCCTCATTGATCGCCACGTCCCCGGCCTCGTACTTGGCCGTGTGCTCGTACCGGACGTCCTCCATGGCCTCCCAGTAGGCGAAGAGGTGGCTGGTGATGGCATCACGTCCGCGGAGTTCCCCCTTGTCCGGGGTGTAGGCCACGGCGTCGGCGGCGTAACAGCGCGCCAGCGCCTCTTTGTCTTTTGATCCCATGGCCGCGGTGAGGCGGTCAGTGACTTCGCGTGCCTGTCCCATGTGTGGACCTCCCAATCAATGTAACTATTTGTTGGCGCCCGAAGGCTGTTGCCGATCGAACGGCTTCAGAACGGCAGCGCAACCAGGGCTATCAGGGCCGGCACGGTGGCGCCGAGGGTTCCCGGGATGCTGTCGCCCTTCTTCGGATAGTGGCCCATCATGTCCGCCAGGAACATGGCCGGAGCGGTCAGCACCATGTTCAGGCAGCAGTAGACCACCAGGGTGTAGCCCACCACCGGGTGGCCCATGTTCACAGCCACCACCCCGGCCAGGACTCCCAGGCCGATCACCAGGTTGCGGAACCCGGTGGGGATGGCCCACATCATCACGGCCGGAACGTTCCGCGGCGGGGTGCTCAGGAACTTTTGTGCCCCCGGCCGGTGCATCAGGAAGCTCTCCAGCGGGAACACCGCGATGTAGATCAGCGCGGCCAGCACCGCGAACAGCTGGGATACGGCGTTCATGAGGAAAAAGTACGACGCCGGCACCACCGGCCGCGATCCCCTCGCCGAGGGTTCAGGGGAGCTTCGGGAACCCCCACTTTGGGGGATTGCGCCGCGACCTGGCGGGCGGATACTTGACCTATGTGGGAGGAGCGCGCCGAGCGTGCCAGGCGGGAGATCGCCGCCCTGGCCGCCGGCGGGATGAGCCTGGCCGACCTTTATGAATCGGCGCTCGCCGTCGTGCAGCGGGCGGTGCCGTTCGAGCAGGGTTGCTGGGCCGGCGTGGACCCCGATTCCCTCGTGATGACCTCTGTTACCAACTGGAAGCCGTGGCCGGTTGGGGTGCGGGAGTACGAGGAGTACTCGGCCCGCTTCGCCGAAAGCGAATACACCGGCACCGAACCGAACAACTTCGCCGAGCTGCTGCGCCGCCCGCGGCCCATCGCCCGGATGTCCGATGCGCCGCACCGCGAGGTGGTCCGGAGTGTCCGGATCAACGACCTGCTCAAGCCCCAGGGCCTGGAGCACGAACTGCGGGCCGCCTTCCGTGTGGACGAGGCGTGCTGGGGAGTCGGCAGCATTTTTCGGGACGGCGGACATGATTTCACTGACCGCGAAGTCGAATTCCTCGGGGCCGTGACCGCCACGCTGGCGGCGGCTACCCGGATCGCCGTGCGAGCGGCGCACCCGCCGGGGCCGGCCGCCGTCGGGCCCGTGATTGTCCTGGCCGGGCTGCACGGCGAGCTGCGCGCGGCCACGCCCGCCGCCGCAGCCTGGCTGGCTGAGGTGGAGGACGCCGCGCCGGGCCGCTTCACGATGACGCTGCACTCAGTGGTGGCCCAGGCCCACGCCTCGAGGTCCGGGACGGCCCGGGCCAGGATGCGGGACGCCGGGAACAGCTGGGTGGTGCTGCAGGCCAGCCGCCTGATCACCGGGGACGACCCCCAGCAGATGGTGGTCACCGTGGAACCAGCCACCACGCACGACGTCGCCACCCTGCTGCTCGCGGCGTACGGCGTCACGGCGCGGGAGCGGGAGGTCTGCCTGGAGGTGCTGTCCGGAAGTCCGACGGCGGACATCGCCCGGCACCTGTTCATTTCCCCGCACACGGTGCATGACCACCTGAAGTCGCTCTACGAGAAAGTGGGCGTGGGCAGCCGCGGCGAACTGGTGGCCAGGCTGGCGGCGTGAGGCCGTACCGAGGAGAAGTGCTTGCGCGGTGGAGACTCTACTGCCGGGCCGTGTCCGGAAGATGCCGGGCGGGGTCGAACCGGTCGAAGGACGACGCGCCGATCAGGAAAATGCCGCGTTGTGGGATCAGGAAATCGCCCAGGCGGGTCTGGACGCGCAGGGGTTGCGGGGCGCCGAGGTCTTCCCCGGCAAGTGCGGCAGTGCTCCGGGAGACAAACCACATCCGGCGGGGTTTGGCGCGGAAGCCCTGGCGGTTGGGAACGGAGCCGGTCAGGCCGAGCCGCCCCGCCCCCAGCAACGGGCCTGAGGCGGCGCCCATGGCCTTCAGGACTGATGTGTTCTCCAGAGCCTGGCCCGGCAGTGCGGTCAGTGCCGCCGTCATTGCGCGCGTAACGGGACTGGATTCCAGTTCCACGTCCCACGCCAGATCCACATCTCCGGCGATGCGCACGCTGAAGGCGGCGTCGCCGGTCCAGGCGACCTCGATGGGGCACTGGACCGCCGATTCCAGTGCAGCACCGAAGTAGCGGGCGCAGGAAACCTGGGGCGGGGCGTCGGCGTAGATGGTCCAGGAACCGGACGGCCGGCGCAGCCAGACTGACCTGTAGCCGGGCCCAACACTGGTGACGGGGAATCGGCGCATGGCCAGGACGTGGCCGGAACTGAACGGCAGCCCCATCACGCCGTAGCCGGAGAACCGTTCGTCCTCCCCGGGTCCAAGTTCGGCATGGTGTTCAACGTCGGAGGCCTGCTCCCGGATGCTTTTCATAGCCTTTGCCTCCGCCTCGAGTGGTGGCGCCAGTCTACGCCCGCATGCGGGATCGCGGGCGGTCTTCTCCGGGGGGGCGGGACGCTTGTATGCTGAGGAACGGAGAGCCGGGAAGCCTGGTCGGCCCGTAGGCAAACGCCTTCGGAACGCCCCGGCGCCGCCTTGGGCGTTCGCGTGACGGACCCGAGGAGCAGACGGCTCATGGATACAGCACAACCTGTCATCGAAGCCCGCGGTCTTGCGAAGCACTTTGGCAGGACCAAGGCACTGGACGGCCTCAACCTGAGCGTGGCAGCGGGGGAGGTCCACGGGTTCCTCGGCCCCAACGGGGCTGGCAAATCCACCACGCTGAGGATACTGCTGGGGCTCATCCGTCCCACAGCAGGCTCGGTTCGCGTATTCGGGCTCGATCCCTGGGCCGATCCGGAGGCGGTGCACCGGGACGTCGCCTATGTTCCGGGCGATGTGAGCCTGTGGCCGAACCTTTCGGGCGGGGAAGTCATCGACCTGCTCACCGGACTGCGCGGCGGCGCGGACGAGAATCTGCGCCGCGAGCTCGTTGAGGAGTTTGAGTTCGACCCCCGGAAGAAGGCCCGGACCTATTCGAGGGGCAACCGGCAGAAGGTCGCCCTGATTGCAGCGTTTGCCCGCCCGGCGCGGTTGTACTTGCTGGACGAGCCGAGCGCCGGCCTGGACCCGGTGATGGATGCCGTGTTTCGCCGCCAGATCGAACGGGTGACAGGGGACGGCGCCACGGTGCTGCTGTCCAGCCACATCCTCAGCGAGGTGGAGCAGCTGTGTGACCGGTTGACCATCATCCGGTCCGGAGTGGCCGTGGAAACGGGCACCCTGGGCGAACTCAGGCACCTGCAGCGTACGCATTTCCGCGTAACGGGACTGTCCGACGGTGTGCGGCTGGCTGCCGTGCCCGGAGCTCACGGGCTGAGCATCACTGACGGCGCAGCGGAGTTCGACGCCGATCCCTCGGATCTGGGCGCCGTGCTGGCGGCCATTGCGGAACCGGGGGTCACCGGCCTCTCCGTGGCGCCGCCGTCCCTGGAATCCCTGTTCCTGCGGCACTACAGCGACGGCGACAGCGGGGGAAACAGCGCCGGCAAGGGCCGCAGCAACCGCAGCAGCGAGGTGCGGTAGTGAACGGCGTGCTGCGGCTGGTCCTGTTCCAGGCCAGGCGGGACAGGGTGGCCTTGCCGGTCTGGATCCTGGGCATTTCGCTGCTCTGCTTTGCCACCTCGGCTGCCGTGGCAACGCAGTTCGGCAATGAGTCATCGCAGGCGGCCATCCTTACTGTGGCGGCATCGAATCCCGCGTTCCTGTTCCTCCGCGGCCTCCCTGACGGGACCGGCACCGGTCCGGTGGTTTTCTTCACGGCCTACGCCTTCACCGCGGTCCTGGCCAGCCTGATGAGCACGTTCCTGGTGGTGCGCCATACGCGTTCGGACGAGGAACTCGGACGGGCTGAACTCTTGGGGTCCGTCCCCGCCCCGCGGGCAGCGTCCCTGATGGCAACGCTTGTGCTGGGCGCCGTCGCGAACCTGGTGCTGGCTGTCTTCGTCGCCGCCGGATTCATCGCTGCCGGACTGCCTGGCGGGGGCGCCGCGGGGGCCGGGGCCGCCGTCGGAACAGTCGGTGCCTGCTTTGTGGGCCTCGCCGCCGTGGCCGCCCAAGTGCTGCCCTCGGGCAGGAGCGCGAACGGTGCCGCGGCGGGCCTGGTGGGTGCGGCGTACCTGCTCCGCGGCCTGGGCGACGCACTGGGGACGCCGGCTGCGGACCTGCTCCACGTGTCAAGTGCCTGGCCGTCGCTGCTGTCGCCCATCGGCTGGGGCCAGCGCTCGCGGCCGTTCACGAGCCCGGATCCGTCCATGCTGCTGGTGCCGCTCGCTGCCGCCGTGGCCCTGGGAACTGTCGCCTTGGTGATTCGGCGACGGCGGGACGTGGGCGCCAGCCTGCTGATCCAGCGCAACGGCAGGGAGCGTGCCGGTGTGGGAGGCACATCATTTGTCGGCCTGGCCTGGCGCCTGCAGCGTTCTACGCTGGCCGGCTGGTGCGTCGGTGCGGCGGCCCTGGGTGCCGTTGCAGGGGCCCTTGGCCCCCTGGTATCCGAGACCGTGTCCGGCATGGCTCCCATCAAGGAACTCATTGACCGGCTTGTCCCGGGCGGCCGGGCCGGGCTCATCGACGTGTTCGTGACCGCCCTGCTGGGCATCGCCGGAGTGTTCGCAGCGGCTGCAGGCATCCAGGCCGTGCTCAGGATGCGGGCTGAGGAGTCCGAGGGCAGGGCTGAACTGCTGCTGGCCACGCCGGCCTCCCGGACCCGCTGGCTCGGCGCGAACGTGCTGATCGCTGCGGCCTCCGCAACCGGCGTCACCGCCACGGCAGGCGCCGCTGCCGCCGTCGGCCTTGGCATGTCAGGTGCCGCCGGCGGTCCGGCGTGGTCGCTGGTTCCTGCGGCCCTGGCTTACGTTCCCGCGGCTCTGGTGTTCCTGGCAACCGCCGCGGCGGCCGTCGCGTTGGCGCCCCGGCTCAGCATCCTCCTGGGGTGGGGGTGGCTGGCAGCGGGGCTTGTCCTGGGAGAGTTCGGGGAGCTGTTCGGCCTGCCGCTGTGGCTGCAGGATGCCAGCCCGTTCCGGCACTCCTCTGCCATGCCGGTGGAGCCCTTCAACCAGGCCGGGGCGCTGGGCCTGGTTGCCGTTGCCGCGCTTGGGACTGGACTGGCGGCCTTCTCCCTCCGCCGCAGGGACCTTACGGCATGAGGCCGGGCCTTATGCCACCGGGACCACGCAAAGGAACGCCTGGAGGTCCCGGTGGTGCCGGCTGGCGGCGTGAGGCGGTGCTGCCAATGAAATTACAGTGGATGCGCCGTCCCCAGGCGCGTAGAATTTAGCCGGCTCCGGTGGTTCCGGCCCGGTTCCTACCGTGCCTTTTGAGATGGATTTCATCATGCTTACGAAACTGCTCTGCAAGCTGAACCTGGGACATCACTGGTTACTTGAAGAGGAACCCAAGGGGACCTTCCGCCGGCGGTGCACGCGATGCGGAAAGTACGATCACCGGACCCAAACGTGGACCGGACACCTGGACTCCGGGGACCGCCCGCCCCAGCACGACAGCCGGAAATACTACTGAGAATGCTTCCGCGCACCGTCCGTGGCGGCGCCGGTCTACGCCCGGCTACCCGCCGGCGGGAGTGACGCGGATGCGGGAGATGCGCAGCCGGTCCATCGCCGTCACGGTCAGCACGTGGCCGGCCACCTCCACTTTGTCGCCGACGCGGGGGAGGCGGCCCAGCCGGTCAATGACGAACCCGGCCACCGTCTCGTAGTGCCCTTCCGGCAGTTTGATGCCGGCGGCCGATTCGAACTCCTGCAGGATCAGCCCGCCGTCCACGTCCACCGCCCCGTTGGTCCTGGTGACGCGGTCCTCGGGTTCGGCCCCGGTGTCGTACTCGTCGTAGATCTCGCCCACGAGTTCCTCCACCAGGTCCTCCAGGGTGACGATGCCGTCCGTGCCGCCGTATTCGTCCACCACCAGCGCAATGTGCTGGCCCAGCCTGCGCATCCGCGACAGTGAGGGCAGAACCTTGTTGGTGCCGGGCAGCGGGAGGATCTCCCGCGCGATGTCACGCACCAGCCCGTCGTCGTACTTCCCGTCCCGGGGCATGAGGTCACGGACGTGGATGAAGCCCAGGACGTCGTCGGGCGTTCGGTCGATGACCGGATACCGTGAAAACGGGCCGTCCCGGACCATGCTGCGCACGGCCGCGATGGTGAGGTTGCCGTCGATGAAGGTCACGTCGGTGCGCGGCCGCATCACTTCCTGCAGCGAGCGGTCGCCGGCCCCGAAGACGTCGCTGAGGATGCTCCGGCTGTGTTCCTCCAGTTCCTCGCTCTCGGCCACCATGTCCCAGAGTTCTTCGGAGCTGACGCTCTCCTGCCTGGCGTGCGGGTCGCCGCCGAAGAGCCGCACCACGGCGTCCGTGGAGACGGACAGGAGCCAGACGGCGGGGCGCATGATCTGGGAGAGGACCCCCAGCGGCGGGGCAAGGACCTTGGTGAAGCCGACGGCGCTTTGCATCGCCAGGCGCTTGGGCACCAGTTCGCCGAGCACCAGGGACAGGTAGGCCACCAGCAGCGTCATGCCGATGAACGCAGCAGGTTCGGCCGCTGCGCCGAACCCGATTCCCTCGAGGAGGGGCTCGACGTCGGGCGCGATGGTGGACGCGCCGTAGGCGGCCGAGAAGAAACCGGACAGGGTCACGCCGATCTGCACGGTGGAGAGGAAACGATTGGGGTTGCCGGCCAGGGCAGCGATCCGGGCCCCGCGCTTCCCCGATTTTTCCATCCGGCGCACCTGGCTCTCGCGGAGGGACACCAGCGCCATTTCCGTCCCCGCGAACACCCCGCCCAGCAGCACGAAGAAAAGGACCAACAGGAAATTGAGCAGCGTATCCACGTCCATGCTCAGACACTATCGAATGGTGCCGTGCGGGTTACGCTTCCGGCCGTGGCGGCGCAGGGCGTCCTGCCAGCCGGAACCATGGGGAAAGTCCCGCCAGCTGGACTCCTCCCCGAGGGACTTTCGGCCCTTTCCCCGCCCGGGCCGGAGCGGCCATGGTTGGAGACATGCAGGAGCCCAGCCCCGCGCCCCCGGGCGCAGCAATGGATGGCCGGAGGGACCGGAACAATGACGATCCGTTCCGCCGGTACGCCACCCGTTTCGGCCGGCCAGTGAATGAAGTCCCGGACGCCCTCCGGAACTCCGGCAGCACCCCCAGGGACATAGCCCGGACGCTCAACCTGCCTGCGGCAGCGGTCGAGGGGCCGGCATCCTTCTTCGCCGATTTCGCAGCTCCCCGCGGGTCCCGGCATGTGCGGGTCTGCACTGCGGCGGCCTGTTTCGCTGCCACCGGCGGCACGCACGTTTCCGAGGTGGAAGAGGCGCTCGGGGTGCAGAGCGGCACCTGCAGCGGGGATGGATCCGTCTCGCTTCAGGCAGTGCGCTGCCTGGGCTACTGCTTCTCCGGTCCCGCAGCCCTGGATGGCGTGGTCCCGCATGCGGGGCCCGGGCTGGCAGCGCAGTTGCGTGGATCGGTGCCGCCGGAGGCCCCACCCATTCCGGTGGCCAGCGATGCCCGGGTCCCTGTGGTGACCGCGGGACTGCTCGGAGCATCGCCGCCCTGGTCCGTCTGGCCGGGCGTCGCCGCCGCAGCAGCACCCGGCGATGTCCTGGCTGAGGTCGACGTCGCGCAGCTTCGGGGCCGGGGCGGAGCCGGATTCCGCGCCGCCGCGAAATGGCGGGCAGCGCTTGAGCACCCTGCGCCGCGAGTGGTGGTGGCCAACGGGGACGAGGGCGATCCGGGTTCCTACGCCGACCGCCTCCTGATGGAACAGGATCCGCACCGGGTGCTTGAGGGCCTCGCCTTGGCGTGCTTCGCCGTCGGCGCCGCCACGGGAATCGTGTTTGTCCGTTCCGAGTACCCGCACGCTGCCGCCCGGCTGCGGGAGGCAGTGGCTGAAGCGCGCAGCGCAGGACTTCTCGGCCCGGATGCGGCGGGCAGCGGGTCCAGCCTGGAGTTCCACGTGGCTGAAGGCGCCGGGTCCTACGTCTCGGGGGAGGAGACGGCGCTGCTCAACGGGCTCGAAGGCCTGCGCGGGACCGTACGTCCGCGGCCGCCGTTTCCCACCGCGCGCGGACTCGGCGGCCGTCCCACTGTGGTCAACAACGTTGAAACCTTGAGTGCGGTCCCGTGGATCGTGCAGCACGGCGGAGCCGCCTACGCTGCGCTGGGGACTGCGGATGAGTCCGGCACCGTGCTCGCTTGCCTGTCCGAGCGTTTCCTCCGGCCCGGCGCATATGAGGTGGAGATCGGCACGCCGGTGCGGCGGATCGTGGAGGTTCTCGGGGGCGGGCTCCGCGATGGCCGGATACTGCGCGCCCTGCAGATAGGGGGCCCGCTGGGAGGCTTCCTTGGCCCAGGGGATCTCGACCTGCCGCTGAGTAACGCGGCCCTGGCCACGCGCGGGGCCGCGCTGGGCCACGCGGGAATCGTCGCCTTCGATGACAGGGTCACCGGCGGGCAGGTGCTGGAGAACCTCTGGCAGTTCGCCGCGGAGGAGAGTTGCGGGCAGTGCTCGCCCTGCCGGGTGGGGGCCTGGCGCGGCCGTGCCCTCGCGGCGCTGCCGGATGGTGCTGCAGTAGAACATGAGCGCCGCGAAGTGCTGCGCACCATGGCGGCGGGCAGCCTGTGCGCCTTCGGCCGCCGCGTGCCGGCCGCCGCACGGAGCCTCGCCCGCGTCTACGGACTTGCCGGGTGGCCGGAGTGAAACTGTTCATTGATGGCACAGCCGTCGAGGTGCCGTCCGGAGCCACCCTGCTTGAAGCGGTGCGTGCGGCGGGCCTCGCCCTCCCCGCTTTGTGCCACGACGACCGGCTCAGCACGGTGGCGTCCTGCCGGACGTGCCTGGTGGACGTCAACGGCAGGGGTCTGGCCGCCGCCTGCAGCACCCCGGCCGAGGACGGCCTGCGCATCGACGTCGAGGCCTCCCGCGAAGTCCGGCGTGCTGCGCTGCAGGCTATCGTCGCCGGGTTGCCTCCCCGGGCGCTGGACATTCCAGCCGACCGCAGCGAACTGGTCCGCCAATGCGCCGAGTACGGGGTGGCTGCTCCGTCCGGAGTTGTCCTGCCGCCGGAGCGGGGCGTCGACCATTCGCACCCCTACGTCAAGCTTGACCGTGATCTCTGCATTGCCTGCGGCCGGTGCGTCCGTGCCTGTGCAGAAATCCAGGGTACGTTCGCGCTGACGCTCGTGGGCCGCGGGGCCGGCACCGTGGTGGCGCCGGGTACAGGCGGTCCCTGGGCGGAATCCGATTGCGTCTCCTGCGGGGCGTGCGTGGACACCTGCCCCACCGGAGCCCTGTCCGAACCGGGGCTGCTCAATCTGTTGCCGCTTGAGCGGCAGACCCTGACCACCTGCGGCTACTGCGGCGTGGGCTGCAGCCTGGAAGTCTCGACGCGCGGAAACACCATCATGACCGTCAAGCCCGCCGGGGACGGCTCGGTCAATCGCGGCCACGCCTGCGTCAAAGGGCGGTTTGCCCACGGCTTCCTCGGTTCCGCAGACCGGCTCACCACCCCGCTGATCCGCCGTAACGGAACGCTGACCCCGGCAACCTGGACAGAGGCAGTCGGGTTCGTGGCGGCACGCCTCGGCAGCATCCGGGACGGACAACCAGACGGGTTTGCCCTGATTTCCTCTGCCCGGGCCACCAACGAGGAGAACTACCTGGCCCAGAAATTCGCCCGGACCGTCATGGGGACCAACAACGTGGACAACTGTTCCCGGCTCTGCCATGCCCCTTCCGCGGCCGGCCTGGCCGCCACGTTCGGGCTGGGCGGCGGGACGAACCCGTTCGACGATTTGGAGCGGTGCGATGCGGTCCTCCTGGTGGGGGCGAACCCGACGGCGGCCCACCCGGTGGTGGGATCCCGCATCTTCCAGCGCGTCATGGACGGCGCCCGCCTGGTGGTGGTGGATCCGCGGCGTACCTCGCTGGCCCGGTACGCCGACGTCCACCTCAGGCCCAGGCCGGGGACCAATGTGGCCGTGTTCAACGGCCTCGCGCACGTCCTGGTCAGGGAGGGCCTGGTGGACACCGCCTTCCTGGACCTGCATACCACCGGCTACGAGGAACTGTTTGGGCTGTTGGAAGACTACCCGCCGGAGCGGGTGGCCGCGATTTCCGGTGTCCCGGCGGACGACCTCGTGCAGGCGGCCCTTTTGTACGGGCAGGCGCTGGCGCCGGCCATCTTTTACGGCCTGGGCGTGACGGAACACCTCCACGGCACGGACGGTGTCCGGACGCTGTCCAACCTTGCCCTCCTGCGCGGCGCCGTGGGCCCGGGTGCAGGAGGAGGGGTGAACCCGCTGCGCGGCCAGAACAACGTTCAGGGCGCGTCCGACATGGGCGCCCTGCCGGACCTGCTGCCGGGTTACCAGAAGGTCCTGGACCCTGCGGCCAGGGCCCGGTGCGCCGGGACCTGGCGGGTCGATGTGCCGCCCCTGCCAGGGCTCAGGATCCCGCAGATGTTCGATGCCGCCCGGGCAGGGTCGCTGCAGGCGTTGTGGGTCATAGGCGAGGACGTTCTCACCACGGACCCTGACAGCACGGCCGTGCGGGCGGCCCTGGAGGCGTGCCCGCTGGTGATCTGCAACGACCTGTTCCTCTCCGCGACGGCCGCCGCGGCCGACGTCGTCTTCCCCGTGGCCGCCTGGCTGGAAAAGGACGGCACATTCGTCAACTTCGACAGGCGTTTCCAGCGGGTAAGGCAGGCAGTGGAGCCCCCGGCCGGCGTCCGCACCGACTTTGCGGTGCTGCATGCGGTTGCAGGCAGGATGGGCGCGGACCTTGGCTGCGCCACACCGGCTGAAGCCATGGCCGAATGCGCTGCCGTGGCGCCGCTGTTTGGCGGTATCTCGCACCCCCGCCTGGACCGCGAAGGGCCTCTGCACTGGCCGTGCGGGTCCGCCGACTCGGCGGGAACCCCCCGGTTGTACCAGGAGAGGTTTGCTACCCCGGACGGGTTGGCCCACCTGGCGGCGAGGAACTACCTGCCCCCGGGCGAACAATGCGACGCCGAGTTTCCGTTCCTGCTGATCACCGGGCGCAGGGGGGAGCACTATAACTCCGGAAGTATGACCCGGCGGACCGGCAACCTGCGCCTGAGCGCAGACGAGACGGTGGACATCGAACCCGGGGATGCCGCCGCCCTGGGACTGAACGACGGCGATCCGGTCCGGCTGGGCAGCAGGCACGGGACGGCAGTCCTTCAGGCCAGGATCACCGACGAGGTGGAACCGGGCCAGGTGTTCGCCGGCTTCCATTTCCCCGGCGCATCGGTCAATAGCCTCACCTCCAGGGTGGAGGACGAGGTGACCGGATGTCCCGAATACAAGCTGACGGCAGTCCGCCTGTCCAGGTCCTGATGACAGTGCGGACTGTCGGGGCTTCAGCAGCCTAGGACGCGCGGCCCTTCGCCAGGACCCGGTGCAGGACCGTGGCCGTCAGCCAGGTGACCAGGCCGCAGGCAGCGGCGCCCCAGAGGACGTCCGTCACGGCGACGACGGCGGGGAAGTCCTTCAGCACGGCGAACGCGGTCAGCGCCCAGGTGGCGTAGGTGAAGAAGCCGAACAGCGCCGCGCCCGTGACCCGCTGCCGCATCGTTGCGTGTGCGTCGTTGGGCCGGACCCCGTAGTGCACCATGCCGGCCACGAAGATGAGGTAGAAGGCCACGGCTCCGGCAGCGTTGGGCCTGGCGGCAATCAGGTGGCCGATCTGGCTTTGGTAAAGGTTGCTCGCCACGAAGCTGATCCAGACGAGGTCCAGCACAGCGAAGATCACGGCGGTGACCGCGTAGGACAGCAGCCATCTCTTGGTTCGGGTGTTCATGCCTGGCTCCTTGACTCGGCGTAGAGGTTCTCCACGATCTGGCTGGCGCGTTCGGTGAACGCGGTGCGTTTGAGTTTCATGGTGGGCGTGACCATTCCGTTGGCCTCGCTGAGGTCCGCCAGCAGCAGCACGAACTTGCGCACCTGCTCGGAGCGGGCCAGTTTGGCGTTGGCGGCACTGACTGCTTTGCCGACGGTGCTGAGGAGGCGCGCGTCCTCGATCCGGACGGCACCGCCGTCGTCCGGGATCCGCAGCCCGGCAAGATCGGCGAAGCCCTCGCGCCCCGCCCACGCCGTGACGGACTCGGGGTCCAGGAGCACCAGCCCGCCCAGGTACGGTTTGCCCTCGCCCACCATGACGGCGTGGGCCACCAGCGGATCACCCTCCACATAGCCTTCCCAGATGGCCGGGGTGATGGTCTTCCCGCCGGCGGTGACGATCACGTCCTTGATCCTGCCCTTGAGGGTCAGCCGTCCCAGCTCATCGAGCTCGCCGAGGTCTCCTGTGTGGAAGTACCCGTCCGTGAACACGCCCTGGTTGTCCGCCGGCCTGCGGTAGCCGGCGAACACGCCCACGCCGCGGGCCAGTACCTCGCCGCGGTCCGAGATGCGCACGGTGGTTCCCGGCATCGGGACGCCCACCGTGCCGGCGGCGATGGCGTCCGGCATATTCCCGGTCAGCGGCGCGGTGGTCTCCGTGAGGCCGTAGCCCTCGATGACGGGCAGGCCAAGGCCACGGAAGAACAGGGACAGCTCGGCGTCCAGTGCGGCGGCGCCGGACAGCAGGTAGTCCAAACGGCCGCCCATCAAAGCGCGGAGCCGGGCGTAGAACGCGCGGTCGAACACTGCGTGCCGCGCACGCAGGCCGAACGGGGCGCGCAAGGACGGGTCGGCGTCGTGCGCTTCAGCGAACCGGCCCCACTCCACAGCGGTCTGCTGCGCCGCAGCCCATACCCGCCCAAGGCGTTTCCGGGCCGCTGCGCCGGCAGCGGACGCCTGGATTTTCTGCAGCACCCGGGGGACCACCACCAGGAAGGTGGGCTTCAGGACCCCGAGGGCGGGCACCACGTCCTTGGGATCGGACAGGTGGGCGATGCGCATGCCGTTGGCCAGGCAGATCAGCTGCAGGCCGCGGGCCAGCACGTGGGCCATGGGCAGGAAGATGACGGTGTTGCCGCCTTCGCGGACCACGCCCGTATAGGCGGCGCCCACGTTGAGCACCTGGCCCACGAAATTGCCGTGGGTGATCAGGGCGCCCTTGGGGGCGGCGGTGGTGCCGGAGGTGTAGACGATGGTGGCCACGGCGTTCAGGTCCGGCAGCAGGCGCCGCTCCTCAACGGTGCTGTCCGGGATGGCGGCGCCGCGCAGTTTCAGCTCGGCAAGGTCCGCGCCGGGACGTGCGTCCATGGTCCAGACGCCCAGGTTTGTCCGCCCGGCCTGTTCAAAGCCCTGTTCCAACAGGAGGGCGTGCCCGGCGGTGCCGGCGACGGCCAGGCGCACGGCGGCGTCGTCGAGGACCGCGGCCACCTGGGGCAGGGCGGAGGTTTCATAGACGGGGACCACGACGGCGGCGGCGAACCACGCTGCCATGTCCGCCACTGCCCATTCATACCGGGTGGGCGACATGATGGCGAGGGACTCGCCGGGCTGCAGGCCGGCGGCGATGAGGCCCTTGGCCAGGGCGCGCACCTCCTCGACGAACTGCCGCGTGGTCACCTGGCGCCACGGATCCGTGATGGCACCCTCCGGGGCCCGCACCTCGAAGGCAACATGGTCCGGGGACGTCCTGAACCGCTGCATCAGCAGCTCCGTGGCGTTCCGGTGGCTGGACGGTTCAACCAGCAGCGGGGTGGAGAACTCTCTCAAGCGGTGTCCTTCGTCGAAAGGGTATTCAGGTGGTTCTGCATGAGGTGCCGGGCGGTGTGGAGGAACCCGGCCACGGCGTCCTGCTGGGCGGCAGGCAGGGATTCGAGGTGCCGGTTGGTGGCATCCATGAGGGGCCGCATCAGGTTCATGATGTCCCGGGAGGCGGCGGCGGTGGCACTGACGTGGACATGGCGGCGGTCCCCTTCGCCGCGGAGGCGTTCCGCGTAGCCGCGGCTTTGCAGCCGGCTGACGATCGCGGTGGTGGTGGCGGCCGTGGCGCCCAGCTTCACAGCGAGGTTTCCCACCGTCATGGGTCCGGACTGGGACAGTGTGGAGAGGGCGCGGTAGTCGGTGAGGTTGAGCCCCAACCTGTCCGCCACTTCGCGTTCAGTCTCGTTGGCCAGCGCCAGAACAGCCTGAAGGGCGACGGCGGCCGGATGGTACGACGGTGTGTTCATGGTTCCTCCCATCTTCGCTAGTCTATATAGTAATTAGATAACCTTGTAATCAAATCAGTTTGAAGAAGCGGAGTGCGCCGGGACCGCGTGGCTGCCGTCCCGGCTTGGGAAAGGAATGCCCTGATGAAGGATTCGGACCGTAAGGCGCTCATCATTTTTGTGGTCGCGGTGCTGGTGGGGGCGCTTGTCGCGTTCGCCGGCAGCCAGGGTGGTGCCACCGTGGGCGGGTTCCCCCTCTTTGCGCTGGGGGTGGCGGCCGCGTTCCTTATCCAGTGGCTGGCGTTTATCCCGGCGTTCAAGGCGCAGACCGAGAAGTACTACGACCTCACCGGCGCCCTGACCTACATCTCCATCACCCTGCTCCTGGTTGTGCTGACCCCGGGTGTGGACGCGCGGGGGCTGCTGCTGGCGGCCATGGTGGTGGCGTGGGCCGTAAGGCTGGGGAGCTTCCTGTTCCGCCGCGTCAGCAAGCACGGCAAGGATGACCGGTTCGATGAGATCAAGCCATCGTTCATCCGGTTCCTGAACACCTGGACAGTGCAGGGGCTGTGGGTGGTCCTCACCGCGGCTGCTGCCTGGATTGCCATTACATCCGTCGCCCGGGTGGCGCTCGACGGGTGGGCGCTGGCGGGCTTCCTGGTGTGGGCTGGTGGCTTCGGCATCGAGGCTGTGGCGGACAACCAGAAGGGCCGGTTCAAGGCTGATCCGGCCAATAAGGGCCGCTTCATCTCCACCGGACTGTGGTCCAAGTCCCGGCACCCCAACTACTTCGGCGAGATTGTCCTCTGGACCGGCGTGCTCCTGATCGCCGTTCCGGTACTGCAGGGCTGGCAATGGCTGGCCCTGCTGTCTCCGCTCTTCGTGGCGCTGCTCCTGATCAAGGGCAGCGGCATCCCGCTGCTGGAGAAGAAGGCCGACCGGAAATGGGGCGGCGAGCCCGAGTACGAGGCCTACAAGAAAAACACCCCGGTCCTCATCCCAAAGCTGTAGGGCAAGTTGGCGGACGAGCTTCCTCAGGCGGAGCTCGGGACGCTGGCCTCTGGCACTGCCTCTCCGCGGTGGGTACGGTGTCCGCATGCAGAAGATATCGATTGATGCCCTGGCCCGCCAGCAGCTCGAAGCAGCGGTGGCGGCTCCCAGCGGGCGGGCAGCGGACACGGCGTTCGGCGGACATGAGAAAAAGCTGCGCCAGACGGTCATGGCCTTCCGTGCCGGCACGCAGCTGAGCGAGCACCAGAATCCCGGCGAGGCCACGGTCTACGTGATCAGGGGATCGGTCTGGCTGAAGTCCGGTGGTGAAGCCTGGCAGGGCAAGGCCGGGGATCTCCTGATTGTCCCGAATGGGCTGCACAGCCTTGAGGCCGAGGAGGACTCGGCGGTGCTGTTCACGGTGGTCAAAACGGACCGGTAGGGGCGGGGCCGGCGGCGGCTTCGGTGAAGCTGCTGCCGCCCGGAACCCGCCTCCTGCTGTCCCGGCGCAACCGGCGGCCACAAAGCCGGCCGCCGCTCACCGCGGATTTGCCGCCGCTCGGCGCAAGAATCATACGTTTGCTGACGATTTGCCCCATGATTGCCGGAGGCCACAGCGCCATAAGAGGGACTTTCGCCTCTGGAGGGGTATGCGCTGCGGCAGCGAACAGACATCGACGTCGTCGAACAAGCAAAGGGAACATCTATGGGCTGGCTGGACCGAGAACGAACTGTTGCCCCGCCGGGATTCAACCGCTGGCTGGTGCCCCCCGCCGCGCTCGCGGTCCACCTCTGCATCGGGCAGGCCTACGCCACGAGCGTATACAAGACCGCCCTGGTCAAACACTTCGGCGCCAGCCTGACCGAGATCGGCGTGATCTTCTCCATCGCCATCGTGATGCTGGGCCTCTCGGCCGCGATCATGGGCACGTGGGTGGACAAGAACGGCCCGCGCAAGGCGATGTTCACCTCGGCCATGTTCTGGGCCGGAGGCTTCCTGATCGGCTCGCTCGGCATCTTCACCCACCAGCTGTGGCTCGTGTACCTCGGTTACGGCTTCATCGGCGGCATCGGCCTGGGCATCGGCTACATCTCGCCCGTGTCCACCCTGATCAAGTGGTTCCCGGACCGGCCCGGCCTCGCCACCGGCATGGCCATCATGGGCTTCGGCGGCGGCGCGCTGATCGCCAGCCCCGTCTCCACGGCGCTGCTCAAGATGTACGATCCCAACTCCGGCGCCAAGGACTGGGTGGCCAGCGGCGATGCCGTGGGCAAGCTGTTCCTGACCCTCGCCGTCGTCTACCTTGCTTACATGCTCTTTGGCGCTTTCACCATCAAGGTCCCCGCCGACGGATGGAAACCGGCTGGGTTCGACCCCGCCAAGGTCAAGGCCGCCAAGCTGGTCACCACGGAGAACGTCTCGGCGAAGAATGCCGTGAAGACGCGCCAGTTCTGGCTGCTGTGGATCGCGCTGTTCTGCAACGTCACCGCGGGCATCGGCATCCTGGAGCAGGCCGCGCCCATGATCCAGGACTTCTTCCGCCAGTCCGACGGCGTGTCCCTGGTGAGTGCCGCCGTCGCCGCCGGCTTCGTGGGGCTCCTGTCCATCGGCAACATGGCGGGGCGTTTCGCCTGGTCCGCCACCTCCGACGTCACCGGCCGCAAGCGCATCTACATGGTCTACCTCGGCGTCGGCGCCGTCCTGTACACGGTGCTGGCGCTGGCCGGGTCCAGCACCACGTTCCTCTACGTGGCGCTCGCCTTCGTCATCATTTCGTTCTACGGCGGCGGCTTCGCCACCGTTCCGGCCTACCTGCGGGACCTCTTCGGGACTTTCCAGGTGGGGGCCATCCACGGCCGGCTGCTGACCGCCTGGTCCGCCGCCGGAGTGGCCGGGCCGCTGATCGTCAACGCGTTCCTGGATGCCCAGGGCAAGCCCGGCCAGTTGGACGCCGCGTCCTACCAGCCGGCGCTGCTGACCATGGTGGCGCTGCTGGTGGTCGGCTTCCTGGCCAACCTGATGGTCAAGCCGGTGGACGCACGATTCCACGAACCCCGCCCCGACCGCGGACGGGCACACGAACCTGCCATGGAGGCCTGAGATGAGCACTGCACACACCGCCGGCGCGCAGGCGCCCGCCAAAGTATCGGTCGGCAAACTCGCCATCGCCTGGGCGCTGGTGGGCGTCCCGCTGGCCTACGGGATCTACCAGACCCTGACCCGGGTGGCTGCGCTGTTCGGGTGAGGAACGGCGCCAGCCCCGCGCCGGCCGCGGCGCAGGGTTGGCGCAGGAGTCCTTAAGAGTTTCCCCAGTTCCACCAAAACGCACCTTTCCGGTTCACGGCGGGCCATAGGCTCTTCCTCGGCGCAAAACACGGCCATGATGCCTGTGCGCCGGAACCTGTCGTGCACACAACCTGGGGAACCGCATGTCCATCACCACGTCCTTGCCTGAAACCATGCCTGCGTCCGGCACCCGCGCGGCGGCCGCCGTCGTACTTGCCGCCGTCCTTGCCCTGCTCACCGGGGGTGCCCCGGCAGCTGCCGACACCCTGGACAGCACCGCAACACAGGCGGCCGGGCCGTCCGCCGCCGTTGAGGCAGCGGACCTGCTGGCCACCCTCCCCGTGAAGGGCCGCGCGCCCAAGACCGGATACGAGCGGGCACTGTTTGGCCCGACGTGGGCGGACGTGGACCAGAACGGCTGCGATACCCGGAACGACATCCTGCGGCGGGACCTGACCGAGGTCACCTACACCACCAGCGTCCCCTGCACGGTCAAGACCGGCATCCTGGCGGACCCGTACACCGGCACAACCATCAGCTTCGTCCGCGGCACCACCACCAGCAGTGCCGTGCAGATCGACCACGTGGTGGCGCTCAGCGACGCCTGGCAGAAGGGCGCGCAGCAGCTGACCACGGAGCAGCGGACGGCGTTCGCCAACGATCCGCTGAACCTGCAGGCAACGGACGGCCCCACCAACCAGCAAAAGGGCGACGGCGACGCCGCCACCTGGCTGCCCGCGAACAAGGGCTTCCGGTGCGAGTACGTCGCCCGGCAGGTTTCGGTGAAGGCACGGTACAGCCTGTGGGTGACGCAGGCCGAGCACGACGCGATCGCGGGCATCCTTGCCGGGTGCCCCGGGCAGGTGGCGCCCGCCGCCGTCGAACCCGCTGCTCCTGCCGCGGTCTATTACGCCAACTGCGCCGAGGTGGTGGCTGCCGGAGCGGCCCCTCTGTACGCCGGTTCGCCAGGCTACAGGTCCGGGCTCGACGGGGATTCCGACGGGGTGGCCTGCGAGGGGTAGCTGTTGCCTGGGCCAGTCCGGGGGCTGTCCGGCAGGCACTGCGGACGACGGCGGCACGGTCAACTTCAGGACGGGGGTATCCACGGATAGGCTGGAGCTGACCGCACCAAGGCAACAAAGGGCACCGGAGGATGGGCACGATGGCTGACGACCGGGCACCGGCCTTTGACCGGGTCGTCCTCATTTTCAATCCGACGAGGGCCGGGATGGCCGCGCGGATCGATTCACTGCAGGAGGAGCTTGCCACGAACCTTCCGGGCCTGCAGGTGGTCCTGCTGCCCACGGAGTTCGCGGGGCACGCCCGGGACCTGGCACGGTCAGCGGCCGGAAGCGGAGAACCGCTCATCGTCTCGGTCAGCGGCGACGGCGGGTACAACGAGGTGGTCAACGGGGTGATGGACGTGCCCGCCAGCAAGGCGGTGTGCACTGTGCTCCCGGCAGGCAACGCCAACGATCACCACAGGAGCATGCAGGTCCGGCCGCTCACCGAGGCCATCCGTGAGGGCAGCGTCCGCCGCATCGACCTGTTGCGCGTGACCTTCCGGGGGATGCACCGGGAGCAGGTCCGGTACGCGCACTCCTATGTGGGGTTCGGGCTCACGCCGCTGATGGCCATCGGGATCGAAAAGGGTGGAAAAGGGAAAGTCCTGGAACTCATCTCCGTTGCCCGGACGCTTTCGGGCCTGAGACCGTTTGAGCTGGTGCGGGCCGACGGCGCCACCGCGAAGTTCGACAGCCTGATCCTGGCCAACGTCTCGCGCATGGCCAAATATGGAACGGTCAGCGAGTCGCACTCCCCGGACGATGGCCGGTTCGAGGTGGTGACGCTGCCCCATGCCGGGCTTATGAGGATGGCGCTCATGACCCTTCGGGCCGTCACGCTGGGGCTTGGGCACCAGCCCAGCGTCAGCAGTTACGCCTTCACGACGCGGGACGCCGTACCCTGCCAGATTGACGGCGAAGTGGTCTATGTCCAGGCGGGGACCCATGTCCTGGTGGAAAGCGCCAAGGGCGCCCTCTCCACCATCTGACGGATCAGGGCGGCTGCCCTAAGCGTGTGCTGGACCGCCGAAGGACGGACGCCGGCCGGACCGGTAGGCAGAGTCGATGACGGGGCCTAGCTCGTCGAGCACGGTCTTGTTTCCCGGCAGAACCACGTGGGCCAGGAATTCGGATTCAAGGGTGGCAATGCCTGCCGCCGCCGCCGCGAGTTTGGCGTCGATGGCCAGTGCCAGGGCATGCCAGGACTTGCGGTTGGCGCGTTCGAGGACCTTTGCGTTCGCCTCGTGAAGCGGGCCGTCCGCGATGTCCCCGCGGATAACCAGGGGCCCTTCGGACTGCAACAGCGGCAGGACAATCCGGAATTGCCGCCCGCCGCCCTTGAAGGCAATGGCACTATGGTTCCCACGTTGGGTGAAAAGAACGTCCGTTGCCCCGTAGTCTCCGAGCGCCCGCCTGATGTGTTTCCGGGAAGCCTCGCTGGTGAAGGAATCGCCCCGGGTGTAAGGACCTGTCATTCTTCAACTATGCGCCTCCCAGCCACTCTTTACTGCATGGCCGGTACCTGCGCGGAGTGAATCTGCGCCAGACTGGAAGCTGCACCCACCACGAAAGCGGATTCCCTTGATTACTCTCCAACAGGACGCAGACGGCTTCATCCGGATGAACCGGCACTACCCCAACAGCGTCCGCATCAGGATCGCCTTCACCGACGGCAGCACCGGTGAGTTCTCAGGGCAGACCCTCAACAATGCCTACGACGCAGCCCTCGCGGAATTCCGCGCGAAGAACGGCCTCGACGCGCGGGGGTTCTCCAGGACATCCGCCGGCCGGCAGAACTCCGGCAACAAAGTCGATTTTGTTCCCGTGCATCCCGGCATGGGGGAGTAACCGCTCAGCCCCGGGGAACCCCCGGACCGGCATGGTCCTCGATCGTGACCGTCCCCGCGTCCCCGTCCACGCTGACCCGCGGGCCGCCGGCAAGCCGCTGCGTGGCAACCCCGGTGCCGAGGACGGCAGGGATGCCGTACTCGCGGGCCACGATGGAGCTGTGGCTGAGCGGGCCGCCGACGTCCGTCACCACGCCGGAGGCCATCGTGAACAGCGGCGTCCACGCGGGCGTGGTGATGCGGGCCACCAGCACCTCGCCGGGCTGCATGAGGGCGAAATCCTGCGGACCCCTCAGCACGCGGGCCGGCGCGGTGACCCGGCCGGAGCTCGCCCCGGCACCCTTGATCACATCACCGGGCTGGTGCTGGGAGCCTGCCGGCATCATGGAACCGAAGGCTTTGTCCATCCACCGGCGCTCCGGCAGCATCTGCGGCGCGGCAGCCTTCACCTGGCCCCGCCACAGCATCCTGCGCTCCTCCACGGCAGCTGCGCGCACGGGCCGCCCGGCCCCGGCGATTGCAGCGCCCCCGCGGGCTTCCGGTTCGGCGAGGCCGAACTCGACGGCGCTCCGCAGTTCCTGGAACCGCAGCCAGAACACGTCGTCCGGCGCCGCGATAACACCGGAGTCCACCAGGCGCCGGCCCAGTTCCAGCAGCATCCGCCGCAGCAGCGGCCAGGCGAGTCCGACGTCGGCCAGCGCGTCCTCACGGATGGGCGCGGTCTCCTGCGCCCACCCCAGCAGCCGGCGGAACACGGCCCGGCGGCGCGGTCCCAGCCTGCCTTCCATCTGCTTGGTCAGTTCTTCCCGGCGCTCGGTCAGCAGCTGCTGCCGCTCGTGCGGGTCGGTGCCTTGCCCGCGCAGGTAGAACTTCACGGTCTCCAGCTGGGCGGAGGGATCGTCGGCCGGCACCGGGGTGGCGAAATCCAGGTTGTAGACGGCGTGGCCAAACCGGTCCAGGTGCTCCCTGAACGTGAACCGCCATTCCTGCCACAGGACGTCGTCCACACCCTCGGGCGCGGAGCCGGTGCGCTGGCACTCGGCGAGCACCGCCGTCGGCCGTTCCAGCAGGGCCGCTGCCAGTCCGGGATCGCTGCGGGCCCAGCCGGCCAGGTCGTACAGGGACTTCTCCGCCCGGATGGGCTCGCTGTCGAAGCCCAGGAGGAAGGTCTGGGCCGGCGGATCGCCGTCGCGCCGGAGGACCTTGTCGTAGAAGGCCCGGAAGGAGATTTCGCTCATGGTGGCGAGCGGAATGATGGACTGCACGGCCGTGTAGTACACGGTTCCGGCGTCCAGGAGGGCCTGCGCCCCCGCCAGCAGTTCCTCCCCGGGGAGGTCGGCCGGCGGCGTCACGGACCAGTCCTTGATCACCCGTTCGTAGCGCGGATGCGAGTATTCGCGCCAGCCCGCAATGCCCATGTGCCCTTTGCCGCGGGCCAGCGCGCCCAGTGCCGTGAACAGCCTGCCCGTCAGGCGCCACATGCCGGAGGTGCGGTAGTAGTAATAGGCGTAGCCGTTGATGGTGGGCAGGTGAATGTCGCCCTCGCGGAGGACGTCCTTGCCGGTCGCTTCCGCCATGAGGGCCCGCAGTGAGCGCGATACCGAGCCGTCAATCAGGTCGGCAAAGAGCGGGGAGAGCGGGTCGGGGAGCTGTTCCACGATGCTCGCGCGGAAGTAGAGGCCCTTCGGATACGGCAGCGGCCAGGTCTCCGGGGTTTCCGCGGCGGGTTCGGGCAGGGCCGTGATGGGGCGGGACTGCAGCAGGTAGAACCGGCCGCCGGCCCGCGCCCACTCGATGTCCTGCGGCACCCCGAAATGTTTCGCGATCCGCTGTCCGTAGCGGGCCAGTTCGGCCGCCTCCTGGTCGTCCAGGACGGGCGCACGACGGCGGGCTGCCGCCACCGGTTCCTCCCGGGTTCCGTCCTCCGCGGAGACGGTCATGATTTCCTTGTCCGCCGTCTGCCGCGACACCACCGCGCCGGTCCCGGCGTCCACCACGAGGTCGTCCGTGGTGACCGTCCCGCTGACCACTGCCTCGCCCAGCCCCCACGCGGCGCTGATCACCGCCTGGTCGCGCCGCCCGTTTGCGGGGTTGGCGGTGAACATCACCCCGGCGGCCTCGGCCTCCACCATCTGCTGGACCACGACGGCGAGGCGCACCTGGTCGGCCCGCACGCCTTCGCGGGCGCGGTAGGCCATGGCGCGCGCCGTCCAGAGGGAGGCCCAGCAGTTGATGACGGCCTCCGCCAGTGCCGCCGTGCCGCGGACGTTCAGGAAGCTTTCCTGCTGCCCGGCGAAACTGGCCGATTCGAGGTCCTCGGCGGTGGCGGAGGACCGCACCGACACTGCGGTGTCCCCGCCGCCCAGGCGCTCGTAGGCGGCGCCGAGCCTGGCCGCGATCCCGGCCGGCATGGTGCCGTTCCGGAACAGGCCGCGGATCCGCTCCGAGGCTTCCTCATAGTCCTGCGGCGAAGCCTGCGCCGGCAGGGCGGCCAATTCCTGGATAGATGCGCCGAGGGTGTTCGCCGTGACGAACTCCGAGTACGCCGCGGTGGTCAGGACAAACCCTGGCGGGACCGGCAACCCGGCCTGGATGAGGCCGCCGAGCCCCACGGCCTTGCCGCCGGCCACGGCAACATCACCGCGCCCCACGTCGCCCAGATCGCTGATGTACGTCATGGCTGCGCCTCCTTGCCGGGTGAGCCGTGGTCGTGCAACGGACATTCCTGGAGGTGCCCAGAGCCCCCGGCTGGTAAAGGCTCGACGCAGGACCCGCGGGCGTTTTGCCCCCCATGCCTTCCTGTTCCAGCGTGGGCCGAGCCGCCGGACACCGCTAGGGCCGAACGGCCTTGGCCCGCCGCTCCAAGGGCTCCTGACATTAGGTATTTCGGCATATTGACTGCCCGCAGCCGGAGGAATAGCGTCTGCGTTAACGGGGTCATTCACCCCGTTTCCACGGAACGAGGCGCCGGTCCGGGCCACCTCTGCACGGCGATGGCGCCAGGTGAGGAGGATGCTGTGTCTTGGGAAATGTCTGGAACATACGCTGGAAACTGCACGTGCCAGCTGGTGTGTCCATGCCCTGTGGACGGCGTGCCCACCGGGCCCGGGGGCGAGTGCCGCAACCTGAATGTGTTCCACATTGCAAAGGGGAATCATGACGGCACGGACCTGTCCGGCGTCGACTTCGCCTTCGTCGGCTGGTTCCCCACGAATCTGACAGGGGGCGGCTGGAAGGTGGGCGTCGTCGTCGACCAGTCCGCATCCGATGCCCAGGTGAGCGCCCTGGAAACCATCCTTCGCGGCCAGGCCGGGGGCCCCTTCGGCGACTTTGCCGGCCTGTACGGCGAGTGGCTGGGACTGGAACGCGCCGCGGTCACATTCACGGACGGTGAGCGGCCTTCCGGTTCGGTCTCGGACAAGGCCCGGTTCACGTTCGAGCCGCTGCCCGGACCGGACGGCGGCGTGACCACGGTGAAGAATGCGATGTACGGCTTTGCGCCCGAATTCCTGATTGGAAAGGGGCCGGGGCACGTGGACCTCTTCGGCATCGACTTCGATGGCGTCTACGGCGAAACATCCGACTTCACGTTCGCCAGTGAAATGGCGGAGGGTGCCCCCAAGGGCCGGGTCTGAACGGCCAGTCGGTGGAACGCGGAAAGCTGTTCAGGAGCAGGACCGGCCAGGCGGTTGCACATGCCTCGCGGGTTGATCCGCGGGAGGCCGCCCTAGTGGCGGTCCTGCTCGTCCTCGCCGCTGCCGGTTGGGTGTTGACGTCCACGCAGCTGACCGGGATGGACATGGGTGCCTGGACTGACCCGGGGCCGGTGGGCTTCTTCACCGTGACATGGGTGGTGATGCTCGCAGCCATGATGTTCCCGTCCGTGGCGCCGATGGTGGTGGCGTACCACCGGATCCAGCGGCACCGGCGGCAGGCCGGACGGTATGCACCGGCAGGGTCCACTGCCGTCTTCGTGGCCGGCTACCTCGCATCATGGACGGCCTTTGGCCTGGTGGCGTATGGGCTCTATGCGTGGGCGGCTGCGGCGGTGCCAGGGGTTTTCGCTGCTGACCAGGGCGGGCGCTACATTGCGGCCGGAGTCATCATGGTGGCGGCGGTTTATCAGTTCACCCCGGCAAAAAACGTCAGCCTGATGAAATGCCGGTCCCCGATGGACTTTATCCTGCACCGGATGCGGCCGGGCTACGCGGGTGCCGTCCGGATGGGCGTGGAGCACGGCGCCTGGTGTGTGGCCTGCTGCTGGGCGCTGATGACGGCGCTGTTCGCGCTTGGCGCGATGAGCGTCGGATGGATGGCCCTGATCGGGGCCTTCATCGCGGGGGAGAAGATGCTGCCGTGGAAGCGGCTGGCCAACTGGTCCGTTGCGGTGGCGCTGGCTGCCATTGCACTCGGTGTGGCACTTGCTCCCTCGGCGACAACCGGGATGGGAATGTAGAAGGGAAAAGCGATGCCGAAGTATCTGTTTGAAGCAACGTACATGGGCGAGGGAATCAAGGGGCTCATGAAGGAAGGGGGCACCAAGCGGCGTGAGGCCCTGGCCGAGGCCCTCAAGTCCATAGGCGGTTCGCTGGAGAGCTTCTACTACGCGTTTGGCTACTACGACGTCCTTGGCGTTTTCGAGGCGCCGGACGACGCCAGTGCCGCAGCATTGTCACTGATCGTCAATTCCACAGGGAGCGTCAACGTCCGCCTGAAGCCGCTCCTCACCGTGGAAGACATCGACGAGGCAGCCAAGAAGACCCCGTCGTACCGGGCCCCGGGACAGTAGGGGAGGCCGGACAGTAGGGGAGGCCGGCACTTTGGCCTGCGGCCGCCGTCGTCCACTTATGACGGCGGCCGCCGGCTGGGTGCCGCCGGCGCAAGTTTCCGTTCGCCCGGCGTACTCCCCGTGGTCATGTTGGCGGCATAGGTTGAACGCACCGTTGTTCGTACCGCCTCATCGCTGCCAAGGAGTCCCGTGTCCACTAGACGCCCCCTCACCGCTGCCGTCATCGCTGCCGTCGTCGGTAGCCTCGCCGTTGGTACCGCCGGGACTCCGGCCGCCGCCGAGCCCTCAAAGGACCATGCGGAGGACCTGCGGGTGGCCACCTACAACCTGTCGCTGAACCGGGCAAGCGCCGGCGAACTCGAGGCCGACCTGAGCACTCCGGACGACCCGCAGGCACGCACCGTCGCCGAGGTCATCCAGCGTGCGAACCCGGACGTCATCCTGCTGAACGAGTTCGACTACGTGCCCAACATGCGGGCCGCCGATCTGTTCCGCGACAACTACCTGGCGGCAGGCCAGGGCGGGGCTGATCCCGTGGACTACCCCTACGCCTACGTGGCGCCGTCGAACACCGGGATCCCGAGCGGGTTCGACCTCAACAACAACGGCAGGGTCGGCGGCGGTGACGACGCCTTCGGCTTCGGCGCATTCGAGGGCCAGTACGGCATGGCCATCCTGTCGAAGTACCCCATCGACACGGAAAACGTGAGGACGTTCCAGAACTTCCTCTGGAAGGACATGCCGGGTGCGCTCCTGCCGGACAACCCGGCGACACCGGAACCTGCAGACTGGTATTCGCCGGAGGAACTCGAGGTGGTGCGCCTGTCGAGCAAGTCGCACTGGGACGTTCCGGTGAAGGTGGGCGGCGAAACGGTGCACGTGCTTGCCTCGCACCCCACACCGCCAACCTTTGACGGCCCCGAGGACCGGAACGGCCGCCGCAACCACGACGAGATCCGGTTCTGGGCTGACTACGTCGCTCCGGGCAAGTCGGCATACATCGTGGATGATGAGGGCGGGAAGCGGGGACTCCTGCCGAGCGAACCGTTCGTCATCGTCGGCGACCAGAACGCCGACCCGCTCGACGGCGACTCCGTGGACGGCGCGGTCAACCAGCTCCTTGATTCCAAGCAGATCGCGGACCCGCTGCCGGCCTCCGATGGCGCCGTGGAGGCCGCGGCCCTGCAGGGCGGAGCCAATGCCGCCCACAAGGGTGACCCCCGCTACGACACTGCCGACTTCGCCGACACCGCCCCGGGAAACTTGCGGGCTGACTACGTGCTGCCCTCACGCAGGATCCGGGTCCTTGATTCCGGCGTGTTCTGGCCCACCCAGGCCGACCCCCTGTCACGGCTGACCGGCGCCTATCCGTTCCCGGGCAGCGACCACCGCCTCGTGTGGGTGGACATGCAGGTGCGCGGCTGAGGACTCCTAGGTTCCCCCGCCCTCCCGCTGGAACGCCCGCACGGCTTCGCTCACGGTCGGGTAGAAGTGTCCGGGCGAGAAGCGGGAGCCCACGCCGTACTGCACCAGCCTGTCCTTGACCGGTCCTTTGAGCTCGGCGAACACCAGGTCCACGCCGTGCCGTTCCAGCCATTCGTCCAGCTGCACCAGCTCGTCCAGTGCCGTGGTGTCGATTCCCGTCACCGGCTCTGCCGCCAGCACCACGCGTTCGATGCCGGGCGGCGCCTGGTCGAGCTTGGTGCGCACGAAAGACCCCAGCAGCGATCCGTTGCCAAAAAACAGCGGTGCGTCGAAGCGCAGGATCAGCATGCCGGGGACGCGTTCGCCGTCCGGATGGCGGCTCACGTCGTGGTATCCCGGCACCCCGGGCACATCCACCAGCTCGGCGCGGTAGGGGTCCCAGGCCCGCCGCAGGAAGTCCAGGATTGCCAGGCCCACGGCCACGGCGATGCCCGGGAGGACCCCCAGGATGGTGACCCCCAGGAACGCCGCCAGCATCACCAGGGATTCACTGCGGCTCATGCCGATCAGCCGCAGCACGCCGGCGGGGTCGGCCAGTCCTGCGGCTGCCGCGATGACAATGGCGGCCAGGGTGGCGGCCGGCAGGAACTCGGTGACGCCGGGCGCCGCCAGCATGAAGCCGAGCACCAGGACGGCACCTGCCACGCCCGTGAGCTGGGATTTTGCCCCGGCCTCCACGGCCACCGGCGTGCGGGACGCGCTGGCCGAGATCGGGAAGCCGCCCAGCAGCCCGCTGGCCGCGTTCGCCGCACCCAGGGCGGCCATTTCATGGTTGCCGGAGACCCTGCGGTCCCCTGCCGCGGCCAGGGACTGGGACAGGGTTCCGGTATCAACGAAGACGATGAGGGCGATGGCGGCGGCGGCCGGCAGCAGCGCCAGGACGTCGGCCCAGCCGATTCCGCCGAGGGCCGGCGCGGGGAGCCCCTGCGGGAGGGCGCCGGTGACTTTGACACGCTCCTGGAGTCCCAGCACGGCCACGGCGAGGCAGGACACCACCACCGCGATGAGCACGCCGGGGATCTTCCAGTTCAGCCGGCGGGGAACCCAGATGAGCGCCAGTGAGGCCAGGCCGAGGAGCAGCGCCGCCATGTTGGTCTCGCCGGCCAGCACCTGCGGCGCGGCGGCGAGCAGTCTTTCCCAGGGCGTGCCGTCCCCCACGGAAATCCCCAGGAGGGTGGGAAGCTGGGACACCGCCACCAGCAGGGCGATGCCGTTGAGGTAGCCCAGCCGGATGGGCTTGGACAGCAGCCCCGTGATGATGCCCAGCCGCAGGGCCGAACCGCATAGCAGGATGAGGCCGATCAGGATGGCCAGGAGGCCAGCCAGGGCCACGGATTTCTGGTCGTTGTCCGCGGCCAGGGGAACCAGCGCCGCAACGATCATCGGGGCGAGCGCGGAATCCGGCCCCAGCACCAGCACGCGCGACGGCCCCACTGCCGCGTAGACAATCAGCGGCACCACCGTCGCGTAGAGGCCCGTCACCGGCGGCAGGCCGGCGGCCTGGGCGTACGCCATGCCCGCGGGGACCAGGATTGCGAAGAGCGCGAGGCCTGCCACCAGGTCGTGCCGCAGCCACTCGGTTTTGTAGCCGCGCAGGGCTGGCGGGAGCCACCGGGATCGGGCGTTTCCGGAGCGGCTCATCTTCAGATCATGTCCCAACACGGCCCCTGCCGCCATCCATAGTTTGGCGTTGCGTGGCGGCGTACGACGGCGGCGCCTGGGTTCCAGCCGAAGGAACCTACGGGCGGGGGAGCCCGAGGTAGCGTGGCACCTTTTCCGCGTAGGCCGGGTAGGACTCCGGGAACAGCCCGGCAAGCGTGGCCTCCTCGTCCAGGACAAACCGGTGCTCCACCAGCAGCTCGGCCGGCAGCAGCGCGAGGACCCAGGCTGACCCGGCCATGGTTCCCGCGCCGAGCTGGATGAGCCACCAGCCCACGTACATCGGGTGCCGGGTGACGGCATACGGGCCGGTGACCACCAGGTCCTCCGGGTGCTCCAGGTCAAACGGGCCGGCCGAGCGCTGCCGGCGTTCGGCCAGGGCCCAGGCATTGAGGCCGGCGCCGGCGACCACCAGGCCCGTGCCTGCCGCTCTGTGGACGGAACGGGGGCCGGGAAGCGGCAGGGGACGGAGCCTGGCAAGGAGGGCATCGAGGGCGATCGCCGCCACCACGGCCGGCGGCAGCGGAAGGTTTTCGTAGACGGCCCTCACGCGTCCCGCCAGGGTGCGCACGGAACTGACGCCGGCTTTCATGGCTTCAGGGTACGCCGCGCGGGCCCCGGCGCAGCACCCTGGAGAGCAGGCAGACGGTCCGCGGAACAGGCCACAGGATGGCGAGTCCCAGCACCGGCACCAGCGAAACGCCGACGTCCGGGAACTGGCGGATGATGACCAGCAGGTCGGTGTCGAACCGGGCGGGCGCGTAGGCGAGGCACAGCCAAAGGGCAAAGGCATCCAGTGCCAGCGCGGCGGCGGCCCACGCCAGGGGAGCCCATCGTCCACGGC
Organism: Pseudarthrobacter sp. CC4; assembly: GCF_048957775.1. Lineage (NCBI taxonomy): Bacteria > Bacillati > Actinomycetota > Actinomycetes > Micrococcales > Micrococcaceae > Pseudarthrobacter > Pseudarthrobacter sp. CC4. Next base: position 129,858 of record NZ_JARCCZ010000002.1, on the reverse strand, counting down.
GGCCGAACCGCCGTCGGAAAATCACCGAGAGGGACAGCCACAGGCTCAGCAGTTCCGCCAGCAGCAGGCCCAGCGAGACGGCCCAGCTGGACTGCTGCAGCCAGTCCTCGGACACCACGGCGGGGACGGGGGAGTGCCTGTGGAGGATCCGCAGGATGTTCGTGTCGATGGCCTTGAGCCGGGACGGGGCCGCGGTGTCGTTGCCGTTGATGACCAGGGCCACGCCCAGGCCGGAGTCCGGGACCATCGCCAGGTAGGTGTGGCTGTTGCCCCATTCACCCTGGTGCTCCAGCAGCAGCGGCACGTCTTCAGCGGCGGTGCCCCGGGCAGCGGCACCGTCGGCAGCCGGGCCAACGGATTCCACAAGCGGCCGGGTGTACCAGCCCATTCCGTAGCCCTTCGATGCGTCCACGGAGGTGCGGGGTACGAACATCGCCGCCACGCTTCCAGGCTCGAGGATGCGGGCGGTCCCGTACCGCCCGCCGTCGAGCAGTGCCATCAGCTCGCGGCCAAGGTCCTCGGCCGAGGCGTACAGGGTGCTGGAGGGCATTCCCGCGGCGGGCGCCGGGACATCGGTCTGGACCCAGACGGTGCTGAACCAGCGGGCATAGCCCTCGGCCGCATTGTCCTGCCGGGCAGCAGCCGCCGTCGTATGGCTGTGCGCCATTTCCAGCGGTCCGAAGACGTGCTGCTGCAGGTACTCCCCGAAGGGCTGGTTGGCGACGGTCTGCACCAGGAGGCCCAGCACGTTGTAGTTGGCACTGGCGTAGTGGAAACGCTGCCCCGGTTCGCCGGCCAGCGGGGATTCGGCCATCCCACGGATTGATGCCTCGAGGGCTTCCGGCTCCTGGCTGAGGGACGCCTCGAAGGCCGTGTCCCTCGAGGACATGCCGCTGGTCTGGTGGAGCAGGTGCCGGACCGTGATGGCCGGGGACCGGGGATCGTCCAGCGTGAACCAGGGCAGGTAGGTCCGCACGGGCTCATCCAGCCGCAGCCGACCGGCCTCCACCTGCTGCATCACCGCGATGGCCGTCAGGGACTTGCTGGTGGAGGCCAGCAGCACCGGCGTCTGGAGGGTCATCGGCCGTCCGGCCGGGTCCGCCTTGCCGAAGGCGGCGGAGTGCAACTGCCTGCCATCACGCACGACGGCGATCGCGGCACCGGGAATGCCGAGGGTTTCGAGCTGGTCCAGCAGGAAGGCGTCCACCGCCGCGTAGGCATGTTGGGGTTCGGCGGTTTCCGTGGCGGCACCTGTTGCGATGGCGGCTGTTGTCGGGGCGGCGCCTGCGACGGCCACCAGGAGGCACAAGAGGAGGCAGCACGGTGACCTGGACATTGTCCGCATGGCTGCACCTGCTTCAGCTGGCAGTCCCTTCACGGTAGGGCCTGGCCATGCGGAAGACAATGCTGTCCGGCCAGCGTGAGACGGGTCTACGGGTTCAGTTCGGCGGCGGCAAATGACACGGCGAAACGGGCGCACCAGATGCTGACCGAGCCATAGTCGCTCAGCACCGTCCCGGCCGGGATCTCATAGTTCTGGTCGCCCTTGTTGGCTTTGAGTGCCCCGAGGTCGAGGTACGCGCCGTCGTCGAAGACGTACCAGCCGGCGAATCCCTCCACCACCGGGGCGTTGCTGAGCCACACGCGGAGGTCGGGACCATCGGAAGTATCGAGGCCTTCGAACCGGAGGATCCGGCTCCCGTCGGGAAGTTCGAGGATTCTCACTGTTCCCGAGCTGGTGTGTTCATGGCTGATCAGCCGGCCGGCTGCCAGTTCACGCGGAAGCGCAACGGGCGCAACGGGCGCGGCGGGGGAGGGCGCTGCCGAGGGCCCCTGTGACTCGACCGCGGTCGTGGCGACTGCCGGAACATCCTCGATCACGGTTGAGCTGGTGAAGATGCGCCAGGGCTGGAACAGGTACAGCCCCACAGCAACCGCGATGACAGCCACGAGCGCCACAGCCGGTATGACAACGCGCCTTCTCATACCACGTCAACGTCCGGACGAGAGGCGCCGTTCCGGTCCCGGAAGGCCAGTCCGATGCGTCCTCCGGCCCCGTCCCGGTCAGCACATGGTGAGGGCACCTTGAACACGTGGCCTATCATCCTGACAAGAGCTGGAGCAGCAGCCCTTCCAGCGCACTGGTGTGTGCTGGACTGGTTTCGGATGCACTGATCTTCGACCCACAAGTTTTCGTCGGGCTGGTTTCCGGGGCACTGTTTTCCAGTGGCAGGATGCCCGGCGGCCATTGTGGTGGTTCGCGGTCGGGTTGTTCGGCTTGGTACTGCTGCCCTGTGGGTGAGGTCCAGCCGGGTGGTTCGTCCTTGGCAGCCGGCGTCGGTTCCCAGCCGCTGTTGTGTTTGAGCCGGTGATGTTTTGGGCAGACCTGTGCCAGGTTGCTGATTCCGGTGGTTCCGCCGTGTTGCCAGGCTTTGAGGTGGTCGATTTCGTTGTCCAGGGCGTTGTTGCTGCAGCCGGGGAAAGCGCATTTGCCGTCCCGAAGATGCAGCGCTTTCCTCATGGCTTTGGTGAGTCGATAACTGGTGCGGCCGATCTCCAGTGGTGTTCCGTCGCTCGGGTCAAGCAGGACGCGGCGGAACGATTCGGAACCCTCGGACAGGAGCTGGCGGGCCATCGAGGCGGGGATGGGGCCGTAGCCGTCGAGCACGGCGGGTTCGTCGGTGAGTCCGAGAAGGGCGAAGAACGGAACGGTCACAAGCACGTCGGCGCGGGGAGTGGGGACCTTCGCGGCATCCGTGTCCAGGGCGGGGTTGGGCGTGCTTTCGAAGGTGCCGGGCGCGGTGGGGTCCGGTTCTGCCGGTGCCCGGTTGCTGTGTCTGCCGGGATGGTCGCTAATGCCCAGGTCTGTTGCGGGTTGGTCGGAGCCGACGACTGTGGCCAGGCCGATCATGTCCTCCGGCGCATCGCCCGAGACGTCACCGGTCCCGGTGGGCCCCGGGGCTGTGGCGCCGCGGTAGGTGAGGAGCCGGTGGGTGAGGATGTCGGGCCGGAGTTGGGTGAGGGTGCGGGGTTCGTTGGGGCCTTGGAGGCTTCGGGCGGTTGCGGTGAGGTCGTTCCAGATCGCCAGGGCTTGGTCGGCGGGCAGGTACGCAGCGATCCAGGCCATCCCGTCACGGTCCGGCGTGAATTCCACGCGCCGATCGGCCACGCCCTTGCGGTGGCGCTTCTCGATCGACTCCGGGTGATGGCGTTCCCGCCAGCCCCGCACCTTTGCCCGTAACCGGGCCGGCACCAGTTCCGAGGCGGGGCAGCCCCGGGCCGGGTTGGGTGCGTCGGGGTCGAGGAAGTGCTCCACCAGTGCGGCTGCGGCGGCGTGGTCCAAACACTCAGTTTCGTCGGTAAAAATCCGGGCCTGCTGCCAGGAGAGGCTGCCGGCGGAAAGGGCGTCCATGAGCGGCGGCATTGCACACACCTGCCGGGACTGGGTGACGAACGCGGACGCGGCACCGGAGCTGATGGTGAGGATCCCGGCGATTTCCTCAACAGTGGAGATCTCGGTGTAGGTCCGGTCGTGGAGGGGCGCGTCCGGCGGGGTCATGGCGCGCTGCAGGTCCATCGCTTCGGCGGCGGACCGCACCTTCCGCGCCGAGGCCTGGGACTCCAGCTTCTTCTCCAGCCCCATCCGCTCGAGCCGGATTTCGTACGCCCGCTGCAATACATCGACTCCGTCCCCCGCGGTACCTGAGGCTCCGGCAGAAGCGAGGGCGGCGTCCTCGGCATCAAGCGCGGCGAGCGCAGCAACGGTGGCATGGATAGCCTCCACTCCCGTCCCGGTTCCCGCTCCGTTTTCCACAGGAATATCGTCTGACGGGGGTACGACATTTTGGTCGGCCGGCACCGGACTGGGCCAACCCAGCAGGCCTGGCGTGGCCACACAGGGCCCGCCCGAGCGGAACACACGCCCGCGCTCTCAAAGTGCGTGCCGCCGTCGTACTTCTCCCAAAAGCGCGACCGTTGTTGCCCTGGCGGGTGCAGCGGCAGGATGATCGAAAGTGTTGGGCTCCTGCCGGCCAGGCGGGCCGGACGAACGACGACGTATGCCCAGCTAAGCGAGCGAGGCGGCGGTGAGCGGGCCATGACAGAGCACAGAGGGCGGCAGCGGCGGTTGCAGGTTTCCGACGTCAACGTCGTCAACCCCCGCACGCTGCGGAAGGCGCTCGGCGGGACCATCGTGGGCAACACGATGGAATGGTACGACGTGGGCGTGTTCGGCTACCTCATCACCACCATGGGGCCGGTGTTCCTGCCTGAGGCGGACAGGGCCGTGCAGAACCTGTTCCTGCTGGGGACCTTCGGCGCCACGTTCATCGCCCGGCCGCTGGGCGGGATCTTTTTCGGCTGGCTGGGCGACAAGATGGGCCGCCAAAAGGTGCTGGCCATGACACTGATGCTCATGGCGGCCGCGACGTTCGCCGTCGGCCTGCTGCCCGGGTACTCGGTGCTGGGCATCTGGGCGGCGGTGCTGCTGGTGGTCCTCAAGCTGGTGCAGGGCTTTTCCACCGGCGGCGAATACTCGGGCGCCACCACGTTCGTGTGCGAGCACTCACCGGACCGCCGCCGCGGTTTCTACGTCAGTTTCCTGGATATGGGCAGCTACCTGGGTTTCGCGGCGGGCGGGCTGGTGGTGTCCCTCCTCCAGCTGGCGCTGGGCCAGGAGCAGATGGAGGCGTGGGGCTGGCGGATCCCGTTCCTGGTGGCCGGTCCGCTGGGCGCCGTCGCTGTCTACTTCCGAATGAAGATCGAGGAGTCGGCTGCCTTCAAAGCCACGCTGGAAGCTGAAGCCGTGGCAGCCAAGCACCCCGAGGCGGGGGAGGACCTCCGCCCCGTGGGCCCGATCGGGATCCTGAAGGCCCACTGGCGGCCGATCCTGCTGGCCATGATCCTGGCGGCGGCAGCCAACACGGTGGCCTACGCCCTCACGTCCTACATGCCCACGTACCTGACCAGCAACAAGGGGTACAGCGAGGTGGAGGGGACGCTGCTGACCATCCCTGTGCTGGTGGCCATGGCGTTGTGCATCCCGTTCACGGGGCTGCTGTCGGACCGGATCGGCCGCCGTCCCGTGCTGTGGATCGGGGCCTTCAGCACCGTGGCGTTCGCGGTTCCCGCGTTCCTGGCGATAGCGGCGGGCAGCCTCCCTATGACGTTGCTGGGCCTGGCCCTGATCGCCTTCCCGGTGGCGTTTTCGGTGCCGAACCTCGCGTCGGCGCTGCCCGCGCTCTTTCCCACCGAGCACCGCTATTCCGCCATGGGCATCGCCTACAACCTGGCGGTGGCCATCTTCGGCGGAACGGCCCCGTTCATCATCGCGTCCCTGATCCAGCTGACCGGCGACGACATGGCAATTGCGTACTACCTCATGGCCGTGGCCGCGGTGGCTGCCGTGGCCATCCGCTTCCTGCCCGAATCGGCCCGGCGGCACCTGCCCGGGTCCATGCCCAGCGTGGAGTCGGAGGAGGCCGCCCGGAAGCTGGTGGCGACGCAGGACAACAACCCGCTCCTGGACGTGGACTCGCTGCCGTTCGAAAGCAGCTTCGAGATTGCCCGGGCGGAGCACAAGGGGCGGCCCGGGAAGCCGACGGCGACGTGAAACGGCCAGGGCTGCGGCCTCGCTGATCGCGACGGTGGCGGCCAGGGCGAACGTTGACGGTTCGTGCGTCGGTGAATCCCGGCAGCGGCACGGACGCCGCGGTGAGGGCGTGGTTTCTGTTACTCCGCGATCACACGGCAGCCGCATCCCTGTCGCGTGCGGTAACGGTGCCGCGGCGGCGCCAGTAGGCGGCCAGTACAGCGCCGGAAACGTTGTGCCATACCGAGAAAATGGCGCCGGGCAGGGCCGATTCGGGAGTCAGGTACTGCCGTGCCAGGCCTGCGGCAAGGCCCGAGTTCTGCATGCCGACCTCAATGGCGGTGGTGCGCCGGGACGGAACCGGCAGCCTGAACAAGCGGGCGGCGGCGTAACCCAGGGCGTATCCCAGCCCGTTGTGCAGGATGACAGCTACAAGAACCAGGAGCCCGGCCGAGAAAATCGCCTTGGCGCTTCCGGCCACCACTGCCACCACCACGACGGTGATGGCGAGGACCGAAATCCAGGGCAGGGCGGGCAGCGACTTGTTGACCAGGCGCGGCAGGAAGAGCCGGATCACCAGTCCCAGCAGCACGGGGAACAGCACGATCTGGACGATGGACCAGGCCATGGAGCCGGCGTCGACCGGCATGTACTGTCCGGCCAGCCACAGGGCCAGCACCGGGGTGAGCAGGGGAGCTAACAGCGTGGACACCGTGGTCATCGCCACGGACAGGGCCACGTCCCCCTTGGCCAGGTAGGACACCACGTTGGAGGCAGTGCCGCCGGGGCAGCAGCCCACCAGGATGACGCCTGCCGCCAGCGCGGGGGGCAGTCCGAGTGCCGCCGCGATCAGCCAGCCAAGGAACGGCATGATGGCGTACTGCGCCACCACGCCGATCACCACGGGAACGGGCCGCTTGGCGATGACGGCGAAGTCGGGCGGCGTCAGCGTCAGCCCCATGCCGAACATGATGACCCCCAGAAGGGGGTTGATCCAGGGGCCCAAGCCTATGAAAGCCGTCGGCGCGGCAAGTGCCACGGCGCCTCCGGCCAGGATGAGAAGGGGAAAGAGTGTGACGGCCACGCGGGCGCTGCGTTCCTCGGCGGCGGACGCCGGCGCGGAGGACTCGGATAAAGAAGACATGGCTACCGGATTATCACAGTGAGTGCTGGCTCTCGGAATCGGCGGAGATTGATGACGCGCCACCGTGGCGCCGCGCGGCATATTTGCAAGCGCTTGCGAAGATGATGCTGCATTGGCTACCGTGGAAGGCGTGTCAACAACAGTAGAGCGGGTAGCGGAACGCGCAGGCGTCTCCATTTCAACGGTTTCGCGTGCCCTGAGGGACGTCCCGGGAATCTCGGCTGCCACCCGCAAGCGCGTGCATGAAGCTGCGGAAGCACTCGGCTACGCCATCTCGCCCAGCGCCTCAAGGCTGGCGACCGGGCGCACCCGGACTGTCGCCGTCGTCGTGCCCCTGCTCAGCAAGTGGTTCTTCGCGGAGGTCATCGCGGCCGCCGGACGGGTGCTGAGCCGGGAGGGCTATGACGTGCTCCTGGTGGAGCTGTCCACCCCGGACCTGCGGGAGAAGTTCTTTGCCGGCCCCCGGCTCCACGGCCGTGCTGACGCGGCCCTCGTGATCGCCCTCCAGCTGGCCCCCGCCGAGCTCGCGGCGCTCCAGGCCCAGGGGCTGGCTGTTGCCCTTGTCGGTTCCGAGCGGGCCGGAGCGTCGTCGGTCCGGGTGGAGGACAGGGCCGGCGGGCGCGCGGCGGCCAGGCACCTGCTGAACCTCGGGCACGAACGGATTGCCTTCCTGGGCATCCGGCAGGAGGAACGCTCACCGCTCGGCGGGGTGCCGCCGGCAGAGCGGCTTCTCGGCTACCAGGAAGCGCTTGCCGAAGCGGGGCTGCCGGCTGATCCGGCGATGGTGCTCGCCGTCGAGAACACGGTGGACGCCGGAGCGGCGGCCATGGCGGAGCTGCTCACCGCGGCGGAACCGCCGACGGCGCTGGTCGCCGCTTCGGACGAGCTCGCCTTCGGAGCGCTCGCCACCCTTCGCGGGGCGGGAATGGACGTCCCGGGCGACTTTTCCGTGGTGGGATACGACAACCACGAGCTCGCCGGTGCCGTTGGGCTTACCACCATGGACCACGGCGTTTCCGAACAGGGCAGCCTGGCGGCCGGGGCCGTCCTCGCCGCCCTGTCGGGCGCCCCCGCTTCTGCCGGCACCATCGAGCCCCGCCTCGTGGTCCGCCACACCACCGCACCGCCCCGGCGCCTTCGCCGGGCGGCCCTTTCCAGCCAGAACTGACCCCTACGGGAGGAAAACCATGGAATACCGCAAGCTTGGAAACTCAGGCATGTACGTCAGCGCCATCGCCTACGGCAACTGGACCACGCACGGCGAACAGATCGACCAGGACGCAGCCACCGAGTGCGTCCGCACCGCCCTTGACCTGGGCATCACCACGTTCGACACGGCGGACGCCTACGCTGGCACGCGCGCCGAGACGGCACTGGGTGAGGCGCTCAAGGGGACCCGGCGCGAGGGCCTGGAGCTCTTCACCAAGGTCTATTTCCCCACGTGGGAGGGCAAGAACGATCGCGGGCTGTCCCGGAAGCACATCATGGAGTCCATCAACGGCTCGCTGCGCCGGCTCCGCACGGACTACGTGGACCTCTACCAGGCCCACCGGTACGACTACGAGACTCCGCTCGAAGAGACCATGCAGGCCTTCGCCGACATTGTCCGCGCAGGCAAGGCCCACTACATCGGCGTTTCGGAGTGGACGGTGGATGAGATCCGCCGCGGCGCCAAGCTCGCCCGGGAGCTCGGCATCCAGCTGGTCTCCAGCCAGCCGCAGTACAACATGCTGTGGCGGGTCATCGAGCCCGAAATCGTGCCCCTGAGCGAGGAACTGGGGCTGTGCCAGATTGTCTGGTCACCCATCGCCCAGGGTGTCCTCACCGGCAAGTACCTTCCAGGACAGGGCGGACCCGCGGCGTCACGCTTCACCACGGACGACGGCGGGGCCAAGACCGAGCACCGGTACATGCAGGAGGAGGTGCTGGAGCGGGTCCAGGAGCTCAAGCCGCTGGCGGAAGAGGCCGGGCTGTCCATGGCGGCGTTTGCCGTGGCCTGGGTCCTGCAGAACCAGAACGTCTCGTCCGCCATTGTGGGCGCCTCACGGCCGGAGCAGCTCCGGGACAACGTCACCGCGGCGGGAGTGCGCCTTGACCCGGAGCTCCTCAGCCGGGTGGATGCCATCCTGGGGGACCTCGTGGAGCGGGATCCCGCGAAGGTGGAGTCCTTCCCGGAACGCGTCTGACGCTTCAGCATGCTGGTGGGGCTGCGGCTCCACCGCGCCCGGAGTCCGGCTCTTGCGGCCCCGGAAGCGGTCGTAATGCGCCGTAAAGGCGGGGCCGGCATTTCGGCTGACAGCTGCTGCCGGCCCCCTCGCGCTGCGCCTCCCCGCCGCTCCACCCGGGTGCCGGCCCGCCGGGTGCCAGGCCCGTAGACTCGGCGTCATGTCTCATGGGGGGATGCCGGCACGGCGCATAAGAATGTCCATGGCTGCGGCCGTTCTGGCCATGTCGCTGGCGGGGTGTGAGTACAGCGGCCCGGACGAGCCGCCGGCGCCTTCATCCCCGCCGCCCGCAACGCCGTCGGCCGCGTCCTTCAAGGACAACGTCAACGAAGTGGCCCGTTTGCTCGAGGCTTCCCCCACGGACCCCGGCATGCCGTCGGAGGCTGAACCCGCGGGGAAGCTGTCCCTTGATCTGGCGCCCGGAGACTATCTGGTCACCGGCGCCTGTGCAGGGGTTTATGGGGCCAAGCTCACCTTGGTGAAGCCTGACGGCGTCCCGGAGGCGACCGGCTTTGAGTGCACCTCCAGGCTGGACCGCTTTGTCAGGCACGACGGCGGGCCCCTCACCATCAGCGCGGTGCCGCCCACGGGCAGACCCGCCGCAACGGGCGTCAAGGTGCAGGCCAACCCTGACCGCAGGCTTTCGGAGCTCGAAGACCTTTCAGACTGGGCAGCACAGCAGCTGCAACCGCCTCTGCCCGGAGAGCTGCGGGGAACCAGCAGCGGGAACACAACCACCACGGCCAGCCTGTCGGCCCCACCGGGCCAGTTTGAACTGCACCTGGTCTGTGCCGGACTGCCGGTAGCCGAGTTGTCCGTCTCCACCTGGAAGGGGGCGGAAGTCCTCGCCCCCGTGCGGGTCCCTTGCGGCGGGAGCGTGTTCAAGGCGCCGGTGGTGCTGCCCACCGAGGGGGCCGACCTCGCGCTGGGACCCGGTGGCCTGGACAGCCGGTTCGCTTACCGGCTCGTCCCCACAGGCCAGCCCTGAATCGCCTCCGGACGCCGTGGATCGGGCTGGGCGTAGGGTGGGGAGTTGGACGATAGGAGCATTTCATGAAGAAAATCCTCATGGTACTGACCAGCGTTTCCGAGATCGGCGATACGGGAGAGAAGACCGGTTACAACGTGGCTGAGGCTGCGCATCCCTGGAAGGTGTTCAAGGATTCCGGGCATTTCGTCGACTTTGCGTCCATCCAGGGCGGCCAGCCCCCGCGCGACGAGGTGGACACAAAAGATCCCATCCAGGTTGCCTTCACGGAGGATGAGACCACGCGCGCCGGCCTCTACAACACTGCCCGCGTCGACGTCGTGGATCCGGAGCAGTACGACGCCGTCTATCTCGTGGGCGGCCACGGCACCATGTGGGACTTCCCGGACAGCGAAGGCCTGCAGAACCTGGTGGCCAGCGTCTACAACAACGGCGGTTTGGTGGGCGCGGTCTGCCATGGACCGGCCGGCCTGCTGAACGTGGAACTGGAGAACGGGCTTCGCCTCGTCGAGGGCCGCAAGGTGGCCGCCTTCACCAATGACGAGGAAGTCGCTGCAGGCAAGGACAAGGTCATTCCGTTCTTCCTGGCAGACCGGCTTGAGGAGCAGGGCGCCACCCACGTCTTCGCTGATGTCTTTGAGGAAAAGGTTGTGGTTGACGACCGGCTGGTGACCGGCCAGAACCCGGCGTCAGCGGCCGGCGTGGCCAAGGAGATGGAGAAGCTCTTCGCAGTGGTCATCCACCAGGAAAAAGCCGAGGAACAGCACGACGCGGAGACTCTCCGGGCCGAGAAGGACGCCGTCAAGGCGGCTGCCGCGGAAGCGGAGCAGTAGCACCCAGCAGGCACTGAAACTGGCGGCCACCCGGATGAAAGGGTGGCCGTCAGTTTTTCGTATGTGGGTCGCCAAACGGGGGCAGCTTAGGCTTGGCCCATGTCTACTGATGATGAAAAGGACCCTCCCGTCCCCGCTGACGTCGAGGGCAAGATCCCGAAGAAGGTTCACGACAAGCCCGGTGCAGACGATGATGAGTCACGGGCCGAGGAGACTCAGGGCTAACTAATCGCCGTGCATCCGACTGGGTGAACAACACCAAGCATCCGAGCCTACCCCCGATGTGGAGGGGACCTGGGGGTTATCCCGCCACAGCAGCCTTCGCGGCCTGCGAGGCCTGCATCCACTCGCTCAGCCACGGCGCCCGGACGCTGGACGTGATCCGGCAGTCGGCCACGAAGGTGCCCTTGGCGCCGGCGTCGATCCAGTCCTGCAGCGCGGACAGGTCGGCCAACGAGCGGATGATCGCGGACTCGGCACCCAAAGCGCGGGCAATCCCGCTGAAGTCCACCTCGGGGATCAGCATCGGCTTTTCGGTCAGGCCCTGGGAGCCGTACTGGTGGATTTCGGCCCCGTAGGCGGCGTCGTTGTAGATCACCACGATGGCGCTGCGGGCTGCACCGATCAGCGATTCGAGGTCGGACAGGCCCATCAGGAACCCGCCGTCGCCGGAGGCCAGCACCAGGGTGCGGCCGTCCTCCAGGGCGCGCGCTGCCCCGACGGCGCTGGCCAGGCCCAGCCCGATGGTCTGGTAGGCGGTTCCCACCATCACCAGGTCCTGGGGCCGCGGGATGTTCCAGTACATGGGTGCCCAGCCGACGAAGTGCCCGCCGTCCTGGACCACCGTGCGGCGCTCCGGCAGCACGCCATCCAGCGCGTTGGCAAGGGACCTCGGGTCCAGCCGGCCGTCCGAGGTTTCCGCGGAGCCCGGGTGGTGCCCCGGACCCTCGGCCAGCCGACGGCGGGCTTCCGCGCGCCAGGCTTCCGCCGCAGTCCCGCCGTCGAGGAGCGCCAGGAGGCGCGAAGCAGCAGCCTTCGCGTCCGCGCTGACGAACAGGTCCACCCGGGGGTGCGTGGGCTGCAGGCCGGCGTCGATCTGGATGACGGTGCTGTCCGGGCCGATCAGGTGCCCGAACCGCATGGTGAACGGGCTCAGGCTGGCCCCGGCCACCAGGACCACGTCGGCCTCGCCCATGAGGCCGGCCGCGGTGTCGGTGCCGAAGCCGCCGGCGACGCCCAGGTACCCCTCGCCGTTGAGGAGGTTGAGCGCCAGGGCGGTGCCGGCGGTCAGTGCGCCGAGCCGGTCGGCGAGCTCCCGGAGTTCCGGCCCGGCACCGGCGAGGTGCGCACCCCGGCCCGCCAGGATCAGCGGCCGCCTGGCACCGGCGAGCAGGCGGGCTGCCTGCCCAAGGCCGCCGTCGACGTCGTCCGTCACCTTTGGTGCCTGCGGCGCCGGAAGTACCTCGTCCGCCGCCTCGAGTGCCGCGAGGTCGTAGGGGATGGCAAGCACGACGGCGGTGCGCCGGGTGAGTGCGTATTCCACCGCCTGCCGGGTGACGGCACCTGCGGCGTCTCGGGTGACGGTGAAGGTGGCCGCGCCGAGGCCAGCGGCGATGGCCGCCTGGTCCACGTCCCAGGGCCGGGCCCCGCTGGTGGGGGCATCCCCGGTGACCAGCACCACGGGGATCTGCGCCTGGACCGCCTCCGCGAGGGCGGTGAGCGCGTTGGTGTAGCCGGGGCCGTAGGTGGTGGTGCCCGCGGCGAGCCGTCCCGACGTCCGGTAGTACGCGTCCGCCGCGGCGACGGCGGCGCCCTCGTGCCGGACGGGGGAGAAGCGGAGGCCCTGCTTTTCCGCGGCGTCCAGGAAGTAGACGTTGCCGTTGCCCATCACGCCGAACACATCGCTGACATAGCTGCTGAGGACCTGCGCCACGCGGCCGGAGACGGTGAGAGTAGTCATGCAGGCATCGTGTGGCCTGCGTCTCATGTTTGCAATACCGGCGGATCCTGCTGGGACTTTTGGCAGCAGGATGCGCTGGCAGTGACAATCTGCCCAGTGTGGCGCACCCTGCGGATCAGTCGGAGGGGCGTGCCTCCTGTTCCGACAGCCGGCTGATGAGGCCGTCGTAGCGGGGCGGCATGAGTTCCAGGATGGAGATGGCCGTGCTGGTGCGCTGGACCCCTTCGATCTCCAGGATTTGGTTGGTGATGCGGTAGAGGTCGCCGGTGTCGCGGGCCACCACCTTGGCCACGAGGTCCGCGTCCCCGGTGGTGGCATGAACCTCGATGACCTCCGGGATCGCCTCGAGTCCGCTCTCCACCGAGCCTGTCCGGGTCTGGCTGATCGAGAGCGACAGGAAGGCCATCAGGTCGTAGCCCAGCGCGGCGGGGTCCAGCCGGCGGCTGAAGGAGCGGAGCGCGCCGCTGCGCTCCAGCCGCGCCAGCCGGGCGTGGACCGTGTTCCGGGCGACGCCGAGCGTGCGCGAGAGTGCCAGGGCGCTGGCTTCGGGATCCTTGTCCAGGGCCAGGATGATCCTGCCGTCGAGGGAATCCAGGGTGCGAGAGTTCGCGATGGTCATATTTTCACCAGACACAGTAGAAGTTGAGCAGAAGTCCCAATGGTTAGAGGGTATCTTGCAATGTGGCCCGGGTCACTCCCATGATCGGACCTCATGACCAGTAATCAGCTTGTGGCCGGTCCCGAGGCAGCGCTGCCCACCCTTCGCGGCGCCGTCGCCGGCCTTCCGTCCTACGTGCCGGGCCGCCGCGGTGCCGGCGTGGACACCGCAGCCCTCGCCAGCAATGAAAGCCACTACGACCCGGTGCCCGCAGCCGTCACCGCGGTGGCCGAAGCGGCCGGCAGGATGAACCGCTACCCGGACATGGCCGCCGTCGAACTCCGCGAACGGCTCGCCCGGCACCTCGGCGTCACTGCGGAGGAAGTGGCTGTGGGTCCCGGCAGCGTGGGCGTCCTCCAGCAGATCATCACCGGACTGTGCGACGCCGGGGATGAAGTGGTGTTCGCCTGGCGCTCCTTCGAGGCGTACCCCATCCTGGTGGAGCTGGCAGGCGCCCGGCCGGTCCGCGTTCCGCTGGACGACGCCGAGGGCCACGACCTCGAAGCCATGGCCGCAGCCGTCACTGACCGCACCAGGGTCATCCTGCTCTGCACGCCCAACAACCCCACCGGGGTGCCGATCAGCCATGACTGCATTGAGGCCTTCCTGCAGACTGTGCCGTCCAGCGTCCTGGTGGTGATCGACGAGGCCTACGTCGAGTATGCCGACGCCGGGCCTGATTCCCTGGCGCTCTACCGCCGGTTCCCGAACGTCTGCATCCTGCGCACCTTCTCCAAGGCTTACGGCCTCGCCGGCCTGCGCGTCGGTTATGCGATTACGACGGCGGCAATCGCCGACGGTTTGCGCCGGACCGCCCTGCCCTTCGCCGTGAGCGCGCTGGCGCAGAAGGCAGCCGTCGCGTCGCTCGACGCGGGGGAGGAGATGGAAGCGCGGGTTGCCGCCGTCAAGCAGGAGCGCGCACGGATGGCCGCCGAACTGGCGGCCCAAGGCTGGAAACTGCAGCCGAGCCAGGGCAACTTCCTGTGGATCCGGGCCGGTGAGGACCTCCGCGCCAGGCTCGTGGACGCGTTCGACCGGGCGGGCATCCTGGTCCGGGCGTACCAGGGCGACGGAGTGCGTATCACCGTGGCCGACCCCGCCTCCAACGACCGCGTGCTCCGGATCCTCGGAGCCCACGCAGCCTGAAGTTTTATCCCCAACAGTTCCACCCACAACCAGAGGAATCCCCATGGAACAACAGACAAAGACGTCTGCGCGCGCCCTCGGCGCCGCCCTCAAACCCCGCCAGCTCACCATGATGGGACTCGGCAGCGCCATCGGCGCGGGCCTCTTCATCGGCTCCGGCGCAGGCATCCAGGCCGCCGGCCCGGCGGTGCTGATCTCCTACCTCGTGGCCGGCACCCTCATCATCCTGGTGATGTGGGCCCTCGGCGAGATGGCCGCGGCCAACCCGGACAGCGGCGCCTTCTCCGTCTACACCGCCAAGGCCTACGGGCCGGTGGCCGGTGCCACGGTGGGCTGGCTCTGGTGGCTGCAGCTCGTGGTGGTCATTGCCGCCGAAGCGCTCGGTGCGGCGGGCCTGCTGGCCACCATCTTCCCGGCGCTGCCGGTGTGGCTGATGGCCTTCGTGTTCATCGTGGTGCTTACCGCCGTGAACCTGACCAGCGTGAAGAACTTCGGCGAGTTCGAGTTCTGGTTCGCCCTGCTCAAGGTGGCGGCGATCGTCGGGTTCCTCTTGGTGGGCTTTGCGCTGCTCTTCGGCTGGCTGCCGGGCGTGCAGTCGCCGGGCCTGTCCAACTTCATGGGCGACGGCTTCGCGACCAACGGGTTCGCCGGGATTGCCACGGCACTGTTCGTGGTGGCGTTCGCGTTCGGCGGCACCGAGATTGTGTCCGTGGCCGCAGCCGAGACCGCGGAGCCCGCCCGCAGCGTGAAGAAGGCCGTCCGCACGGTGCTGTGGCGCATCCTGGTGTTCTACATCGGTGCGATCTTCATTATCGCTGCGGTGGTTCCCGTGGGTTCGGCGGGGCTGAAGAGCCCGTTCGCCGCCGTGCTGGAGGCCGCCGGCATGCCCGGTGCAGCCACCGCCATCACCCTGGTGGCCGTCGCAGCACTGCTCTCCGCGCTCAACGCCAACCTCTACGGCGCCTCCCGGATGGCGTACTCCCTGGCTGAGCGGGGCGAAGCGCCGCGGCTGCTTGCTTCCGTGTCCAAGGGGCGGGTCCCGGTGGCCGCGGTGCTGGCGAGCGTCGCCTTCGGCGTTGTCACGGTGGTGCTGGAGCTGGTTTTCCCCGAGATGGTGCTGGGCGTCCTGCTCAACATCGTGGGCTCCACCTGCCTGCTCGTGTGGACGTCGGCGCTCCTGGCCCAGCTCGCGCTGCGCCTCCGCGCCGACCGCGAGGGGACGGAGCTTCCCCTGCGGATGCCCGGCTTCCCGTGGCTGACCGTGCTTGGCCTGGTCATCCTCGCGGCGATCTTCACGGTGGGCTTCATCGGCGAGGATTCCCGTCCCCAGCTCCTGAGCACGTTCGCGCTCGTTGCGCTGCTGGCGGTTGGGTGCTGGGTGAACCAGCGGAACCGTAAGGTTGCGCCTGTTGAAGCGTCGGAGGACGCCAAGCAGCCGGTGCTTGTCGACTGAATAATCCGCTTTGGCCCGGTTTGCGGGTTCAGAGCCCACGAAGGGCGCGTCCGGCTTTGGCCGGGCGCGCCTTTCTGTACCGATCGGAGATGCGGGGGACGGCGTACGTGGCGGGGACATGCCAGGCACCGCCCGTCTCGGTGGGGCGGCACGTGCTGGTGGACCCGATGAGGGTCGGCGAAGTGGACCTTGGGCTGGAGGCGGCGCTCTCGGCGTCAGACAATTACCGAATCAGCAGAGGCGGGTCCGGGAATGGTTGGGACCCGCCTCCGCCTGTCAGCGGCTGGCGCCCAGTGCCGCCCACGCCTTGTTGCGGCGTTCCGCAAGTTCCCGGCGGGCTTCCAGGGCGTCGTCCAGGCTGACAGCGACGAATCGTGTCGCCGTGCCGGGGGCGGCCCTGGCAACCAGATCCATGTCTGCGCTGATTACCGTGCCCACCATCGCGTATCCGCCGCCGGAAACGGCATCGCGGTGCAGGATGATGGGCTGCGTGCCGCCAGGGATCTGGATGGATCCCACGGCGTAGCCGGCGTCCACGATGTTGGAGGGGTCCGAACCGGCGCCGAAGGGCTGTTTCCGCTCCTTCCATGTCACGCCCGGACCGGAGTAGCGCAGTCCCATCCGGTCAGCCACCGGAGTCACCTTCCACTCTTCGTTCAGCAGATTTCCCAGGCCCTCATCGGTGAGCCGGTGGTCGTACAAGCCCAGCACGATCCGGACTTCCTGCTCCTTGGCATAGTCGGGCCGGAATTCCTCCGGGAGACTCTCTCCGTGGGGGAGCTTCCCGTCGTTGAGGGGAGCGCCCACGGGTACGACGTCGCCCGCCTCTAGCTTCCGGCCCTTGAACCCCCCGATCCCGCCGAGGCTGTACGTGGACCGGCTTCCGAGCACCTCCGGGACGTCGATGCCGCCCTGCACGGCGATGTAGTAGCGGGTGCCGCCTTGGATGACCCCGAAGGAGAGCTGATCTCCGGCCTTGAGCAGCAGGCGGCTCCACTGGGGCCGTGCCTCCCCGTTGACCTTTACCTCCACCGGAGCGCCGGTGACGGCGATGATGGCGTCGCCGCCGGTGGTCAGGACGGGGCCGAGGTAGGTGCACTCCAGAACGGCTTCCCGTGCAGTGTTTCCCACCAGGGCGTTTCCGAGTTCAGCGGAGTACTGATCCATGGAACCGCTTTGGGGGATGCCCACGTTGTAATGGCCCGTCCGCCCTTGGTCCTGCACGGTAGTGGCCAGGCCGGGGTTCACAATTTCAAATGCCATTGAGGGCCTCCATGAGCTGACGGTTGTAGCCTTCGGGATCGGCCAGTGCCTTTGACAGTTCGAAGGTCACGGGGGCCTGCCGGTAGCGGAAGGTTCCGGCGGTAATCTCCGCCTGGATTGCGTTGTACTCAGCTTCAGTGACGGGCTTGAATTTCACGATGTCTCCCGGGCGGAAAAACACCATGAAATCCTTGAAGTCCGCCAGTTCCTGCGAGGGATCGAAGATGGGCGCAGCCGCTACGCCAAACATCTGGTACCCGCCCGCGCCCCGTACGGAGTAGATGCAGCCGAAGCATCCGCCGTGCCCGACGGTCAGCTTGGGGGTGTCGGTACGGGGGCTCAGGTACTTGGGGACTTCCAGCTGCTTGTCACGGTCTACCAGTTGGAACAGGAACGGCAGCCCGGCCACGAAGCCAACCATGGAAACCAGCCACGGCTGTTCGTGGTGACGCTGGATAAACTCCGCGGCGTCCTTCAGGTGGTTGACCTTGGCGGCGTAGTCGATGTCGCTGCCCTCAGGCTCCTGGTGGAAGCCTTCCCGGAACCGCTGCGCCACTTCGGCGGTGAAGGGATCCTCGTACCAGACCGGAACCTCAATAATCCTGGTTTCCAGGGGCCGCTCCTGGTGGCTCATCAAATCCCGTTCGATGTCGCGGACGGCATTTTCCAGTTCCTGCGGCGGCAGGATGTCAGGATCAAAGCGCACCAGCAGGGACGCATTGGCAGGACAGATATCCACGATTCCCTCAAGGTGGGCCTCGGACAGCCTGCCGGCAATGGTCATCACCTTGAAGTTGGCGGGCAGGCTCATGGCCTCGGAGACTTCCACGAACAGGAATTCGTCCCCGCCCCAGGTGTAGCGCGCACCCGGGAGGACGGCGGCTTCGGTGGTCATTTTGCCCCCATCAGGTCGGCTGCGGTTTCAATGAACTTGGAGTGATGGCTGACGTCGGCAAATTCAGGCCGCGCCAGCAGCGCCTTGTGGACGGGGACGGTGGTCTTGACCCCCTCAATGCGGGTTGCCTCCAAAGCCGCCAGGGTAGCTGCGATGGCGGCGTCCCGGTCGGAGGCATGGACGATCAGCTTGGCCAGGAGGGAGTCGTAGTAGGGGCTCACAACCGAGCCTGCCTCCACGCCGGTGTCCACCCGGATTCCCTCGCCGGATGGCCATTCCAGGGACCGGATGACCCCCGGGCTGGGGAAGAACTGGTGGTTGGGGTCTTCCGCGTTGATGCGGCATTCGATGGCATGGCCGGTGAAGTGCACATCGTCCTGGGAAATGGACATGGATCCGGTGGAGGCAATCAGCAGCTGCTCGCGGACCAGGTCCACGCCCGTGATCTGCTCGGTGATGGGGTGCTCCACCTGGATGCGCGTGTTCATCTCAATGAACGCGGCCTCGTGGTTGGCGGGGTCGTACAGGAACTCCACCGTCCCCGCTCCGTGGTAGCCGCACTCGCGGGCAAGAGCCACGGAAGACTCCCGGATGGTGGTGCGGACGGTCTCCGGAAGGTCCGGGGCAGGGGCTTCCTCCAGCACCTTCTGGGAACGGCGCTGCATGGAGCAGTCGCGGTCACCAAGGTGGATGAAGTTGGTCCCGTCACCGAGGACCTGCACCTCAACGTGGCGGGCATGCTCCACGAACCGCTCCAGGTAGACAGTGGCATCGCCGAAAACAGCACCGGCTTCGCCGCGTGCCATTTCGATGGTCGCCAGGAGTTCGCTTTCGTCGTGCACGAAGCGGATGCCCCTGCCGCCGCCGCCGGCGGAAGCCTTTACCACCAGCGGATACCCGATGCCGCGCGCAATTTCCACGGCGTCTGCCTCCGGGTCCAGGGGACCGTCCGATCCCCGGAGCACGGGGACGCCGGCCTTGGCTGCCGACTCCCGTGCCAGGGACTTGTTGCCCATCATGGCGATGGTGTCAGCGCTGGGGCCAACCCAGGTCAGGCCGGCGTCCGCCACTTTCCGGGCAAAGTCGGCGTTCTCCGAGAGGAAGCCGTAGCCCGGGTGCACGGCGTCGCACCCCTGTTCCCGGGCTGCGGCGACGAGGGCGTCCTGGTTCAGGTAGCTGGCCGCCGCCTGGGCCGGACCAACCACCACGTAGTGGTCCGCTGTCCGGGCCGCCAGCGATTCCGCATCGGGCTCGCTGACCCCCAAGACAGTCTCGATGCCCATCTCCCGGGCGGTCCTGGCGATCCGTACGGCGATCTCGCCGCGGTTTGCGATGAACAGTTTCATGGGCGCCCTTATCCTTCCCGGATGACGACGATGGAGTCGCCCGGGTTGACCATGTCGCCCTCGTTGACCTCGAAGGATTCAAGGGTCCCGGCGACATCGGACTGGATCTCGGTGAACTGTTTCATGATTTCCACGATGCCGATGGTCTGCCCGACTTCGATGGTGTCGCCTTCATTGGCGAAGGGCGGTTTGCCCGGTCCGGGCTTGCGGTAGAAGACTCCGGGAAGGGGTGAAACGATCGTGGCCATGTGCTGCTCGCTTTCAGGAGTGGGTGGGGCGGGATGAGTTGAGGGCGTTCCGCACGGCAGTGGCGACGGCGACGGCATTCGGGGCATCGGAATGGACACAGATGCTCTGGAACGTGATGTCCAGCGGAGTGCCGTCGACCGCGGAAACGGGCCCGCCTGCCACGGCCCGGCTGACGCGTTCCGCCGCGGCGGCCGGGTCCGTGGGCGCGGGCCGGCGCTGGATGAGGAGCTCGCCCGCCGGACCGTAGTTGAGGTCAACGTACAGTTCCCCAACGAACTCCACGCCCATGGCCCGGCACACCGATTCGTGGGCAGTGCCCGCGAGGCCGTAGAACGGAACACCGAACTGCTTCGCCGTGCCTGCGGCCGCCTGCATGAGGTCTTCGTCTCCGGCGAGCATGCCGTAGAGGGCTCCGTGGGGTTTGATGTGGTTCAGGGACAGGCCGTTCTTCGCCAGGAATGCAGTCAAGGCCCCCGTCTGGTACAGGATGATCGATTCAACCTCCCCGGGGGTGAGGACCATGCGGCGGCGGCCGAAACCCATGGGATCAGGGAGTCCGGGATGCGCTCCGACGGCCACCCCGTGTTCGGCGGCAAGGGCCACGGTCCGGTTCATCACATCCGGGTCGCCGGCGTGATATCCGCAGGCGACATTGGCGACGTCGATAATCTCCATGAGCGCAGCGTCGTTTCCGAACTCGTGCAATCCGAAGCCTTCGCCCATGTCCGAATTCAGGAGTACCTGGGCAGCCGTGGTTTCCATCACGTTTTTTTGCATGCAGGCAACGGTACAGAGGCGATGACCGTGCCGGAATTGGGCGGATCGCCGAATGTGGCCAGGCAGATTATGCTTCTTGCACTAACCAGGAGGAATTTCCCCATGCGTGTTGCCGATCTCCTAGCAGACCCCGCATTGAACATCCGCCTTGCCGCACCGGGCGGTCCGGGACGACTCGCCCGCCCCATCGCCTGGTGCGCGCCCTCGGAGCACATGGACCCTACCCCCTTCCTCAGCGTCAACGCCCTGCTGCTGACCAACGGGATGGGCCTCAACGTCAAGGACTACCGCATCTGGGATGCCTACGTTGAACGCCTGATGTCCGTGCCCGTGTCAGGGCTGGTTTTCGGATTGGGCGCGGCGCACCGCGAGCTGCCTGCAGGCCTGGTGCAGGCCTGTGATGCCCATGGCCTTCCGTTGCTTGAACTGCCGCCGGAGGTGCCGTTTGTCCTGGTGATGAGGCATGTGGACCAGCTCATTGCGGCCGAACGTTATGCCGAGCTGCGTACCGGATGGGAGCTCGCGGATGAGTGCACAAGGCTGGCAGCGGGCGGCCATTCCCTGGCGCAGGTACTGGAGCGGGTGGCCACCGCCATCAATGCGCGGGTGGCGGTCCTGGACCATAACGGTTTTGAACTCATGTCTGCAGGAACAGCAGGGGGCGGGACGGCCCGGACAACCCTGAGCCTGCCGAGCGGCGGATCCCTCCGGTTCAAGCTGGCCATCGAGGGAATCAAGAGCAGCGTGGTGCTGCAGCCTCTGCTGGGGCCGGTGGCTGCGGTCATTGCCATGCAGCTGAGCTACACCCTTGGTTCCCGGTCGCCCCTGCATTCGCGTGAGGCCGCACGCTTCATGGAGGGGCTGTACGAGGCGAGGGGAACGCCGACGCCGGCCCTGGAGCGCTACGCGGTGGAGGCCGGGTTCGAGCCGGACGGCGAGTGGGGCGCGGTGCTGATCGGCGGCGTGGGGGAGGTTGCGCCGGTCAAACTGAGGACGATCGCCTGGCGGGTGCGGGTTGGCCTGCAGGCTGAATACAGGACAGTGCGGTTCATGGAAGAGGCCGGCCTCACCACCCTGCTGGTGCAGCGCAGCGAGGCCGGCATGGACCTCATGGACGCGGTCCGAAAGTCATTTCAGGACGCGTTGGAGCTGTCCGCCGTCGTCTCCGAGTGCGGGAGCCTGGGCGAACTGCCGCTGGTGCTGCAGCTGGCCCGCCGCAGGGTGGGCGAACCGGGTCTCCATCAGGCACCCGTTGCAGACCTTGCGGGCGTGGTGGAGGGCCTGCCCGGGCCGGGGCTTGTGGCAATGGCGCGGCGCCTCCTGGCCCCGTTGATGTCCGACGGCGGCCCGGCCTTGCGCGAAACGCTTGAGGTGTACCTGCGGCACAGCGGGAATACGCGCGAGGCCTGCGGGGAGCTTTTCATCCACCGCAATACCCTCACCTACAGGCTCCGCAAGATCGAGGAGATGCTCCGGCTCGACCTCGGTGACGGCGAAGTCCGCGCCACCTGCCTGCTGGCGTTGAAGATCGTGGCGGGCGGGAGCTAGTGGGCGGGCGCTTCCGCCGGTACCCGGGCGGCGCTGCTCTCCCGCACGTACAGTGTGGGCGTCAGCCTCGCAGGCTCGGGTTCTTCGCCCCTGAGCACACGTTGCATGAGCTGCACCGCGGTCCGTCCGATGTCCGCCATGGGAGAGTGGACCGAGGTTAGCGGAATGGGAAGTTCTGCGGCCAGGGAGGTGTCGTTGTATCCCACCACGGCAACGTCCATGCCCACGGTGAGGCCGTGGGAGCGCAGGGCTCCCATCGCTCCAATGGCTGCGAAGTCGTTGACGGCGAACAGGGCGGTGGGGCGCGGCTTGCCGCGGGCGAGGATCTTTTCGGCGGCCTCCCGGCCGCCGGCCGTGTCGAACCTTGACCACACCACGTCGTCGTCGGAGATGGTCCCGCCCAGGGAATGCCAGCGGTCCAGGAAACCGGCGGTCCGGTCGACGGCGGTGCTCGCGTATGGCTCGCCCGCAATCACCGCCACCTTCCGGTGGCCCATCTCCCACAGGTGCGCGGCCACCAGTTCGCCGCCCACCACGTCGTCGCAGGTGGAAGAAGGGTAGCCCGGGACCCTGCGGTTCATCAGTACGAACGGTACCTTCCGGTCGGTCAACTCCTGCAGGAGGCTGCCGTCAAGGTGGGCATCACCGATAATCAGGCCGTCAACCCGGCGGGCGAGCATGAGGTCTATCTTCCGCCGCTGTTCTTCAGGATCGTCGCGCGAGTTCATCACGAACGCGGAGTAGCCGACCTCCGCTGTCGCCTCATCGATGCCCTCATACATAATGGCCAGGACCAGGTCCGAAAGACGCGGCACGATGACACCGAGCAGTTTAGTGCGCCGGGTCCGCAGGCTGGCGGCCTGGGGATCAGGGGAGTAGCCGAGCTTGCGGGCCAGTTCCCGGACGCGCTCGGCAGTCGCGGCGGAAGCGGCGCCTTTCGCCACATCCGAGCCCGAATGCAGGACCCTGGACACGGTCGAAGGATGGACGCCCAACTCCTTGGCCAGATCCTTCAGCGTGACAGTGCGGCTGCCGTCTGCCTTTTCTTCCATGTCCCTCTCCTGCCCCAACTGGGTCACTGTAGCCCAGGTCTTTCCGCCCCGGATGAAACAGGCGGCCCTTGACGTGACCCGCTTCACATCCTATAGTCGTTTTCAACGTCACCCAAACGTTTGGGTAGTTGACCAAAAAACCCTCCCGGCGCCGCCATCCTTGATGCCGAACTCCCGTGTCCACGCACATGAGCCTTTCCGTGGAAGATAACCCAATCGATTGGGTTGCAGACCTCAAAGAAAACCACCGGAGCTGAAATGACTGTTACCGACTCCCACGTCGTGCTGCTGGCCACTGGAGGCACCATCTCGTCCCGTTCTTCCCATGCCGGCGGCGCCGTCGCCTCCGATACCGGCGAGCAGGTGTTCAAAGCACTAGGCTCCCCCGTATCCCACCCCGTGCGGGTGCTGGATGTGTTCCAGAAGGGGTCCTACCTCCTGACATTCGAAGACATGCTGAGGATCTGCGCCACCATCAAGGAAGTCCTTGAGGACCCCAACGTTCTGGGCGTGGTGGTGACCCATGGGACGGACACCATGGAGGAAACCGCCTACCTTGCGGACCTGACCCACAGCGACGAGCGGCCGGTTGTCTTCACCGGCTCCCAGCGCGCCGCTGACTCTGCGGCCCCCGACGGGCCGGACAATTTGGCACGCGCCATAGCCGTCGCGGGCTCGAAGGAAGGACGGCGAAAGGGCGTCATGGTGCAGTTCGCGGGCACCATCTTCCCTGCCGCCGGCGTCCGGAAAAGCCAAACTGTTCGGCTCAGTGCTTTTTCGAACCCCGATTTTGGGGTACTCGGCCAGGTGTCAGACGAGGGGAAAGTTGCACTGGAGGGCAGCGTCAGCAGGCTTGAGGCCCTGCCGCTGCCCTGGCCGGTCAGCGGTTCACCCCGGGTGGACGTCGTTGCGGCCTACCCCGGTGCCGACTCCACTCTGATGCACGCCGCCCTTGAAGCGGGAGCGGCGGGCATCATCCTGCAAGGGACCGGAAGCGGCAATGCCAACCCCGGCCTCTGCTCCGAAGTCGCCGCCGCGGTGGCATCCGGCGTCGTGGTGGTTACCAGCACCCGCGTGGATGCCGGACCCGTGGTCCCGATCTACGGCGCCGGCGGGGGCGGGGAAGACCTCCGTACCGCTGGGGCTATCGGATCCGGCCACCTCAGGCCCTCGCAGTCGCTGATCTTGCTCAGCCTCCTGCTCAGGATCAACCCCGACCGGGAGCGGATCACCGAAATCTTCACCCAACGAGGGAGGCCTCCTGAACCTTCCGACTGACACCCACGAACACCCCCGTTTTATCCGAATTGAAAGGAAAATCTAATGGCTAAGGACATTCAAGTTGCCTTCGGCGTGGACGTTGATGCAGTGGCGGGCATGCTCGGTTCCTATGGAGGCGAGGACTCCCCGTGTGACATCTCCCGGGGCCTGTTCAGCGGCGAAGTCGGGGGACCCCGGCTGATCCGGTTGTTCGAGAAGTACAACCTTCCGGCAACCTGGTTCGTGCCGGGCCACTCGATCGAGACCTTCCCGGAACTGACGCAGATGATCGTGGATGCCGGGCACGAGATCGGCGTCCACGGGTACTCGCACGAAAACCCGATCGCCATGACCCGGGAACAGGAGACCGCCATCCTGGACCGCTCAATCGAACTGATCGAGAAGGTTTCCGGGCGCCGGCCCACAGGCTACGTCGCACCGTGGTGGGAATTCTCGCCCGTGACGAACGAAATCCTCCTTGAACGCGGCATCAAGTATGACCACTCCCTGATGCACCGCGATTTCGAACCGTATTACGTCCGCGTGGGCGACTCGTGGAAAAAGATCGACTACACCAAGGACGCCGAAACATGGATGGAGCCCCTGGTGCGAGGCGAGGAAACGGACCTGGTGGAGATACCGGCCAACTGGTACCTGGATGACCTGCCTCCCATGATGTTCATCAAGGCAGCACCGAACTCGCACGGGTTCGTCAGTCCCCGCGACATCGAACAGATGTGGCGGGACCAGTTCGACTGGGTCTACCGCGAGATGGACCAGGCCGTCTTCACCATGACCATCCACCCGGACGTCTCCGGCCGCCCGCAGGTGCTGCTCATGCTCGAGCGGCTCATTGAACACATTAACTCCCACGAGGGCGTGAGCTGGCTGACCTTCGACCAGATTGCCGATTCGTTCCTCGCCCGCAGCCCCCGAAAGGACAACAACTCATGACAACGCAACAGACGGACGTTGATCTTTCCCAGCCTCAACCGGGCGAGAAGCGCCGGTTCCCGGTTTTCAGCAAGCGGCACACCACTACTGCCACTGTTCTCGCCTTGCTGGCATGGACTGTCGCTGTCTTTGACTACGGCCTTTTCGGCACGCTTTTGCCCGCTATGCAGGAGGAGTTTGGCTGGACCGAAACTGAGTCCTACGCCATCAACACGTGGATCGCTGTTGGTACAGCCATTGTCTGCTTTGGCATCGGACCGGTTATTGACCGCTTGGGACGCCGTAAAGGCATGATGGTCACCATCGGCGGAACGGCGGTTGTTTCCGGCCTGACCGCACTTATCCCCACCGGTATTCCGATCCTGAGCAACCTGATGGTGATCATCATCCGTTCGTTCGGCGGGCTTGGCTTCTCCGAGCAGGCGGTGAACGCCACCTACATGAACGAGGTTTACCAAGTCACTGAAGTGGCTGATAAGCGTAAGCGGCCGGGGTTCCATTACTCCTTCATCCAGGGCGGTTGGCCGCTGGGGTTCCTGCTTGCCAGCGCGTTGGCTTTGGCGTTCCTTCCGTCGCTGGGGTGGCGTGCGCTGTATCTCGTGGCTACTGTTCCGGCCGCCATCATCGTGTGGCTCATCGCCAAAAAGCTGAAGGAAACCCCGCAGTTCGAGCTGCATCACAAACTGACCCAGCTTGAAAAGAGTGGCCAGACCGAGGAAGCGCACGCCCTCGCCCGGTCCTACGGCGTGGAGCACTCCTCTGCGGCCCCGCTGAAGCGCATCTGGGAACCCCACCTGCGCCGGAACACGATCGTGTTTTCCCTGGCCTGGATCTTCAACTTCTTCGGAATCATGATCTTCAGCATCCTGGGTAGCTCAGTCCTGAAGAATGCCAAGGGCGTTGAACTCTCCGACGCTTTCTGGATGCTGATCGTCATCAACATGCTGGCCTACTTCGGTTACGTCTTCCACGGCTGGCTGGGGGACAAGATCGGCCGCAAGCGGACCATCATCGGCGGCTGGATCCTCTCCGGCATCTCCTTCACCATCATGCTCAGCCCGATCGCCACCAGCCCGTTCATGATCATCCTGACCTACGGCGCCGGGCTGTTCTTCCTGGTGGGCCCGTATGCGGCCATCCAGTACTTTATGGCCGAGTGCTACCCGGTGAGCTGCCGGGCCACCGGAACCTCCTTCATCGGTGCCATGAGCCAGCCCGGCGTGATCCTCGGCGGCGCACTGTTCACCGCTGCAGCAGCCGCGGCCGGAACCGGGTCCGCCGCGTTGTGGGTCGGTGCCGCGGGAACACTGTTCTCCGGACTGCTGATGATTGCCGCCAAGCCCCCCGCTGAAGCCCTGCTGGAGGACCACCCCCATGACGTCCCCTAACAAAGTCGCCATCATCACCGGCGCTGCGAGCGGCATCGGCCGCGCCCTCGCCGTCCACTACGCCCGCCAGGGAGTGGTGTCAGTAATTGGCACCTTCCCCGGCGATCCGCACGACCCGGAGGAGACACTCCGCCTGGTCAAGGAAGCCAGCGGCGAAGCGGTGATCCACGAAGTGGACGTCCGCACCACCGCGTCCGTGGACGCCCTGGCCCAGCGGGCCGTGGACGAGTACGGCCGGCTGGACTACGCCGTCGCCAACGCCGGAATCCTCCGCAACTCCCCGCTGGGGGAGATGACGGACGAGCGCTGGCACGACATGCTCAACGTGGACCTCACCGGCGTGCTGCGCACCCTGCGTGCCGGGGCGGAAAGGATGACCGACGGCGGCGCGCTGGTTGCGGTTTCCTCGATCGCCGGCGGGGTCTACGGCTGGGAGGAGCACGCCCATTATGCGGCCGCCAAGGCCGGCGTCCTGGGCCTGGTCCGCAGCGTGGCCGTGGAGCTCGGCCCGCGGCAGATCCGCGCCAACGCGGTGATCCCGGGCCTCATCGAGACCCCGCAGTCACTGGACCCGGTGAATTCATTGGGCCCGGAGGGGCTGCGGCGGGCCGGCAAGGACATTCCGTGGGGCCGGGTGGGAAAGCCGGAGGAAGTTGCCAGCGTCATCGGGTTCCTCACTTCCGATGAGTCCCGCTACATCACGGGGCAGGCCCTGGTGGTTGACGGCGGACTCACCGTCAAGATGCGCGCCTGACGGCGCGCCTGAGAAGGAAAGGACACCATGAACACATCGACCCATGCTGCTGACCAGGCCTCCGGGAACGCTCAACCAGGGAACGGCCGCGGGGTGGTGGTTACCGGCGGTTCCAGCGGGATCGGCAAGGCCATCGCCGAGGCCTTCCTGGCCAACGGGGACAGGGTTGCCGTGCTGGACCGGGCCGGAGGGGACGGCACCGTCCGCGTGGACGTTGCGGATGAAGCCAGCGTGCGGGCAGCCTTCGCCGAGGCACGGGAGAGGCTGGGCGGCATCGACGTCCTGGTCAACAGCGCGGGCCTGCTGACGGAGTCCCCGCTGGAGGACATGTCCCTGGCGATGTGGAACGAGACCCTCACGGTGGATCTGACAGGTGTGTTCCTGTGCTGCAGGGAGGTGGTGGGGGAGATGCGGCAGCGGAAGTGGGGCCGCATCATCAACATCGCTTCCCAGCTGGCCATCAAGGGCGGTGTGGGGCTGACCCATTACAGTGCGGCCAAGGCCGGCGTGGTCGGTTTCTCCAAGGCCCTTGCCCTGGAAACGGCGGCGGACAACGTCCTGGTCAACTGCATCGCCCCGGGCCCCATCGAGACGCCCCTGGTGGAGGGCATCTCCGAAAGCTGGAAGGCCGCGAAACGGGCCGAGCTGCCGCTCCGGCGCTTCGGCACGCCGGCGGAAGTGGCTCCGACGGCCGTGCTGCTGGCCAGCGATCCGGGCGGAAACCTGTTTGTGGGACAGACGCTGGGGCCCAACTCCGGCGATGTCATGCCGTAACGAAAGGGGAACGACATGTGTGGTGCCTGCGGGAGGACAACTGTCGCCGACCCTGCCTTGGGGCCGGTGCGGACCATGCGCCAGCATCTGATCGTGGCAGCCACGGTCAACGCCGTCTGCACTGGCCTCCCGGGAGCCCCGAAGGTGACTGCACTCAAGGACGGCTGGCTGATGACCGGTCCTTCCGGGGTTTCCAGGCAGTGCGCAACCCTCGAAAACCTGTGGTCCGCTGTGCTCGGCTGCTTTACCGACCCGACGGTCCTCGGCCGCCTGCTCAGGCGCCGGAAGGCGTACGCAGCTGATCCGGCCAATGCGGGCCTGCCCGCGATTGCGGCGGGAATGCTGCCGGACCCGGCCGCAATTAATACTTCCAAGGAGACTTTGAATGACTGATTACACCTCGCTATGGTCGCCCATCCGGATCGGTTCCATGGAACTGGACAACCGGGTTGCGCTGGCTCCCATGACAAGGATCAGCGCAACCGAGGACGGGCACGCCACGGAGAGAATGGCTTCCTATTACCGGACGTTCGCGCGCGGCGGCTTCGGGCTGCTGATCACGGAAGGCATTTATCCGGACACCGCCCACAGCCAGGGCTACCACTTCCAGCCGGGCATCGCTACGGAGGAGCAGGCCCGGTCGTGGGCGAAAGTCGTCGACGGCGTCCACGGGGCGGGTTCAAAGATCTTCGCGCAGCTGATGCATGCGGGGGCGCAAAGCCAGGGGAATCGGTTTGTTGCCTCCTCGGTGGGACCATCCGCGGTGGCGCCCAAGGGGGAGCAGTTGGGGTTCTACCGCGGCGAGGGTCCGTATCCCGTTCCTTCCGAGATCACCTTGTCCCAGATGAAAGAGGTGCGGGATGGCTTCGTGACAGCCGCGCTGCACGCGCAGCAGGCCGGCTTCGACGGCGTTGAGATCCATGGTGCCAACGGGTACCTGCTGGACCAGTTCCTCACGGACTACCTGAACCGGCGCGGTGACCACTACGGCGGTTCACCGGAAAACAGGGTGCGGCTTGCCGCTGAAATCTGCCACGACGTCCGCGAGGCAGTTGGCCCGGGCATGACGGTGGGGATCCGCATCTCGCAGGCCAAGGTCAGCGACACTGACCATAAGTGGAGCGGGGGAGTCGAAGAGGCCGAAGTCATTTTCGGCACGCTGGGCGCGACTGGCATCGATTTTGTCCACACGACTGAATACCGCGCCACCGAGCCCGCGTTCAAGGATGCGGAGGAAAGCCTGGCTGCCCTGGCGAAGAAGTACTCGGGCCTGCCCGTGATTGCCAACGGCAACCTCGACGATCCGGACATGGCCGTGTCCATGCTGGCAGGAGGCTCAGCGGACGTCATTGCGCTGGGCAAAGCCGCACTGGCCAACCGGAACTGGCCGCATCTTGTCCGGAACAACCTGGAATTCGACGATCTCGATCCTTCCGTCTTCGCTCCTCTGGCAGATGTTAAGGACTGGGAACTCGAGGATCCAGCGGAGATGAAGTAGCACCCGCCCGAAGCAACTGATGGTCAACGCGGCGCCCGGGACTGTAGCTGTCCGGGCCTCGCGTTGGGTGTCGGGAGGAGGGGATCCGGCGGGAAGCCGACGTTGCCCGGTTTGGTCGCCGCGGGCGTGTCGGATTAGTAATCGAATGAATGTCGAAGCCGCGTAACTTGGAAGTGTGTGCGCCCGTCAAGTTTTTGAATAGCTGCTCAGCGTGTTGCCATTCCGTTGCAGGGTAATGGTTTACTCTCACGACAACATTGCCGCGCTGTGTCGAGGGAGAACGTACTTGGAAGTTTCATCCACCGCGTCCAGCTCAATTGTGGGAAGACTGCTGGAAGAAATTTCGTGGGAGAAAGCCCGAGACTATCGGGCGGGCGGGCAAGGACGTGAAAATGTCCTCACGGCAGAAGTGCTTGTGGGGTTGGATTTCTTGCCTAGAACGGAATTCCTCGGAGCCGTCATCCGGGCGGCGCAAGGCGCCGAGGAGGTCAGGAACAAGCTGGCTGCGGAAGTCGAGGATCTGCAGATGGACTTTCTGCCGGGCGACTTTAGCGTCGGTTCAGGTGGCGGCACCACGAAATTGGTTGTCCAGCCCGATGCAATCTTTGAGACTCCGGGCACGTACACGCTTGTCGAAGCGAAGCGAATTAGGTACGGCAGTTTTCAGCCCGAACAACTTGCTCGGGAATACGTAACACTTGCGTCCAAAGCCGGTTCTGCTGCGCCCGTGCTCTTCCTTTTGGGCGTTAGGCCGCCGGTTCGTGTCAAAGGGAATGGGCAACTTGAACTTACCGAAGCGGTGGGCAAATTCCTCGGCCCCGTCCTTGAACGTGTTGCCGACCCGGCGCTTCTTTCCGAAGCGGAGCTGATGGCACGCCTTCCGGAAGTCTTCTGCTGGATATCCTGGCCAGAATTGGATCGGTGCATTCATGAGGCGGCGAGCAATTATGCGGCTGGCCATCCTTCTGGCGATGCTTCGGTCCAACGCATCGCTTCATTTGTCCGAAATGCAGTCGCCTGGCATGCGTAAGTTCCTCGGATAAGGACGCGCCCCGGATTCACGGACTTCAGCCCCGGCCTCAACTGGGCGGGGCGAGTTTCACATTGCGTCAGCCCCATAAACATCGTCCGGTGCAGGATGGCCACGTGCTTCCGGGAACCGCACCATCATGCTGGTTGCCCTGACTCCATCGCCTTGCAGATAGGCGGGGAGCTTGCCGTCGGTCTGGCCCCGGATGAGCGACGGAGGCCAAAGCACACCTGTATCCTGAGTATCTAGTTCAAGGGCCCCGGCGGCCATCGACCAAGCCCGGCGCGCAGCCGGATGAGGGGTCTGGAAGCTGGGCCGCAGCCTTGGACGTCGTCGAACCGCCGCCGCAATCGTCACCCCGGCCGGCTCCCGGATTTTCAGAATGGATCCTTCATCAGCATTGACCCACCAGTACCCGCGGTAATCCCGACGCCGGTCCCCAATCCCGTGCGCGCTGCTGCGGCCGATGAGCCTGCCGCTGTGATCTGGGCTGAGGCCGGGACCAGCATGACCGCGCGCTGGCGGTCGGCGAACGGCAGGCCGGCGCCGACGCGGGTCGAAGTGGTGGACGATTCCCTTACGGCCGATGAGGCGTACCGGATGGCGTCACAGGGGATCGCGATGCTCTGGCGCGGTGACTTCCATAACGGGCGGCAGCTCCTTAACGCCCTGGACCGGCGGGTAGGCGGCGGTAAGAAAGGGACCGCCGGAACCGGTGCCGAGAGGTTCTACCGGCACCGCCAGGCCGCCTCGCACCGTGCACGCATTCTCGGTCTGCTGCTGATTCCCCTTGATCCGGGCCCGGTGGTGCCGCTGCGCCGCGCCCCGGACATCCGGGAGGCCGCAGCCGAGGCGTACGGTGACATAACCGAACCGTCCGTGGTGTCCCTGCATGAGCTGGTCGGGGCCGTGGGCGCCCACGAGTGGCGACGGAACGGCGTCTACGTCGATGCCATGCAGGGCCGCATCCACCCGCACTACGGCACGTTCTTCCCCACCCGGAGCGAGTATGTGGATCTCGTGGCGGCCGCCGCGCTGCCCTCTGAGACGCTGGCGTTCGACGTCGGAACCGGCACCGGGGTGCTCGCTGCCGTCCTCGCCCGCCGCGGCGTCCGCCGCGTGGTGGCGACGGACAATGAGCCGCGCGCCGTCGCCTGCGCCGGGGAGAATTTCCGGAACCTCGGTGTCGCGGACCGCGCCGAGGCGGTCCTGACCGACATGTTCCCGCCGGGCCGCGCGCCGCTGATCGTGTGCAACCCGCCCTGGATCCCGGCCACACCGCATTCCAGCCTGGACAGCGCGGTCTACGACCCCGGGAGCAGGATGCTGTTCCGCTTCCTGAACGGACTGCCCGACCATCTGGAGCCGGGCGGTGAGGGCTGGCTTGTCCTCTCCGACCTGGCCGAGCACCTTGGCCTGCGCTCGCGTGAGGATCTGCTGGCCGCCATCGAGGCTGCAGGGCTGAAGGTGGTGGAGCGGCTCGACACCAAGCCAACGCACCCGAAGGCATCGGACCGCGACGATCCCCTGTTCGAGGCGCGCGCGGCCGAGGTCACGTCCCTGTGGCGGCTGGTTCGCCGCTAGCCTCGCAGATAGTCCCGGGACAATCAGGCGTGGCCGGCGGACCTGGCCAGCGGCCGCCGTCGGACGTTACGCCTGCGGCGGCGGGGGACCAAGTGTTTGCCGGTGCTCGTCGGCTGATCCAGGGGCTGCGAGCCGTTTGCGGGTTCACGTCGTACTGAGGGCGCGTCCGGCGTTGGCCGGACGCGCCCTCAGGGGTTGCGCGAATCTCACTTCGAATGGTTCCGGGACACCCGTTATGCAGTGGTACTTTCCTGCTTAGCTTTGGCCTTTTCGCTTTCCTGGGCCTCGGCGAGCCAGGCATCACGCCTCCCGCCAGGGACCCATCCGGTATCGACAACCCGCCGTTGGAAGACGATGGCGGCTGCAACGAGGATGGTAGCGATAAGAATGGCAAGGACGGCGCCAAGTGCTGGGCCGCCGGTCAGGCTAACGCCGATGAGGGTGCCGAACCAGCCGAAATCGGCGTCACCGAAGGTGCTGTTTGCGAGCCCGAACTGGCCCAGGACGAGCAACAGGACGGCGGGCAGGATGGTGATGATGATGCCGTTCACGAAGCCGCCGAGCATGGCTCCCCGGCGCCCGCCTGTTGCGTTGCCGTACACGCCGGCGCCGCCGCCGGTAAAGAAGTGTGGCACCATTCCGGGAAGGATCAGGGCCAGGCCGAAGGCGGGGTTCAGCCAGAGAGCAAGGATGCCGAGGGCGATCAGGCCGCCGGTGAAGGAGCTCAGGAAGCCGATGAGCACGGCGTTGGCGCCGAACGGGAAAACGATGGGGATGTCAAGGGCGGCTTTGGCTCCGGGGACGACCTTGGCTGCAATGCCCTGGAAGGCGGGAACGAGCTCGCCCAGCACTGTCCGCACACCATAGAGGATCACGGCCACGCCGACGCCGAACAGCAGCGCCTGTTCGAAGCCCGCCATGAGGAAGGCTCCCGCGTCTGGGGCGTCAAAGATTGCCAGCGCGTCGGCAAGCGGGAGGGCGATCAGACCCCAGATGGCGAAAACCATGTAAATGAGGACCATGGACAGCGACGTGGCCACCATGGAGTCGCGGAGGAACTTCAGCCCCTGCGGGAACTGGATGTCTTCGGCTGACTTGCTGCGCTTGCCCGCGGCCTGTCCGACTGCGCCCGCTGCGATGTAACCCAAAGAACCGAAATGGCCGATTGCGATGGTGTCATTGCCAGTGATCTTCTTCGTCCACGGGTGCAGGAATGCTGGCATGACCACCATGATCACGCCAAGCAGAACTGCCCCGAGGAGAACCACTAGCCAGTCAAGGCCCTGCCCCAGACCAACGGACAGAATAACGGTGAGCATGGTGGCCATGAACACCATGTGGTGACCGGTCAGGAAGACGTACTTCAACGGAGTGAAGCGCGCCAGTACCAGCATGATGAGAAAGCCAAGCGTCAGGACGTATGCGCTCTGGGCGCCGAACTGTTCCTGGGCCATTGCGGTAATGACCTCGTTCGTCGGGATGACACCCTGGGCGCCGGTAACGGTGAGGATCAGTTGACCGAGGGGATCAAGTGATCCGGTAACGACGGTGGCGCCCACGCCAAGGATGAAGAAGCCCAAGGTTGCCTTGAGCGCACCTCCGATGACCTGGCCCGAGTTGCGCCGCAATGCGATTAGGCCTGCTGCGGTAATGATGCCGATCAGGTACGCGGGCACATTGAGAATCTGCTGCCCTATGAAATTCAGTACTACTACGAGCCAGTCCATGCCGTAGGCACTCCCTTATTGCTGAAATGTTGGTTGGTCTTGTGGTGTTGCAGGTGGAGGTACCACCGGCATTGACTATCGAACAGCGGCAGACAGTTTTTTATGGATCTCATCGAGGTCAAAGAAGTTTTCGATAACGATGACCTCTGCGGGGACATCGCCGATTTCAGGTGCGAGCTCCTCGGAAGTAAGCACGATCTGCGCCGTCTGGGCGGCGCCGCGGGCAACTCCAATGTCAGCGGCCTCAATATCGGCATCGATGCCGAGATCCTGGAGAACTTTTTCTGCGTTCATTTTCAAAAGCACTGATGTCCCAATGCCCATTCCGCATACAGCGACGATCTTCATGGTTCGTTGCCTTTCAATTCAGGGGTGATGTTGGAGTTGCTTATTTCGGTGAGGCGGCGCGTGCCAGGAGGGAGCGAACTTCTTCCGGACTCGCCGCGGCGTCAAGGCCACTGCGGGTGGCCGGATTCGAAAGGATTCCGGCGACTGCCCTGAGGACTTCGATGTGGGCAGTGTGGTCAAGGGCTGCGAGGCCTATGACCAGGGAGACGGGGTCGTTGGATTTGTGCCCGAACTCCACAGGGGAGGCCAGGCTGACCCAGCTGAGCCCTCCCTTTTTGACGGATTCGGAGGGGCGTGCGTGGGCGAGGGCGACTCCGGGGGCAATGACGATGTAGGGGCCGTGCTCTTCGACGGCCGCGATCATCTGTTCCGTGTAGTCCTCTGTGGTGACTCCGCCTGCCACCAGGCCATCTCCGGCACAGCGGATGGCCTCCCTCCAGTCGGAAGCGGGCACATTGGTGGTGATGGATGAGAGTTCTTCAGCGAGGTTTAAAGCCACGGGGATCCTTCAGGTAACGGATCACATCACGACGATGTGAGATATATCACCGTAGCAAGGATTGGTGGCTTAAGTCTATTAGTAGACCAAAGTATTTTGGTTGGCGGTCTTCCTAGCCGGATGCCAGGACAAGAGAGTTGGCTCCGCTGTGGGTAAGCCGGCTGATCCTGTCGGGCGCGAAGAGTGTGTCCTGCGCAAGCAGCGATGCTCCGGTCAGGCCGGCCACATCTCCAAGGCCGGAGCGTTCGACGACGAGCTCCCGGGTGGCGAATTCACGCGCACCGGCGAAGATAGCCTCGCGGATGGGTGTGAGGAAGGGTTCGCCCGCTGCGGCGAGACTTCCGCCGATAATGACGGCCTCGGGATTGATCAGTCCAACGATGTCGGCCAGCGTCTGGCCAAGGGCGGTTCCCGTTTCCTCAAGGAGGGTCAGGGTTCGGTGGTCCCCGTTGTTCGCGAGCTCAACAATGTCCGCTCCTGTCCTGACTTTGTAGCCGCGGGCCACTAGTTCGGCGCGTATCACCGCTCCGCTGGCTACGGTTTCGAGCCGTTGGAGGCGGCCGCCACCGATTCGGGGCCGGCTCAGGTCGCCGGCTCCTCCGCGCGCGCCGCGGTACACGGCCCCGTCCAGCACAAACCCCAGCCCGATCCCGATGCCGGCTTTCACGCCCACGATGTCCCGGTATCCCACCCTGCCCCGCCTTGCTTCCGCTAGGGCCATGGTGTTTACGTCCCGGTCAACTGCCAGGACGGCATGTCCATATCTGCTCAAGAAGTAGTCGCGGACAGCCACGCCGTCCCATTGCTTATCGACCTGCGGTGATGCCAGGCATCCGGTTGTGACATCCACGGGGCCGGGGACGCCGACGCCGATCCCCACGACGTCAGCCCTGGTCTTCCCCAGGCGGAGCAGCATGTGGTCGAAAACCTGGCCTGCCCATTCGAAAATCTCAGCAGGCCCCTGGCTTGGCCCGATGTCTGCCTCGTCAACGCTGAGGATGGTGGAGACAAGGTCCGTGATGGCCACCATGCTGTGTGAACCGCTGATATCAAGGGCCAGAAGCACGCCAGAATCCGGCTTGACCGCAAACGTTTCGGGTGGGCGTCCGCCGCGGGAGTCCAGTTGACCTACGCTCATGATGATGGAGGCGTTCAGTAGCTCTTCCAGCCGCCGGGCAAGGGTGATTCGCGACCACCCCAGCCGCTCCAGAAGGTCATTCCTGGTCGTCGCCTGGCCGGACCTGATCAGGTCCAGGACAACGCCCGATCCTGTCGAAAGTGATTGTGCCATTCCAACCTCTCGTTTGGTCGCCACGCAGGAATCCGAGCGGATACCGTTTATGCATACTAGTAACCGAAAGTCTACCGTGAGTCAGGACACCTGGCCGTAGTCTGGGGGCCGTGCCTGTGCACGGAGAGCGGCATTGTCCCGTGGTGGAATCTGCATGGAAGGCGGTAGGCGGGACTTGTCGGCAGCAGCACGCCTTACGGCCGGAAGTACGACGGCGGAGGCGGGCCGGGAGGGCGCTGTCAGGGACATCTCCGGTGCAGAGGGCGGCCACGAGCGCGATGTGGTCGTGGTTGGACTTGTGGAGCTTCTCGATGGGGTAGGGGAGGAAGTGGTCGTAGAGTTGGCCCGGTTTGCGGGTTCAGAGCCCACGAGGGGCGCGTCCGGCTTTGGCCGGGCGCGCCCCTCGTGAGACAGAAGCTATTTGGTTACGTGCACTACCACTGCCTTCTCGACGGCTTGTTCCGCTCCTGCGTTGTCGATTCCAGTAACCGTCCAGTTGCTGAGCAACAGCACGGTCTTTCCGGTGTCAGAGTTATAGACGATCTTTTTGAAGCCAAGCGCGGTCAATTCATCGTCGAGTGCTTCCGCATTCATTCCAGCGGCGTTGGCCGGGATCACGGCGGTCGCTGGTGCAGCAGGAGCCGGTGCCGGGGCCGCCACAACGGCAGGAGCAACAGGTTCGGCTTTGACCGTGGCGGTCGCCGTCACTGTTGCCGTTGCAGTAACGGTTGCCGTGGCCGTTTGGGTAACGGTATGCGTGACGGTTGGATCTGCTTGCGGGGATCCCGCGCAGCTTGAAAGGGCCAAGCACAGGAGCGCGCCGCTGGCCAGTGTTGTCGTGAGTTTCAAACCTAATTTCCCCTCGAAATGTATTGGCAAATCTGGATGCCCCGTTGCGGCTCGCTGTCCAGTTCGGCACCGAAGCCTCTCGCGGCGCCGCGATGGGACGGATTGTCTTTGGACCAGCTAGAGGCCGGTGGTGCTGGCTCCATATTCGGCCTGCTCCGGCGTATAGCCCTCAAAGAGCAACTGGTCGACCAGCCCGGACCGCGAGAAGGATGTGAACTTCAAGTAATCCTTGGCCTTCTTTGCTGCCTGCTCGTTGTAGTCAATCGTCATGTGGTCCACGGCCCAGGTTGCATCATCGACGGAGAACTTCTCGAACACCAGCTGATCGATCAGGCCGGACCGCGAGAAGGCGGTGAACTTGAGGTAGTCGCCGGCTTTCCGCTGGGCACTCTGCTGGCTGATGGTCCCTTTCTTGGCGGCGGCTTCGGCCTCGGCCGCAGCCTTCGCAGCAGCCGCGTCAGCGGCAGCCTGAGCTTTGGCGGCAGCATCGGCTTCGGCTTTTGCCTTAGCCGCTGCATCCGCCTCAGCCTTGGCTTTTGCAGCGGCCTCAGCTTCGGCCGCTGCAACAGCGGGGTCCTTTGTGGGAGCTGGAGTGGCAGACGCGGTCTGAGCTGCAGTGACGACCTTGGGAGAGGAGGCGGCGGGCGCTGACGAAGGTGCAGAGCCCGCGCGGGCCGAGTTGACGACGATGCTGAGGAGAATGACAACGCCGGTGACGATCAGGGCCACCTTCTTGTGCCTGTCATAACCTTCCAGCGGAAGCCCCCGCTTATCGCGTGTCTTGTTAGCCAGTAACAAGATGAGGTCAATCAATGCCCAGATGCCGAGCCCACCAAAAGTGACGAGCTTCAGGATGCCGGTTCCCACCTTGCCAAGGTAGAAGCGGTCAACGCCGAAGACGCCAAGGAGCAGCGAGAGCAGCCAGGTCGCCAGGAACGACTTGTTGCTTACCGGCGGTTGACCATAGCCGTAGTTCGGAGGATAGGGGGCGGTGTAGGGTTGCTGGCTCATGAGAGTCCTTCCATAGGACACCTGACCGACGTGCGATAAAAAGCGTGCGGGGTTGGGTGCGGTGATGGACACACATGGAGGAAATCCAGCGTGGAGCGTGGACCGCAGAAGCGGTACACCGAGCCAGCCGACAGAAACAACATTTTCGCTTCCCCCAATAGCGTCAAAGTCATTTCATTAGATCTGAGAAAATGCCGCCTTTTTTGGTTTCTGGGAGAAAACTGCGCGAATCCTGATTATTAGTCGCGAATCTTGACGATTTATTGATGCTTTTTTGGGCCCTCATTCCAAGCCTTGGTTGGAAATTCGTACGTCGATGGTCGACTGATAGTGGCCATCGCAGCCACTATCAGTCCGAGATCGTGGCTGAGGGTTCGCCCTGAGCTAGGCCCATAAACATCGTCCGGTGCAGGATGTCCACGTGCTTCCTGGCAACTTCCACGGCGTCCTGGACATCTCCGGCGCGGAGGGCTGCCACCAGGGCGACGTGGTCCTGGTTGGATTTGTGCAGCTTCTCGATGGGGTAGGGGATGAAGTAGTCGTAGAGCTCGGCGAGCGTCTCGTGATAGACCTCGACGGCGGAGTCCAGGCATGATGCAGTGCCCACCAGCTGATGGAACTGCTCGTCCATCCGGTGGTAGTAGGACCAGTCAGTCGACTCCGCCATTTCCTGGGTCAGCCGTTCCAACTCGTCTAGCTGCTCGGCTGTGGCATTGACCGCCGCGTAGTGGGTGACCGCGCACTCAAACAAAAGCCTCCGGTCCACCAGCCGGTTCACCGCCTGGGACTCGGCCGGCGACGCCGACAGGGAAGCCAAAACATCCGTAGGCGGCGCCTCCGCCACAAACGTTCCCCCGGCCCGCCCGCGCCGGCGAACCACCACGCCCTGCTCCGCCAGGCTCGCCAGCGCGCGGCGGGCAGTGATCGGGCTGACCGACAAACCCAGCGCAACATCCTCCTGGTCGGGCAGCCGTTCACCCGGTTTCAGCAGCCCCAGAGAAATCGCCATCCCGATCCGCATCCGCACAGCATCCATCGCACTGCGGCGCTCCATCCCAGGCATCCTGCCGGCGCCGAGGGGCGGGGGCTCGACGGTGTCCTCCAGCTGACGGGTCATATCCGCTACTTTACGGCCCACGCCGGCCCCCTTCCCTTTATTGGATCATTCTGATCTAATATAACCCGGATCACACCCCAACGCGGAGAAAAACCCATGCAACGCATCCTTCCCCTCATCGCCGCCCAGGCCCGGCCGCGGCTCATCGGCGAGCCCGTCTCAGCCTTCGCCGATGAGGTCAAAGCAGCACTCGAGGTGCAACCGCACAGCAAGCTGGTGGTCTTCCCCGAGCTGCACCTCTTCGGCGACCAAAACCCCGACCTGCAAAGAACCGAAATGCTCCAGGCGAGCGCCGAGCCCCTGGACGGCCCACGGGTCAAAGAGCTCAAACTGTTGGCCAAGGACCTCAACATCTGGCTGGTCCCCGGCAGCGTCTGCGAACGCGGCCCGGAAGGCCAGCTGTTCAACACCCAGCTGGTCCTGTCCCCGGACGGGGAGCTCGCCGGCTACTACCGGAAGATCTTCCCCTGGCGCCCGTTCGAGCCCTACGATCCCGGCGACAGGTTCACCACCGTGGACCTGCCCCGCATCGGCAGGGTGGGCCTGAACATCTGCTACGACGCCTGGTACCCGGAGGTGTCCCGCCAGCTCGCCTGGATGGGCGCCGAGGTGATCCTCAACGTCGTCAAAACCACCACCCCGGACCGCAAGCAGGAACTGATCCTCGCGAAGGCCAACGCCATCGTGAACCAGGTCTTTATGGTCAGCGTCAACTGCGCCGGCCCCACCGGCCAGGGCAAGAGCATCATCGTGGACCCGGAGGGCAACACCCTCGCCGAGGCCCCGGACGACGCACCCCGGCTGCTCACCGCGGAACTGGACCTGGCCGCCGTCGACCGCGTCCGCACGCACGGCACGGAGAACCTCAACCGCCCCTGGTCGCAGTTCCGCGAGGGGGAGCCCGCCGTCGAACTTTCCGTCTACCAAGGCCGGATCAACCCGGCCACCTGGACACCGCCGTCCTACAAGCCCTAAGGAAACATCGTGACAACCACCCTTACCCGCACGCTGAAGCTGCCCTCGCTGGTCCTGTTCGGGCTGGCGTACCTGACCCCGATCATCGTCCTGGGGATCTTCGGCATCATCGCCGAAACCACCGGCGGTGCCGCGCCCGCCGCGTACCTCGTGGCGCTCGTGGCCATGCTGTTCACCGCGCACAGCTACGGCCGGATGGCCATCGCCTACCCCGTGGCCGGCTCCGCCTACACCTACGTCCGCCGCTCCATCGATTCCCGGGTGGGGTTCCTGGTGGGCTGGGCCGTGCTGCTGGACTACCTCTTCCTGCCCATGGTCATCTGGCTCATCGGCGGCTCGTACCTGAGCGCCCAGTTCCCCGGCATCCCCATCGGCGTCTGGATCGTGGGCTTCATCGTCATCACCACGCTGCTGAACATCCTGGGCATCAAGGTGGCGGACAAGGCCAACTACGTGCTGATGGCCTTCCAGCTGCTGGTCCTCGTGTTCTTCGTGGCGCTGGCCATCGGCAGCGTCGTGTCCGCCAACGGCGCCGGGGGACTGGCCAGCGGGCAGCCGTTCTTCAACGACACCGCCAGCTTCGCCACCATCTCCGCCGGCGCCGCCATCGCCGCGTACTCGTTCCTCGGGTTCGACGCCGTCACCACCCTCACCGAGGAAACCATCAACCCGCGCCGGACCGTGCCGCGCGCCATCATGCTCGTGGCCCTGATCGGCGGCGGCATCTTCGTAGCGGTCTCCTACGTGACCCAGCTGGTGCACCCCGGCGGCGTGTTCGAGGACTCGGCGTCCGCTGCCAGCTCAATCGCACTGCAGATCGGCGGGCAGCTGTTCGGCGCCGTGTTCCTGGCCGGCCTGGTGGTGGCGCAGTTCGCCTCCGGCCTCGCCGCGCAGGCCAGCGCGTCCCGCCTGCTGTATGCGATGGGCCGCGATTCCGTCCTGCCCAAGGCCGTCTTTGGCCGGCTCAGCGAGAAGTTCCACACCCCGGTGGCGAACCTGGTGGTCACCGGCATTGTGGGCCTGATTGCGATCTTCCTGGACGTGGCGACGTCGACGTCGTTCATCAACTTTGGTGCCTTCACCGCCTTCACGCTGGTGAACGCCGCGGTGGTGTTCCACTATGTGCGCCAGCGCCGGGCCGGGCAGCAGCTGAACCCGGTGTCTTACGTGGTGGTCCCGGTGATCGGCGCGATCATCTGCGCCTACCTGCTCTCCCGGCTGGACAGCAACGCCATTACGCTGGGTGTGTCCTGGCTGGCGCTGGGCGTGGTGGTCCTGGCCCTGATCACCCGCGGCTTCAAGGCCTCGCCGCCGGAGATGACAGCCACTGAGAAGGCGACGGTCGAGGCGGCCGCCTGAGCCTGACAGTTTGTTGTGTGGCCGCCGGGCCGAGGGAAGGAACTGACGTGAGGATTGCGCTGGGCCAGCTGGAGTCGGGCGCCGATATCCGGGCCAACCTCGCCGTGATTGACCGGTTCACTGCCGAGGCAGCGCGCGGCGGCGCCGCGCTGGTCGCCTTCCCGGAGTATGCCACCTACGAGAAGAAGAAGGTGGACGCGACCTTCCCCGCGGTGGCTGAGCCGCTGGACGGGCCCGTCTGTAGGGAGCTTGCCGAGACCGCCCGCCGCCACCGCATTGCGCTGGTGGCGGGCGTGGTGGAAACCTCGGAGGATCCGGGGCGGGCGTACAACACGCTGGTGGCTTTCGGGCCCGACGGCGGCCGGCTGGCTTTCTACCGGAAGATTCACCTTTTCGACGCGCAGGGCTTTGGGGAGTCGACGTTCATCAGGCCGGGACCGTCCACCGAGCCTGTGGTGTTTGAGCACGGGGGAGTGCGGTTCGGTCTGATGACCTGCTACGACCTGCGGTTCCCGGAGCTGGCCAGGTCACTGGCCGACGCCGGCGCGCAGGTCCTGCTGGCCTGTTCGTCCTGGGTGCCGGGGGAGCACAAGACGGAGCAGTGGCTGGCGCTGAACGCGGCGCGGGCGATCGAGAACAGCGTGTACGTGGCGGGGGTGTGCCAGGCGCCGCCGGTGTCGGTGGGGCGGAGCGTGCTGGTGGATCCGATGGGGTTTGTTGAAGCCGATCTTGGATTGGAGCCCGGTGTGCGGATGGTGGAGGTTTCGCTGGAGACTGTGGGCCGGGCGCGGGAGTCGTTCCCGATGTTCCGGCAGCGGCGGCTGTAAGACTCCCGACTACTTCTAACATCCGCTAAGGGACGAGCCGTACGGTGCATTTGACGGATCATCGGGCCATCGCGACCGAGATGCATTCAAGGCTGGCGCTGAACAGCACGGTCACTTAGCGGAGTTCTTGCTGAGCGCACTCCAACAAAGACGCACAAACGCTCTAAGCGAAGCAGCGCCAATTGACGCAACCGCCAAACATGCGAGCGCAGGGCCATAAGCCTTCGTTCTTGACCATAGTTGTCATGGAACCGGCACCCACGCCACCCTCATCAGTTAGAGACACGGCAAGCCTCGCCGATGGGGTCGCCCATGGAGAACCTATGGAGAGGCGACACCATCTCGGCGCTGCGCTTTCTACTGAGCGTCTCCATTCGACCGCCTGGGGATGAACATGCTAACGTCGCCCCACCACGAAAAGGAGCATGAAGATGAGACACGAACCGACCAGCGGCTATGAAGACGCGAGCCTGAATTATCGGGTCACATGGAGGTCAGTAGATGAGGGCGGGAAGACCTATGAAAAGGTCTTTACCAGCAGGGATCAGGGATGGGACTTCTACCAAGACATGCAGAAGTCACCACATGCATATGCCGCCACTTGGGAACATATCCCCGCGTAGACATCGAGCCTCCTAAGGGGGCAGCCGCCGGAGTGACCTTATCGCCGGCACG
Organism: Pseudarthrobacter sp. CC4; assembly: GCF_048957775.1. Taxonomy (NCBI): domain Bacteria; kingdom Bacillati; phylum Actinomycetota; class Actinomycetes; order Micrococcales; family Micrococcaceae; genus Pseudarthrobacter; species Pseudarthrobacter sp. CC4. The sequence goes on along the minus strand of NZ_JARCCZ010000002.1, from coordinate 86,811 downwards.
CTCATCATCCTCGTGATGTGGGCCCTCGGTGAGATGGCCGCCGCCAACCCGGACAGCGGTGCTTTCTCCGTCTATACCGTCAAGGCCTACGGACCGGTGGCCGGTGCCACCGTCGGCTTGCTCTGATGGATCCAGGTCGTGGTGGTTATCGCGGCCGAGGGGCTCGGTGCGGCGGGCCTACTGGCCACCATCTTCCCCGCGCTGCCCGTGTGGCTGATAGCCTTCGTGTTCATCGTGGTGCTAACTGCCGTGAACCTGACCAGTGTCAAGAACTTCGGTGAGTTTGAGTTCTGGTTCGCCCTGCTCAAGGAGGCGGCAATCGTCGCGTTCCTGGCTGTGGGCGCTGCCCTGCTCTTCGGCTCGCTGCCCTGCTCTTCGGCTCGCTGCCGGGCGCGTCCAGTCGCCGGGCCTGTCCAACTTCATGGGCGACGGCTTTGCTCCGAGCGGTTTTGCCGGGATTGCTACGCACTGTTCGTGGTGGCGTTCGCATTCGGCGGCACCGAGATTGTGTCCGTGGCCGCAGCCGAGACCGCCGAGCCGGCCCGCAGTTAAAGAAAGCAGTCCGCACGGTGCTCTGGCGCACCCTGGTGTTCTACATCGGCGCCATCTTCATCATCGCGGCTGTGGTGCCCGTGGGTTCTGAAGGATTGAAGAGCCCGTTCGCCGCCGTGCTGGAGGCCGCCGGCATGCCCGGTGCGGCCACCGCCATCACCCTGGTAGCCGTCGCAGCGCTGCTCTCCGCGCTCAACGCGAACCTCTACGGTGTGTCCCGGATGGCGTACTCCCTCGCGGAGCGAGGTGAAGCACCCCGCCTGCTCGCTCGCGTGTCCAAGGCACGCGTCCCGGTGGTCGCCGTCCTGGCAAGCGTCGCCTTCGGCGTTGTCACGGTTGTGCTGGAGCTGGCTTTCCCCGAGATGGTCCTCGGCGTCCTGCTGAACATTGTGGGGTCGACCTGCCTGCTGGTGTGGACGTTCACGCTCCTCGCCCAGCTCGCGCTGCGTCTCCGCGCCGACCGCGAGAGGACAGAGCTACCCCTGCGCATGCCCGGCTTCCCGTGACTCACAGGCTTTGGCCTGCTCATCCTCGCGGTGATGTTCACGGTGGGCTTCATCGGCGAGGATTCCCGTCCCCAGCTCCTGAGCACCTTCGGTCTCGTGGCGCTTCTGGCAGTGGCGAACTGGGTCAATCACCGCAAGCGGGACGCTCGCTCCGTTGTTGAATTTCCAGAGCGGATAAGCAGCCTGTGCTGATCGACTGAGTTGGGCGCTTTGTACCACTTGGGTTCAGAACCGCACGAAGGGCACTTCCAACTTGGGTCGGAGGCGCCCTTTAGCCACTTACCCGCGCTGTGCTGCTCTGAACTGAGCCGACCTTAGTGCGTCCCCGCAGCGGTTCGCAGCCTCTGAATCAAAGCGTCCCGGATAAAGATGCCGTTTACGGTATTTCGTCGGAACCGCGTCTCTGAGGCGGCATGATCGCCCATGGATGCCAGTAACCGCATGGCCCGGAGCAGCTGGTCGTCCTCTCTCAGAAGGTTCAGCTCCTGAACCGCTAGTGAGTCGTCGAAACCCGAAAGGGCTTTCTGTATAGCCCTGTATGCTTGCGTTCGGCTTTTGCGTTCAATCAGCGGTGTGTGGAGATAGAACTTCCACTCATCATCGTCATCTTGGAGCCAAAAGGCAGCGTCCACGGGGACGCGACTCTTGTCCAGCCGTTCGAGCACTCTATTGCCCATTTCCTTGCTCAGTTCTACCAATGTTTTCGCACCCACTTCATGACGCCGTGGCGCCTATTACTCACTGCCGCGACGAGGTCCTCAGCGTCATTCTGGCCAATCAGCCGATAACGCGCTGTCTCGTCCCAGTCCTTTACGATGGCCCAGTTAATTGCCAGATTCCCGTCCAACTTCGTGTCACTGTCAAGTGCGACCTTGAGACCGGATAGGCCAACGAGCTTCAATAGGTCATGTGTGTAGGCATCCAACACCAGCTTCTTGTTGGGCATAGTGCTCGCTTGGAATTGCCGGACAAGGCAAGCCTTCAGCCCACATTCAACTGCATAGCCGGCCAAGTAATATGCTCCTGACCACTCCCTGGCTGACAGAAGCGCATTAGCTTCACGTAACCTCGCTCTCGCAACGGCCCGCCATTGTTCTCTGTGCATTTATCGTCCCTCCGTAGCCATCGTAAGTCACGCGCCTGGCGGAGATCGGAGCTGTCAGCCGTGGGCGCCGTTGGCTTCTCCCCTTTCCCGGCTGGTGACGCCAAACTATAGCGAAGTGCTTTCTATCTCTCGTTAGACAATGACGAGCGTTTCGGGGACCGGCTGAAAAGCGGAAGCCGAATGGGGCGCGGCCTCGTGAGCGTGAACCGACTTCCCGCGAACAACGGAACGTGCAGCGGCGAGGGCAAAGGCCTAACTACTTCGGCTTGGGTTTGACGTCGGCAGGCCTGAGATGAAGCTTGTAGGCCCGTGGCTCAGACCAAGCCCTATTCAGGCCTATGACGACCGGTTGGCGACACTCGCGATGATTGCTTGCACAACCTGCTCGCTGGTGCCGTAGAAAGTGTTCTGGCTTTGTACACCCCGTGCCATCAACATCTCGTAAGCCGTGATTCCGCTGGAAGGAGTTCCGGTCCAGCGCGAGTACAGTCCATCAAGTGCCGCTCGCGTTGTGGACGAAAGATGCGCGGTCGAGTTGCGGACGGTCTTCATTCCTTGCAGATGACTTTTCGCGCCAGCCAAGGGTGTCCTGAATGGTTCCCCGCCCAAAAAGTAGAGGTCGGCAAACTTAAGTACCGTGTCCGGGGTAGACCAATCGACGAAGCGTTGCGACCCAATCAGCATCCTTTGAGCATGCTCTAGCGAGGTTGGCTTGGCGAATCTCGACGGCCGCCATCGCGCTGTGCTCATCTTTCCGACTAAGTAGTGCGCAAAGCTGGCCTCTAAGAATTCTTCCAGAGTGATGAATAGATTGAGGAAACAGGCTTCGGATATCAACGTTCTTTCTGAAATGGATCGTTCGTACTGCCCGTTATTAGCAAGAGTATGTGCGGCCTTCAAATGAGAACTTGTTTCCGAAATTCGCTGTAGGCTATTGGCGAAAATGATTTTCACGGTTTCAAAGCGAGCTTGACAAGGTATTCGGTACGCCGTTTGCGAACCGATGCGTCAGTCGTCGCCCTGCGACTATCGTTGAGGAACTGCCTGTCAGCATTAGTGAGGCCTGATGAATCTGTTTCTGCAAAAACATCCTCGACATGGTCAAGTCGGTTGCGTACGCGGTTCAAGTTTTCCGAGCTGATATCCCCACGGGGTGTGTCACAAGCGGGCAGCCCGTAAAGCATATGATAGACGGCTGTGAAAAGACTGTAATAGAGGTGGACACGTCTGAACTCGCTGTGCTCTAGCCCGTCGGGATATATTTTAGTTATCATCGCGAGCGTCAGGTGAAACTTTTTGGCTAGGTCGTTGGGATCGAACTGAAAATCTTTCTCGTACTGGGCGTAGTATGCACGGAGCTGTTTCTTGCTTTGGATTCCATCACATATGGCAATTAAGAGATCGGCAGCCAACGCTACGTCGGCCATCCTGACCACTTGAGGTTCGCGAAGGATTTTGTTCTTGATCCAGTACTCAAAGTTATCGTGGGCGAGGGCATCGGCAAGCTTTTTGAACTCGCCAAAGTGACTGGCGTTGATCTTTTCCTGGTCATTCAGGACCACAGCATGTGAGTTTAAGCGGCTGAAGATATCGAGAACTTCTGCATCAGTTAGATTGACAAGTAAGTCAGTGGAGATTTCGTAGCCGAGGAGTTCCATCTGTTTTTCTTGGGGTAGTTCGCTGAAAAATAGACCGCCGAACTCGGCGTTGTGACCCGGACGGATCATGAATCCGTCGCGGACGAACGAAAGAATCGTTCGTAGTCGCTGCTGCCCGTCTACTACCTCGCGTATGCTACGCCCAGTGGCAGGATCAATTATCTGACGAATGAATACCTTAGGAATTGGGAGGCCGCGAATTATGGTGTCCATCAGATACGACCGAGCAGTCTCACTCCAGACATCGCGACGCTGGAAGCGTGGCGAAAGGATCAACTGGCGGGAATCATCCCACTCTCGGTAATCCCCGACGCTATATACGCGCGAATCAAAGCTTTTCATAACCATCCTGTTGTTGAGGCTGCACTAACACTATCTAGAAAGTAGCCATAGGTGGGGGCAGCCCCGGCATCCGCATCGGCGTCTGGATCGTGGGCTTCATTGTGATCACCACGCGGCTGAACATCCTGGCCATCGGCAGCGGGGTGTCGCAATGGTGCCGGGGGACTGGCCAGCGCGCAGCCGTTTTTCAACAGCACCGCCAGCTTCTCCGCCGGGACGGCCATCGCCGCGTACTCGTTCCCGGGAATTCGACGCCGTCAACACGCTCACCGAGGAAACCGTCAGCTCGCGGAGAACCGTGCCGCGAGCCATCATTCTGGTGGCGCTGATCGGCGGCGGCATCTTCGTGGCGGTGTCCTACGTGACCCAGCTGGTCCACCCCGGCGGAGTGTTCGAGGACTCGGCCTCCGCGGCCAGCTCCATCACCCTGCGCTGCTTTCCAGTCCCTCGCCTGCTCATCGAGCTGCCGGTTTAGACCCTTCCGCTGCTCTGCCAGTTGCAGGTCGGCCATCTACATGTCCGCTAGCGTGGCGTCCTTGCGGACGAACAAGTTCTTGTCAGACTGTATGGATGAATCCGGAAAACCTACTTCGGGCGCGGTCCGCCCTCATCGGCCTGCGTTCCAATGCCGGCCCGCTTGATAACGTCGCAGTTGCCTTTGGTTCCGGCGTTACTGCTCTTTATGGTCAAAATGGTGCCGGTAAAACTTGGATTTTAGATTCCCTTCGACGTGCCCTTCGTGGACGTTATAGGGGAATAAACCAGCTTATTTGTCAGCTTGAGCACGATACCGGAGTCTATGAGTGGGTAATGGAGCATCTGGCCGACGAGGTGCACGAGTCCTGGTATCGCTCCAAGTCGACGCCAGGAGCAGGTGCTGCCTTGCTTCGTGGTGCCATCAAAAACTGGTTCATCCGCGGCGGGCGATACTTTAAGCCCTACGAGGAGGTGGAGGAAATCGAGCCCGACCTCATCGAGGATTTGGTGCTTGCCCGATCAATTGCGCTAATTCCTGTAGGCGACAACGCCGCTGAATGGGACGTTTGGCTTTGCCTTCCTCGTGATGTACCAGCGGGTACTAGGGAGGTTGCTGCTTACCAGTCAGCGGTCGAGGTTGCAGAAGGCTTCGCACAGAAAATTGCTGACGGAAACGATACTTGGCGCGAAGACGATGAATTAAGCGATGAGGAATATGGCCTCAGGGAGCAAGCAGAAGAAAAACTATACGATGAGCTAAGTCTTCTTGAATGGGAATACATACATCGTCCGATAGCTGGACTTGTTTGGGAATACCGTTCATTGGCGATGCCAGATGACGTTCGGAGGATGCTAGATCCGATCATAAGAGATGACTTGCCCATTCCCATGGTCAAACTGTTTTCCGCCCGGAGCATTCCCTTTGTGCTGGAGGATGATGATGACGAGGCGGACATAGATTCTCTTACCCGTGCCGCATTCGCTAAGCACTTTGAGGTTGAGCTCCTATCGGCTGGAAGCTCTCTATCCCTCTCCACCGACATGCAGCAATGGGTCAGTGAACGTGCTCAGTCGGCCAATGAAACATATTCCTTACTTCTTCAAGATGCTCCGCAACTCACACTGGAGCTGCGACCGCTGGGGCAGTGGGTGCGTGACAGTCCATTGCACTGGTGCGTTAAGTACGGGGCCTACGGACATACAAAGGTGCCTGTGAGTGAGTTATCTCGAGCAGAGAGCCGATGGGCACGTGTCGCTGTGCGTCGGGCTCTCGACCTCACTGGGGCGGTAAGCGTCATCGTTATGGATGAACCAGAAGCAGCACTTCACCGAGCCGCGGAACGACAGATGGCCAAAGGTCTTAGCGAGTTGACGAGCGTTGGTCTGCAGGTCATTGTTGCGACACATTCGCCCGAAGTACTTGATGCTCGGACCACCGAATGCCTTCATGTCTCCAATACCAATGGCAAAACCAGTGTGGGCTTTATGCCACCGCTGGGCTCGGAAACGCTTTCGGCGCTAGGACTTTCGCCTTCCGACCTATTGGGTCTCTACCGAATATTCCTGCTCGTTGAGGGGGCTCACGATGAGATTGTGATTCGGGCACTCTGCGGTGAGCTACTCGACAATGAGCGAATTAAAATCGTACCAATGCGCGGCGGACGGAAGCTTCCGGGCACCGTCGAGAGCCAGCTTCTTTTTGACCTCAGCGACGCTCACCTTGTTGCGGTGCTAGATGACGTCCGGTCGCAGGAGATCGAGGACGCGTGGCTTGAAGCACAGACGCGCTACCTTGCCAGCGGTTCTGAGGATGCCATTGATTTCCTCTCGCAGGCTTTCAAACAACGGAAGGGAGACGAATATGGATGGCTCGTGCAATGGCTGAGCCGGGCATTGGCTAAGGGGGTACATTCGAGAGTCGAACCACATGGGTTCACTGCCCGTGACATCATCGAGTACTTACCGGTTGAACAACTCGTTCCGGGCGCGCACAAAACATGGAGTGACCTGCGCCGGGAACACGAATCAGCTGTACAGAGTCTCGATAGGAGTAAAGGACTTCATGATTTCAAACGCTGGCTGACTCAAAGTTACGGTGCTGATATTTCACTCACGAACGTGGAACGGGCGGCAAAGTCTGTACAAGTTATTCCAGAAGAGTTCCTGCATTTTGGATACCGGCTTCGGGAAATTGGTGCACGTCCGTGCAAGAGGTGATTTTACTTGACTCTGGTTTTGACCGTCATAAGCTGCTGTGAGTGCCACTGACGTGCCGCTAAACCTCCTTTAGCACCGGTTTCCACGTCTGGCTGCGTGACAGCGCGAGCTTGAGTTCGCGGCCGCCTGCCTCCTCCAGCAGCCCAAAATCACCTACAACAACCAGCAGGCTCCGGGCCCGCGACAACCCGACGTATAGCTGTTCTCGGGCCCTGCCCATGTCCTTGAAACCGTTGACGCACAGGACAACCACGGAACGTTCCAGACCTTTGAAGCCCAAAACATGCCCGTAGAACTCCGCTTCTTTGGCGTGGAATTCCCGCCAGTACTCCTCGGTGGCTTCCCGCTCAAAATAGTCCAAGTGGATGGGGTGCCGGTCCTTGGTGGTGAGGAGCGCGATTTGGTTGTTGGCCCAGCCTTCCTCGATCAGAGTTACTACACAGTCGTCGGCGACGCCGAGCGCTTCCTCTGTGGGGCAGCCCACGAAACGCACGGGCAGGCCGGTGCTGCCGCGCGGCGTGAAATGCTCGCCAGCTAAGGGCCTGAAGGACTCGGCGATCTTGCGGGTGTTGCGGAGGTTGTCGTCGATGTGGATGGGCACCAGCGTGGCCATCGGGCCATTGGTGAGGTCCGCCGTCGCGCCTTCCCAGCGCTGGTAGACGTCCTGCCGGTCATCCATGAAGGCGTACACCTCGGCCGCAGAGGGATCCGTGGTGCACGCGAGCAGCGCTTCCCACCAAAGAGGCGCGAAGTCCTGTGCCTCGTCGACGACCACGGCGTCCAACCGGTCCTTCGGGTCCACATCAGCCGCGAGTTCCTTGAGGAGGCGGGGCATCTCGATGTCGAAGTAATCCTGCCCCTTGCCGTCGGGGACGCCCAGCCCGCGCGCGTATTCGTGAAACTCGCCCGTGAACACCGGCCTAGCCTGGCGCCGCCATGATTCAACACGGTCCTGAAGGTACTGCCCAAGGCCCTTGTTGTAGCAGAACAGACCTACGCGCTTGCCCTGCTTGCTGAGCATCCGGGCCTTTTCGACGGCGAGCCAGGTTTTTCCGCTACCCGCGCCGCCGGTGAAGCGGATCCTTGGGAGTGAGCGGGTTGCTTGCAGCAGTACGGACTGGCGCTCCGTGAGATAGTCCTGGGTTGCTTCGTCCTCCTGGAACGTGGTGGCAGGCACGACGGCGGGGTCCAGGTTTCCGCCCAGCTTGCGAACGATCCGCTCGAGGAATGCCGGGGCCAGCGGGGCGGCCCCGCCGCCTTCGTTTTCGATGGCCTGGCGCACGAGCTCGGCCGGCGACTTGCTGTCCGTCTGATCGAGGATGAGCGACCGGGGGCAACCGGCCATGGTCCATCCGCGCGGCACATCGGTATATGGCAGGCTGACCATATAGACGCAGCGGCTGCTCACGCGTGTACCGAGTTGGTCTTCCAGCCAGTTCTTGAGCGCGTGGAAGGAACTCTGGGACTGCGCCACAGGGCTTTGGATCTTGCGCTTTTGGCTCCGGTCCGACTGGTACCACTGGCTGTCGACGATGCTGATCTGGCCGCCCTTGACCTCGATCGCAGCCATGCCCACATTGGGCCAGAGCACCAGAAGGTCAATCTCGTATTCGTTCCGGCCGTCGCGAATGTGGACCGAGTGGGCCACCACGCAATCATCAGGGAGACTCTTCTTCAGAGCTGTCCAGACGGCCTTCTCCGCCACCTGTCCCTCACTGAACTCCGGTTTGTCCGGAATGCACCTCATTGCCGCCCCCATCTTGATGAACCGGCCGCCCGGTTTCGCGCTGATCCAACGGTAGCTGGGCGCGGGCGATGAACCATGGCGACACGAACGGTGTTTGCTCAGTGCCTTCCGTCGTGGACGGTGGCACTGGACAGTTCGATTAAGCCGTCTTTACAGTTGCAGCTAACTTAGGAATTGCTGAACCTGGAAGCAGGCGACTTGGTGAACCGATCACCGGCTCATCCCGTCCCAACCGAGCCTAATCACGGGCAGTGGAATCAGTGCCAAACATCAAGGCAAACCAAAGGGCGACACGACACTGCTGAAAACAAGAAGCAACCAACGATCACGCGCTACGCCGAAACCACTCCATCACGCACCGCTGTGAAAAATCGAGGGCTGGGGTTCGAGATCTTGTCGAAGTAGGTTCACTATCTCCTGATGGTGAGCTTCGACCTCACGATCACCCCAGACGCCCAGGTGTCGCGCCTTCGCCGCCATGAGATGCAATTTGGGACTCTGCCTCTCGATAGTCTGGCGGTAATTTGTGGCTTTTGCGAGGGGCAGGCTGTTGTTGAACTTGGAGTTTGCACCCACGCTCACTAAGGCAAGGTTTCCTAGTTTGTGCAGGTTCGTTACGCTAAGCCGTTCACCTGATTGTTGTTCATCTGGGCTTTGTGGATAAAAATGTTCGATGGAGGTTCGGAATGAGAACCTGTAGTCAGAATCGATGTTAGGTACCCGATTATTGACGACGAGAAGGTAGTCAATATATGCGAAGACGACGCGGGAAATATTAAAACCGACTGGCTCATTGGCGAATGGGAACGCTTCTCGAACCCTATCGCGCACGTACGTTTGGAGAAGAAGAACCATGTCCTTCACGGAGACATGGGCAGGGCTTTCTGCCTGCAGCACGTGATGGAGCGCTAGTGTAATCCAATGCATAGTGCGAGGTGATGTGTAGGTAACCCGTAGCATGCCCTGGAGTAGCAGAAGGTCACGTGTTGTGGGATCGAGTGTGTCGCTGTCGTCCTTGGAGTCGCCCGCGCACGTGTTGCGATAGCCAATTGTGCTCTTGTTTCCGCTTCTTGTTTTCACAACCTTGCGAAGTGACCACTCGCCTTCGTCAGAGTACGTGGCCAAGAACTCACGCTTAAGGATGAATGAGTCAAACGCTACTCTTGTGCGGAGGAGCAGCGCAATAAATTCTCGAACGCGATCCGGCCGTTTTTCGGAAAATTCGCTGTTGAATAGCTTGATGAGTCGCTTATCGTCCAGGCTGCCTTCGTCTTCAAGCGGGTTTTCTTGGGACCCAAATAGCCTAAGGGTGTGCAGAAGCAGAGAGTTGAATGGGATTGTTGAACTAAAACGATCTGCGTCGGACGGATCTGCTGCCTCCGAAGCATTCTTCTCCGAGTACATCGTGAGTGCTTCATCGATACTGAGTGATGAAGCATGAGAAGCGGCGCGTTGACGAGCGCCTGCCTGTTCATTGCTATGTTCATTAAACGCTCCTAGCAGTTCTTCAAAATTTGAAGCGACCAACCAAGACCAGTTTTCGTCGAACAGAGCGTCGCGAAGGGACGGATTTCCCCGGGCCAGGGGCCCTTGTACGTAGGCATCCAATTTAGAGCACGCATCCCAAACCCAAGCAAAGCATGCACGCTCTGATTCTTGAGGAAGGTAGCTCATAAGACGAGCCTTCACAATATCGACCGGTTGTAATTGCGCCCCCCGGGTGTTCATGACCTCGAAGTACCGGTTGAGATCCGTGCTTCCGGGCAGCGATGCCCTAACAAGTTGGACGTGATTTAGCAGGTAATTCCCGAAGATCTGGAGGGCATCTCCCGAGACGTGTTGGTCCATATACTGCTGGATGATGTTGTAGCCCTGATGGATTCCGGAATCTTCTAGGCTTCCTGGAGCTGTATTCGCAGAGTTTTCCGGAAATCCTCCGTCGAGTCGACGCAGTGCTTCACTGGAACGTGGACGTGACTCATAGCGAAGGCGGGTGGCATGGCGCTGAAAACTTGGACCAGCGTCACCGTCGGTTCGCGCCAGGAATGTCAGCAGCAGATACAAAGTAGTAAGTCGTTGCTGCCCATCGATCACTTCGAATTCGGATGATTCAGATCCTCGCGCGGTGACAATGAGGTTACCCAGAAAGTACTTCTCTTCCCCATGCGCTATCGCGTCCCGGATGTCGCCGATCAACTGTTCGATCTGTTCGGCTCGCCATGCGAAGCTTCTCTGGTAGACCGGCACTACGTATATGGCATGCGACTCGAACAACTGAGCCACTGTGCGCAAATCGGGGCTGAGGGATTCGTCATTCATCAGGTTGCAGTTCCATTCAGGAGGGCAAAAAGTTCAGGTTCGTGTCCGTCGTTGTATTGCTTCCTTGTCGAAGTAAACGTCCTCACCACGCGCTCATCTGATGAATTCCGAATTTGTACAAAAGGAGATATGACGTTGTCTTTTCCATATCCTGCATTGTTAATGGATGCCTGAACCACGCGGAGGTATCGAAGGCGAATGTCGAAGGACCACGCAAAGAGATGATCGCTGGCAAGATCAATATCTTCGTCTGAGAATTTATTGATGTAGTAGAGCATTCCCGCAAGGTACAGTTCCGTAACCTTACGATATCGGCTTTGCGTGAGTTTGTCTCCGAATGTCACTACTACTTTGGAGCTATCTTCTGATCCTTCTCTAACGGGAAATGATCGCGCCTTGAGCGCTCTTATTTCTTCCAACATAAAAGCAGTCATTTCGAAGAACGGCCGCCCGGCCAGCAGTGGAGCATCAATTTGAAACCGACTTCGCAGTGCAGTAGTTTCATCCTCCGGGTGGACAGAGTTATGCCATTGGCTCATCAGTGGAATCATGCTTTGAGCAGCAGCGTGATATCGGGAACTCGGTGACAGTCGTCCCGTGGAAGAGATTCCTTTGAATATGTGTATATCGTGGATGGTGAATCCGGGGGCGCTTTCACCTTTTGACCATTTTGCAACACGGTATAAATAGAGTGAGAAAAGCTCGTCCAGGGTTTCATCTCCGGCTGACTCCCACTCTTCCACCGTCGCGGCCTTCAGTGCATCGCTTTCGCGGCGCATTTCGCGCAGGTGGTGCGCCTTCAGGAGGTCGTGTGGCGCCAGGGGCCTTCCGCGATAGTTCTGAGAATCAAAGACCCGAAATGCTTCATCAACGTCATCGGTGGTCACCCGGATCACGTGGCATTTGTCGCGGATGAACGATGCAAGAGCTTGTTGCTCAGCCAGATGCATCGGCCTCGCCGTATTCTGGAGCATGCGCCACACTTCTGCTACGGATGACGAACTGTCCATTGTCTTAGGAGACGGAGGTTGTTCTCCATCGAGAATGCGGAGCAGCATACGCAGGGTTAGAAGTCGTTGTTGCCCGTCGACCACATCAAAGTGCTTGTCATTTTCGTGCAGAATTACTGCCCCGAGAACGTAGGGCGCGGTTTGGGCTTGTCCGCCTGCGATGGCTGCCTGCTGGGCGTCTCGGATGTCGAGAACTAGGCGAAGGGCAATGGATGCTGTCCATACGTAGGGTCGTTGATAGTGGGGAATCCTAAGATCGTCGTCCAAGAGTTCGCCGACAGACGCCGCACTGACTCCGCGTTCGTTTATCGCCACTGCGCAGACTCCTTATAGTTTGATGGCTCTCAAGAGCCTACCTCTCGGCTTACGCTGATCCCATTTGATCTTTTCGTGCATTCCAGGTGAGTTGCTTCAGCGCGTGCCGGGTGCTGGCTGCTGACGCCTGTTCTGCAAGTCGAAAGGAATCCTGTGCAGGAAGTCGCTAAATAGTGGCAACATTATGGAGTTACGTCGGTCGTTTCGGTTCAGTTCAGGAGTCGGTGAGCCTCGCGTCATTCAGCATGGTGGTCCTTGAAGCCTTTGTGGGATTGAGAATTGCGACAATGGCGGGCTGCCCGCTAATCGCCGCAGGTGTCCAAGAGGTGCAGTCGCAATCGATGGAGCACAGCAGCGCCCCGAAACTGCAGATACACGTGTAGAACCAGTTGGCTCTTGTGTCAACGACCCAATAGCCTGGCGGAGTGACTAATTCCATGGGGGGAGTGCCGGGGGAGCAGCTGCCCGAAGGTCTGTACGAACTGCTCAACACAGATGCACTCGGCAATGCGCTAGGCAGCGAGTCGGAACTTCAATCGGTCTTCGCCAATATTGATGACCAGGACGTACCGGACACCCTTTCTCGCCACGTTGCAGACGTTCTACGCCAAGCTCTTTTAGCGACCAAGCCAGCCGACAGAGTCGGCTTGGCCAACCGGCTCCTCCGTGAGCTGGACACAAGGCATCGAATCGGCGCCGGCCCAACACAGTTGCAATCGCTTCACCGCCCGGACACGCTCAAACGTCGCAACCTCCGCAGACCGAACACCAAGCTCTCCGACTCCGCGCTCCTAACCAACAGTAAGGACGAGCCGAACCTTGCCGCGGAGCTCCGGGCCGAGATAGAGTCCGCGGACACCGTTGACCTCCTCTGCGCCTTCGTCAGGTGGACGGGCCTGCGAATCCTACAGCCTGCGCTCGAAGAACTCAGAGAGCGCGGAGCCAAACTCCGGGTCATCACCACCACCTACATGGGCGCCACGGAACGCCGTGCCATTGACGAGCTCGTCACGAGGTACGGGGCCGAGGTAAAGATCAGCTATGAAACCCAAGCAACACGACTGCATGCCAAAGCTTGGCTGTTCCGCCGCAACACCGGTTTCGACACCGCCTACGTGGGCAGCGCTAATCTGAGCCAGGCCGCACTCCTCGATGGGCTTGAATGGAACGTCCGGCTCAGTTCTGTCGCAACACCCGCCCTCCTGCAGAAGTTCGAGGTCACCTTCGACAGCTACTGGGAGCAGCGTGCCTTCCAAAGCTACGATCCGGAACGCGACGGCGAAAAGCTGGACGCTGCTCTGGAGCGCAACGGCGGCCGGCGCACCGCGGCCCCGGACGCGCCCACCGGGCTTGAGGTTCAGCCGTTCCTCCACCAGGAGGAGATGCTGGAAGACCTGGAAGCGGAGCGTCTCAAGGGCTTCAACCACAACCTGTTGGTCGCGGCCACCGGAACGGGCAAAACCGTAATCGCAGCCCTAGACTACAAGCGCCTTTCCGAGGCCGCCGGCAGAAGCCTCAAGCTGCTCTTCGTCGCCCACCGGCAGGAAATTCTGAAACAGGCAATGCGCACCTACCGCGACGTCATGCAGGACGGCGCCTTCGGTGAACTGTACGTGGGGGAGCACAAGCCGCAAGAGTGGAAGCATATCTTCGCTTCCGTCCAGTCGCTGTCTTCCCTTGGCATCGAGCAGATGGAGCCGGACTTCTTCGACGTCGTGGTCATTGATGAGTTCCACCACGCCATGGCGCCCACCTACCGCCGCCTGCTCGACCACCTAAAACCGCAGCAACTCCTCGGGCTCACCGCTACACCGGAGCGCGGCGATGGCGTCGACGTCGCCAAACAGTTCTTCGATGGCCGGACCGCCAGTGAGCTTAGGCTCTGGGACGCTCTGGACGCTGACCTGCTGGTCCCGTTCCACTACTTCGGCGTCTCCGACGACGTCGACCTGAGCCAGTTGGAGTGGAAGCGTGGCAACTACGACACCACCCAGCTGAGCGCCCTCTATACGGGCAACGACGCCCGCGCCGCCAAGGTGATCCGCGAACTCCGCGACAAGGTCACCAGCACCGACCACATGCGGGCCATCGGCTTCTGTGTCTCGGTGCAGCATGCCCGCTACATGGCCGAGGTGTTCAATAGGGCCGGCATTGCCTCCGTCGCAGTCGACGGCACCACTGACAATGCTGACCGCGAGGAAGCCCTCCGGCGCCTGGGGCAGCGGGAGATTAACTGCATCTTCGCCGTCGACCTCTTCAATGAAGGCCTGGACCTTCCGCAGGTGGACACCATCCTGCTGCTCCGGCCCACGCAGAGCGCCACGGTCTTCCTGCAGCAGCTGGGACGCGGGTTGCGCCGTGCCGAGGGCAAAGCGGTGCTGACGGTCCTGGACTTCATCGGCCAGCAGCGCCGTGAGTTCCGCTTTGATCTGCGCTACCGGGCGCTGACCGGCTACGGCCGAAAGGAGCTGGAGAAGGCTGTTGAGGATGAGTTCCCGTACCTGCCGTCCGGCTCCCAGATCGTGCTGGACCGGGTGGCGCAGAAGGTGGTGCTGGACAATATCAAGGCACAGCTCCGGTTCAACCGGGCACAGCTGGTCCGGGACATCGCCTCGTACGCCGAGACCGAGCTGGAGGCATATCTGGAGCGGTCGGGGAATGACGTGAAGACGATCTACCGTTCAACCAGGGACTCGTGGACCGGCTACCTCCGGCAGGCAGGACTGATCGAGGGGCTCTCACCTCTGGAGTACGTGCTGCGGGGGAAGCTCGAGGAGCTGTCGGACGCGGAGGAAAAAAAGCTGCTGGGCCGCATGGCCGCGCTGATCCACGTGGACGATCCGGAACGTGCTGCCGCCTATTCGATGCTGGTCGCTGCCGACGCGCCCCGCTACGCGGAGCTCGGCATCCGCGAGCAGGCTTTTGCACGCATGCTTTTTTTCACGCTGTGGGATGACGGCGGTGGATTCAAGACGTACGACGACGGCCTGGACCACCTGCGCGGCTACCAGTTTGTGTGCCGGGAGATCCGCCAGGTCGTGAAACTCGGAGTGGCCGCCTCGAAGCATGCAGCGAAGAGCCTCGGTGCAGGGT
The DNA here is from genome assembly GCF_048957775.1 of Pseudarthrobacter sp. CC4. Classification (NCBI taxonomy): domain Bacteria; kingdom Bacillati; phylum Actinomycetota; class Actinomycetes; order Micrococcales; family Micrococcaceae; genus Pseudarthrobacter; species Pseudarthrobacter sp. CC4. Next base: position 71,470 of record NZ_JARCCZ010000002.1, on the reverse strand, counting down.
TGCAGCACATTCCGCTCCTGTCTCATGCCACGTACCGGCGCGAGGAGGTTCTGGCGGCGTTGCAGTACGGTTCGCTGGAGCAGGGCAAGAACGTCCAGCACCGCGAGGGCGTTGCCTGGTGTCAGGCAACTGCCACGGACGCCTTTTTTGTCACTCTCAACAAGGACGACAAGAAGCACTCTGCGACGACGATGTACAAGGACTACGCCATCAGCCCCGAACTGTTTCATTGGGAATCGCAGAATGCGACATCACCAACCAGTCCGACCGGCCGGCGCTACCTTGACCGGGCTGCCCACGGTTCGAGGATTCTGATCTTCACCAGGGACGCGGCCGATGACGAGACCGGGCTGACAGTTCCGTACACGTGTCTGGGGCAAGTGGACTATGTGGAACACTCGGGGGAGAGACCCATCGCAATTACTTGGAAGCTGCATCGGGCCATGCCAGCCAATGTCTACGCAACGGCCGCCGCCGTGGCGCAGTGAAAGAGCGTGCTACGGCTCTTGGCTGTTGCGATAGATATCCTGCTTCATAGGATGTTTGCGCCTGCTGTTCTTGCACCGGAAAACAGCGCCGGGCCATTTTGTTTTCCCCTCGACCGGCAAGGTTGATCAGACTTTGCATTCAGTGTTTCGCGGCCGCCACGTCCCCAACTATTCGTGCTGAGCAACGTCTGGAGATGCTTCTTGACTGAGTATTTGAAGGCTTGGAGGCCAGACGATATTGCCTTTCGGGGCCATTGATATTGCCGGTGGGGGCCAGTGGCCGCGGCTATGGGGGCCGCTGGCCCTCACCGGCGTTCTCACTGTGTCATTGTGGCGTGCTCACGCATGTTGTGGTTGCCGGTATCGACCCAGATTGTGTTGTGCACGATGCGGTCCATGATCGCATCGGCGTGGACCCCGGAGCCGAGTCGCTGGTGCCAGTCCTTCTTGGCGTATTGGGTGCAGAACACGGTGGAAGCTGTGTCGTACCTGCGCTCGAGTAGCTCCAGCAGCATGCTGCGCATGCCCTCGTCGGGGTGGTCAAGAAGCCATTCATCGATCACCAGCAGGGTGAAGGCCGCGTACTTCTTCAGGAACTTCGTGGCGCCCAATGGCTTGTCCTTCGCCAGCGCCCAGGCTTCCTCGAGGTCGGGCATTCGGACGTAATGGGCCCGGATCCGGTGCTGGCAGGCCTGCTTGGCCAGAGCGCACCCCAGGTAGGACTTCCCGGACCCGGTAAATCCTTGAAACACGACGTTCTGCTGCCGTTCGATGAACGAGCAGGTGCCGAGCTGGGCGATCAGGTTCCGGTCCAGGCCGCGTTCGTCCACGAGGTCGAGCCGGCGCAGGTCCGCGCCCGGGTAGCGGAGCCCGGCCCGTCGGATCAGTCCCTCGACCTTGGCGTGGTTGAAGCCGGAGTGGGCCTCGTCCACGATCAGGCGGAGCCGTTCCTCGAAGGCCATGCCGAGCACGAGCGTCTCGTCCTGGGCCTCGAGCGCCTCCAGCATCGGAGCGGCGCCCATCTCACGGAGCTTGCGCTTGGTTTCGGTATCGATCCCGCTCACTTGGCACCACCTGCGTAGTACTCGGCGCCCCGCACGAACCCGCCATGTTCGGCCGGTTCATCCCGTGGTGGCCTGAAACCGGCGGCTTTGTCCTGCTCTGTTGCCAGGATGGGCTGCAGATGCGCATACCGCGGGGACCGCACACGCCCTGCCAACGCAAGCCGGCAGGCCGCCTCGAGGCGTTCGGCCGAATAGCGCCGGGAGAGCCGCAACACGGCCAGTGCCGCGTCCAGGCCCTGCACGTCGACCGGGACGGACTCGAAGATCCGGTTGACCACGGTCACCGCCGCCGGGCCGACCCGTCCGGCCCATTCCCGCGCCCGGGCCGGGTCCCATTGCCGGTACTTCTCGCCGGCGGGCAGGTCTGCGTCGTTGGTGCGGTACTCGTTGGCCGCGCTCTCGGGCAGCAGCAGGTGGCTGGTCAGCCGTTCGGTGCCCCGGTAGGCCTGAAGCACCCGATCGGTGATTCGTAGGTCCACCGTGGTGCCGATGTTGGCAAAGGGCACCGAGTAGTAGTTTCTCTCCCAGACCACGTGCCCGTTCCGGCCCACCCGGCGCCCGTAGACCCACCTGCTGATCTCGTAAGGGGCTGCCGGCAACCCCGTCAGGAGCGGCCGCTCCTCGGCTGCGAACACGCTGGCCCTGGACCCTGGCCGCTTCTGGAACGGCTCAGCGTTATACGCAGCTACCCGGTCGATGATGGCGGCCCTGAGCTCCGGCAACGAGGTGAATTGCTGCTGGCGCAGCCCGGCAACGACCCAGGTAGCCACGTGGGCGACCGTGTTCTCCACGCTCGCCTTGTCCTTCGGTGCCCTGACCCGTCCGGGCAGCACCGCCGCCGAATAGTGCGCCGCCATCTCGCGGTAAGCGTCATTGAGCACGACCTCACCTTCGCGGGGATGCTTGATGACACCGGTCTTCAGGTTGTCCGGCACGATCCGCGGCACCGACCCGGTGAAGGCTTCGAACATCGCCACGTGGGCCCGCAACCAGGTGTCCTGTTTCATGTCCAGGGCGGGTTCGACGAACGCGTAGCGGCTGAAAGGCAGGCAAGCCACAAACAGATACACGGTCCTGGGCTTGCCCGTAACCGGATCGGCCAGCTGCATCGTCGGGCCCGACCAGTCCACCTCCACCGTCTGCGCCGCCTTGTGCCCGACGCGGGACGCCACCCCTGTGACCAGCACATGCCGCTGGTAGGTCCTGCAGAACCGGTCATAACCCATCACCGGCTCACCGGCAGCGGCGCGTGAATCGGCGTACTCGCCATGCAGCAGCTTCAGCGTTACGCCGACCCGGGCCATCTCCCGGTGGACCTGGTCCCAGTCCGGCTGCGCGAACACGCTCTGATGCTCACCGCGCCCGGGAAACAGCCGGGCATAAACCTCGCCTTCTGAACTGTTGGCGATGTCATCCCACACCACACCGGCCGCGTCGGCAGCCTCCAGCACCGCCGTGATGCTCTTCCGGGACATTCCTTGCGATGCAGCGATCGCTCGGCCTGACAAGCCCTCGGCGCGCAGCTGCAACACGCGCTTCGCTCTGATCTTCCGTACCATTGATGATTACTCCTTCCGCCGTGCGCCCTATACACACGACGGAAGGAGCCTAAGCCGGGGTGGCCCCCAAGAACGCCACTACCGGCGCCCAAGACCGCTACTGCACGCTCTGCCCGCCGGCCCCCAAACACACGACGGATGGACCCCAAAAGAGCGAATATTCACTTGACTTCAGCCGATCTGCGTCGCCGTGGCTATTAAGGCCATCCACGTTCCTGGGTATCTGTTCTCCGCCCTCGGCGCGCCCGGACCGATGGCGGCACCAACGGAGGCATTCCGCTGCAGACAGATGGATCGCGCGGCGGGACGTATGGGTCGGCACTGGCTCACGTGCCGGAGAAGTGTCGATGGAAGGAATTGACCTAATGAACAAGCCGGCTGGAGATGCAGTGCCCGGACGGCCAGGCAGCAGCACGAGGCGGTGATGGGTACCAACTCCGAACTAGCCGGCGGGGATTACCACCTACAGTGATGCCCGGAGTGTCATGAGCTCTTCCCTCATCGCCCGCGCTGTTGAGAAGCGTTCCTCGCGATATGGAGCGCAAGCTCGACGTAGGAACCCCGCGAGCCCCGGCAGCAAGTCAGGCCTGATTGCAGCCGGGTCACGGAGCTCGACGCCGAGGCGGGGTCGTGCGCCTTCGTAGGGATGGTGACCGTTGCATAACAGCTCAAACAGTGTCACTCCCACCGCGAAGAGATCCGTAGAAACATCCCACCGGGTATAGTCCACATCGGGCGCCTGGTATGGGGGCGTGCCGGATACCGTCATCACGGGATCGCCCACTCGCGATGCGATGTTAAAATCTAAGATTTTTGCCCCACGCCTTGCGAGAATAATGTTTTGCGGCTTGATGTCACGGTGCACGATACCTTCGTCCTGCAGTCGCATCATTTCGTCGAATTCAACGGTGGAAAGCTCTCCTTCTTCGCGATTCTTGCGCTCGAGCTCGTCAAGCCGCACAGAGTCAGGGTGGATTGCAATCAGAGCGTCGAGGACGTCGAGCGCAACATCCACGGCCTCTCGATCGCGTAAGGGCCGATGCTTACCGGACGTGTACGCATCTAGCGGTTCGCCTTCGACGTATTCGCTAATGAGGTACCATTCGCCTCTAGCAGTCTTGTCTGCCCAAATCACCTCAACAACATGCGGATGGCGCACCTTGCGTAACGCTCCGATTTCGCGTCGGACCGCCTCGTACCCAGCAGCATTGTCGAATAGCTTAAGTGCTCGCTCGACGCCTTCCACTTTGTCCCGCACTCGATAGACACGGGAGAAGCCCCCGGAGCCAAGTAAATCCAGAATTTGGAAACGGTGGTCGATGTCCTCGCCGACGGAGTACTCCGTGGACTGTGTCCCGGTAGACGCAACGATCTCCGCGCGTGCTGGTGCTGGCAGGACCGCGTCATTGTTTTTGCGTTCCGGCGTCGCTGGCTGAGATGCTCCATTCATACGGTGCCTCACGGATTCCTCGCAGCGAACGATGCGGCTGGAACCGCCATCGATCGAATACCCGAGTTCGACTTGATCGAATTCTTTCTCGCCGATGGAAACTTGCTGCTCTTTGACGCGGCGTCGTAGCTCGATAGCTAGTCCCGCGGCCCAGTCGAGGAAGTCGCTCGGCACCTCCGCGCCCGGGTCGGGATATAACAACTTGAGCAGTCCGTTGACAGTGTTGTCGACGGCCCGGCGGTCGCGGCCCGAGAGCTGGTCGTTCCATTCGATACGGCCATGCACTGACTCGAGGCGGGTTGTGCTTCGCAGGTGAGTCCAGCATTCGGCCAGGAAATCGCTCACAAATCCAAAATGCGTGGTGAGGAACGAAGGATCAAGCTTGGGAACATCCCATCCCGGCAGGTAGGCGTGGATACGATCCATAAAGGCTGTGTCATCTCGCATCTCCCGCGGCAATGGCGAGAACAGGTGCCCTCGGCGTAGTTGGTCGTCGACGTCGACGTCGAAGTTGCCAACCATGACGATTCCACCTGTGGCCTTGATCGACTCCTTTCCCCGACTGAATTCTCCCGACTCCATGTAGCCCTTGAGGATGTTTACGCCGTCTTTTTGGTCGAAGGAGACCCCTGACACCTCGTCGAAGCAGATCACGTCGTACTGCGCGACGAGACCGCGGCGACCCGTCGTGTTGTTGACAAACATGTTGGCAACAGTTGCCTTGCCGCCGGATACGAGGTGGGCATACGGGGAGACCTGTTGGAACAAATGGGACTTGCCTGTACCGCGGGGCCCAAGCTCGATCATATTAAAGTTGCTGACCACAAACGGGACCATCCTTGCTAGCAAGATGTCCTGCTGTCTCGCGGTTAAGCGTGAAGGTTCGAATCCGACACTACGCAGAAGCAAGCCACGCCACTGCTCGAGTGAAAAATGACCTCGCCCCCTACAGAAAGTTGCCAATGCGTCTCGCGTTGACATTTGGATAGGGCGAATAGCGTCGATACGGAACGGGGAGCTGCCCCGTTGGGTCCCCAGCACGGCCACGTATTCCAATGTGACCTCTGCATAGAATCCGCCCGTGAGCATCCGCTCGTGTTCGTTGACCAACTGGGGGGTGACGTGCACGTCTTTGAGCTGGAGACTTGGGAGTTCCGCTTTGTATTGATCATTCGAGGTATCCAGGCGCGCTCGAATCAAGTCGATAACTTTGATTGAGCCTTTTTCCCGAGCCCGTGACTTGAAAAGCTCTTCTTCCCCCGGGCGGACAGTGCGCTGGCTCATCGAACGCCGCACAATCTCGAGGCCTTCAGTTATTTCTTGAGGATCTGTGGTCGCACAATACCGACCGAGCATAAATTCGCCTACATAAGTTGGAACCGGGTACCGCCCACGGAACTGCTGAGACAGGTCTTTGCGAACCAAGTAGCCCTCAAAGACATCAGCCGCTAGCTGATCGAGCTCGTCTAGTTCATTCATCGGTTCCTCCCCACGACGACCTCGCGCTGGGCCAGGATCTGGCCGCCCAGGGTCAATAACATCAAATGTGCTCGTTCGCCTTCGTGTTCCTCGTCTGGGACGATGAGTGAAATCCTGCCAGGTGATGAGGTTTCCTTGGCCTGTTCAGCAATGCTCGATTTTGGCTCGGATGGCAGCCCACGCAGATCTATCACGACCTTTTCAGTCACGCCAGTAAACTCCACACGACACTGTAAGCCCAGCCACTTCACCGTTTTGAACTCGGGGCCACGGACCAAGGTCGTCCCTACTCCAGCTTGGACTGTAAGCCGGGGGACAATGCACTCCTGGGGGCTAACCCCGCCGTGCTCATACTCCTTGTTCGCCTCGAAGCAAGTGACTCCGGGAGCGAGCGCAATACGCACATCCTTGTCCCAAAACCACGGGACCGTCGGAACGTCAACTACTGCGCCAGGCTTCAATCGGGCGCATCGCCCTTTTTTGATCTCGGTGGTTGCCACTGGAAGTTCGACCTTCACCATGCCCCCTGGCAGAAGCAACCAGCCGTGATCGGTCACTATTTCAACTTTCGTCCAGCCGGCATCCAAAAGCTCACGAACACGAAGAGCGATTCGCTCAACTTCTTCGTCCAGGTAGTCTACGAGGCGAACACCTAGGTCATGGCCACGGTGGTCGATCTCGCCAGCCTCTGTCCATGCCTTACCGACTGGATTGCCGATGTCCAGTGTTTCCAGCACTTGGATGCCATTACTCGCCATGAGGTTCCGTAACACCCGGATAGACGCCCTTGTTCGCGTATTTGTGTCCGCAGCGTGCAGTTCGGGGCCCGCTGACAGCGACCCCGGCAACACCGGGGAGATGGCTGGCTTAGCCGTCTGAGTGACGGTGGGGAGCGCCGCTAAAGTTGTACCGACACCGACACTCAGACCAGCGCCTGCAAGACGCTTTTGGAGTCGGTGAGCCACATCGAGGCGCAGCCCGTCGACGAACACCGTGACGCTCCCCTCCGTCGTGTGAGCGGATTGCCCAGGATCATAAGACGTATACGCGTTCGTCCCTGGAGCAATCAATTTTTGGAGGGCCTTAGCGCCCGCCTCGATCCACTGCCGGTACATTGCGCCAGAGGCGGCCGCGACTGCCTCGCGATCGCGGGTCGTCTTCGAAATTGCCAGCGTACGAACGACGGCGTCGTCGACCTTCCAGCCTCGACTTGTGTAGTCAGCGACCAGGGATTGCAAGTCAGCACTGGCGAGCGGTTGCCGGGTTAGCTCACTTAGTAAGAGGAGCTGCTCAACCGCGAACGCGAGTGGCGCCTGCTCGAGATCAGCCCAGACGGTGTTCCGACGCCACCTGTGTCTTGCGTCGAGACGGGAGGCCTCATCTCGGGCACCAGCCGGTGTTAGCGCTTCAAAATCGCGCAGACTCCTGCGAAGCTGGTCTTCTGCGTTCTCATTGTCCTGCGGCCAAGCCTCCTTGCTCTCAACGAGGAACTCTTCGGGACGAGCCTTGCGCAGTCGATCAACGATCCCAGGGTAACGTTCTGGGGATTCAGCGAAGCGCCGCCAAACATTACCCCAAGGACCATTTCGGTGGCCAAGACTACGCGCGGCTGTGATCTCGCCATCCAAAGTGGGGTCAAAGCCGTAGACCGCCTTGCACTGCTGCACGAAAGCCAACCACTGAGCTGTATTCGTCTGTATGCGATAACCGTCAGGGTTGTCCAACCACCGCAAAAGGCTGTGGACCGCGTCATCGTTGACTAGCTCAAGGAGAGAATCTGCGTCGAGCACCTGACTCTCGAAGCGGCCGATAGGTTCATCGAGCAACCGGTCTAGAGCGAGCAGCAAGGCGGCACTCGTCTCAGAGTCCGGGGCGATTTGCAACCCAAGACCCCGGTCCCGATGTGAAAGCAGCCCGCGTACAGTCCAGTCCCGGCTACTCGGGTGGGAAAACCATTGGCTCCGGTACTGCATTTCTGCAATCGGAGCGAGGGCAGGCGGACAGGTGTCAGCCGCGCGCAGCGCACTTCTGCTGACATGCGGAAGGTAAATGATTGGTGGCCCGTCAGAAAGGCCAATGTCGATGCTCCCTGCGACAACGCAACGAAGCCAGTACGCCGGTCCCTGACGCAAGTCGGGGTCATAGCTGCCAAGCGAGACGATCGGTAAGTGCTGGCTCAGTTGGTCGAGCACCGGCTGCCATTGGCCGCCTTCATCCGGCCAGAGCAGCGCGACTGGTGGGACCCGAATGTTTGGATCGTATGCATCCCTCGCAGCGCGCAGGCACGCGACCACCCGTTCGAGAATAATGTCGCTCATTCCTGCCTCGCTCTGTCTCGCCAGACCATCTTCTCTGCAAGAGTTGGGTGTTCATCGTTCTCCCGCTTGGAGCCGTCCACATTCCTGCCGCGGTCTTTGCGCCAGTGGACGTTGATCGGTGCTCGCAGCACGCCTGATTGGGCGAAAGGGCGGATATTTAGTCGAACGCCGTCATTCAAGTCAGGTTCCCAGCCGATGGGCTGTTCGTGTGGTTCCTTCCATCGCACATAAACGTCGTGTGGTGACTCGCCTTCGAGGATCGATTCCAGTCTCTTCTGCAAACTGAGTGCTGCCGAGAGGCGTTCCCCGGCTCCAGGCACCTCATCTCGTAGCTCAGCGCGCTGACGCTCCACCCAGTCCTGGCCAAGGTAGGTATAGGTCACCTTCTCCAGCATCTTGTGATCCAGGCGGTGATAATTAAGCAGCGCCGAGAACCCTTCACGCTGACCATCCCAGATATGCCATATGAAGGGTCTGTTCCTGAACAACGCGCAATGCTGCTTGAAAAACTCGTCACGCAGCCAATCCGAAAGATTCTGCTTCCTGTAACCGGCGTTGTCGAGCAACTCCCGGACTTTGACTGGTGTCCAAGCATCTCCAAATGCCCTCGCAAGAAGCTGCTGAACGCGGTCTGCCCCGGGTACTTTCCCAGCTACCGCCGGTAGGCAAATGATGCCATCTGGGTCTGCATACTCAGTGAGGTTGTCAGGCTCCATATGGTCCGGCCATTGATAGCCTACTAGGCGGGCAATCGCAACCTGCAACGGGGCTAACGAGACTTCAGGTCGGCCTGTGAATAGCCACTGTCTGGGGTCGTCGGACGACGGTTCGGGAAGTGGATCAGTTCTCGCTGCAACGGACCGCCAGTGATCGACGTCGAACGGCACGACTTCAAGTGCGCCGTTCGTGACCTGAGTTGAAGAGGCAACCGACCGGACCGCCGGCACGAAACTGTCAGACGTACAGAAAGCCCAAAGTGCTGGCACAAGGGCAGGATCGTGCGGGACCACGGCGGCTGCATTTGTATCGAAGAGATCACCGAGATACAGAGCCCTGTTGAGGTTGCCCATCTGCGTAACTGACACTCCGGGCTTCCCCCAAGCCTCGTCCCCACGAATGGCGGAGCCAGGCGAATCAATAACGCCACCAGGGCCGTCCCAGCGCACAATTGATTCGCGGCCGATATAAGGACTCGTGTCGGTCGTTGAAGATTGAAATCGCCTCCAAGGAGCTGCGAGTTTCGGTATCTCCCAGAAGTAACGTACGTAACGGGGCGTGTCTCCCGTGCTTGTACCCTGCAAGCAGCGAGCCACCGCTCCGAGCAGCACAGCCGATTGCGCAACGGGCGCGGCTAGAATCCGACTCTCAGGATTGTCGCGTTGTGCGCTTTGCATCGAGATAACAAGTGGCGCTTTCTGGAGGTCCCCAGCCTTAGTGGCTAACGGGCCGTTGCCGATATCGATAACTGACGTGGTGGTGTCGATAATGGGAAGACTTTTATCAAGAACGGACAGCGCCGTCGGCACCTTGAACGGTTGGCCACCGGACTGCGTCTGCCAGACATTGTTGCCGATCCGCGCAAATAGACAATAGCTACGGTTCTCAAGAATCCATTCTCGTAATCGTTTATACGTCGATTTTTCCTGCCAGTTCTGCGGCGTAACAACGGCGACGGTAGCCACACGTGACCAGCGCAACAGCATAGATGTTGCCAAGTCGCTCCGACCCTCTCTCAGAAACTTGTCGCAGAATTCTTGGAGCGATTCGACTTGTTTGCCCCTGCTCAGGAAAGGGACGTTTGTTGCTACGAGCGTATAACCCCTTGCCAACAGGCTAGCCGAGCGCCACAAGCCTGCCACGTCGGCCTTAAGTACGGCAGCGGCAGGGTCGTCCACCTCACTGTCTGTGGCAGATTGAAGGACAGGTGCAAGATCGTCCCAGTCGATGTCGTCAAAGGAGGGTTGCACGCCGTTTGGATCGGCGAACTCGGTTGCGTGTCTTGGGTCGATTAAACTTCCAAGAGTATCCGACTCGCCGAACAGCACGTGTAGCCTTGTGAGCGCGTTCTCAAGCCGGTAATCACCACGAGCGAGCACCTTCCATTCCTCAACGGAAGCGCTCACGGGTATTCCGGAGCAGGCGATGTTTGGCACGGGCAGCTGCCTCCAGCCGCCCCCCGCTTTCCATGCCTGTATAGCGATTGCGAACATCGCGATTTGCACGCATCTCGAATCAAGCTCGAGGCCGAAGAGGTTGTCCTGTAAAACGGCGTCCTGGGCCTCAACGCAGTCTAAGCCTTCTTCCTCAGCTCGCATCTGCCACAGCATCGAGAACGCCTCGACAAGGAAGTGGCCCGACCCGCAGCATGGATCCATGACTGTGACTTCAGCCACGCGTTCCGGCCAGCCCTGGAAACCGCCCGCCGCAGGTTTCGCATCGTCATTGAGGCGGAGGTAGTCCATACCGTCGATTAGCGGACTATTCGGATGCTGAGTTGCCCACCAAGCACCGAGAGAGTTCTCAAGCAAGAATCGCACCATATAGTTCTCGGTGAACAGCTGAGTTGAGGGGCCAAGATCAGCGCCGCCAATCCTGCGCTCGGAAGTCGTGACCTCTTGCTTCTTGTCTTTCTGCCAGAACTGGTACACCCAGCCGAGCGCGTCTCGGGCGGCGAATGTTTCCCTTGGGATTCCGTCAAGGATCTCCTCCAGCGCGTGGCGACCTTCCGGAGCGAGGCGCAGCTGGACGCACGGGTCATCCAGGCGGAAGATGCCAGGGAGGATTTCTGCGGCAAAGCGTGCGGCGACAGACCATGCGTCTGGTTCCGCAAGCTCGGCGGAGAGTTCTTCACAGTCCGAGAGTGTGACCGGTGCTTTGTACTCGGGGTGCAGTAGCAGGTTGTTCTCCGCAAGGAACCTTGCAAAAAGCAGCCGGTGCCACTGCTCATAAGCGCACTCAGCGACGAGTAGTTCGGCGTCGCTGCCGAGTTGGCGCCACTTTGCACGTAACCCTTCTCGGAGGCTGGTCTGGGCGTCTGTTAGATGGTCTGGGCGCTGCTCCGCGAATAGATCAAGTCCTTCGACGGCCGCGCGCGCTGCGCTCTCCGCCGCGCGTCGGGCGGATAGCACTGACGTCTCAAGTTGTTTACGGAGGCCAGACGAAAGGGCGCGCTGCTCAGGTGTCAAATGATTACCGTCGTTCCAGAATCAAGGTGGGACTGGACCAGCGTACGAAGCCCGTCAAAGTACGGGGTCGGGTCGTCGCCGGGTTTGAACGTAACCGGTGGCAGATTTATCCCGATGCTGTCAGGTTGTATCATCTTCGCGGCCCGCTGACGAGCTTGGTCGCGCCGGCTTCCAACGAAGCTTATGACTTCCGTCCACGCACTGAGCGGCCTTGCATCGAGCGCCAACAGGAGTGCGGCCTCTGTATCGACGTCCGGGGCAGGGCTTGCCAAAAGTTTCGCTTCGGTAAGGATCAATTCTTGTGCGGAAGGGTCAACCCTGTCCCATTCAGCCCATTCTCGAAGCTCGGCGATTGCCGCGTTCTGCGCTTCAACGAGCTGCGCCGCTCGCCTTGTGACTTCCTCTTGAAGGGCGCCAACGAGATCTTTTACGAGGGCAGCGACGGGGTTCGGCTCATCGAGAAGCTGTCGCCCGTCGTGCACAGCAGCCACGGCCGGCGAGACCGAGACGGCAATGGGCAGGCCCTGCGCGTGGCGAAGTAGACGGTGCAGACTTTGCCATTGAGCCTCGCGCTTGCTCCGCCGGCTCCCGGCCAACTGCCAGTCTTCCAGGTTCGCCCTCAGCTGATCATGGAGGTCAGCAGTATCCCGGAACCGCTGATTGCCGCCCACGACCAGTAGACCATCGAGATGTGCCGTGTCCGGCGGTTCGGGGAGCGGTGGAAGACCTCCGGCCTGAGCGGCGAGATTCTTGAGCTCCTGCAACAGCGCCGGGATTTGCGGGCCTTCCTGGCCGGCCTCGTAGGCGATTCCCGCTGCAGTGAGGAGCCCTCGCACTTTAAGTCGCTGGTCCATAGTCGGAGGTGTTTCATCGCGGTGTAGGGTGACCTTACCGATCTGAGTTTGCGGTAGTTCTTTAGGTCCCGCGACATCCTTGCCGTCTTGTGTGGCACTAATATTGCCCGCAGCAAAGAGAGTAAGGATCGCACCGCTGACGGCATCCTTTGGCCAGCCGAAAGGTGGAGCAGTAAAACGCTTATGGAGCTCTGCCCCCTTAGTGCCTCGCGGACTGATAGCCGCGAGTACTTCCTTGCAAACGGCGTGGGTCGTAGGTTCGCCGTGGTGGCCCACGGCCACGAGTGCGTCAGGGGCGCCCTCGCGTGCCTTTATTACTACCTTTCCCCAGTTGGCATCATCACCTTGACCAAACTTGGGAAAGAGTCGAATCACTGACCGTCTGGCAGCCAACTCGACCGCGTTTCGGAGCGTCGAAACAGTCAATTCGGTGGCCCCACCCTGGAAAACTCGAGCTCGGGAAACCACATCTCCGAACAGCCCAACGATGTCTGTTTCGGCTCGATCGCGCCGAGCTATCATAGCCTGCCGTGCCGCGCGACCTTCATCGGTTTGGGGGACTGGCCGATTCAGAGTCGCTTCTGCAGCGGTTCGAGTTGCGAGCGCTTCCTTAATGCTGTCAGAGTCCAGCTTCGGTAGGAAAACGAACACAGTGGCGCTCTCATCGCCGGCCTCGGCCGCCGCCTTCTTTACCTCCGATTCACTCACGGCCCACTCGTCGCGCACCCACACCGGGACGTTACCGTCAACCACGGGCGGTTCATCCTGGCCCCAGTGAATATCAAGGGTACGAGGGGTTTGGCACTTGCCCTGCGTTAGCTTCAACCTGCTTAGCGCGCTGTCCACTGCAACATTAAGCCGCTCACTTCGAAGTTGGCTTAGCCGCGTTGCGTCGTCTCGGATTGCTGCCAGCCTCGTCCGGAAGTCCTTCTCCCATTCAGCGTCCTCCTGAGTAAGGAGGCGGTACTCGTCGCCAACCTGCACTATTCGGCCTGCTGCGACCAAGGCCTCGAGCAGCTCCGGGACACGTTTCCGTAGCCGGGCACCATCATCCGCCAGATTCTCAACTAGCAGGTCGACAAGAAAAGGGGCTGTCGCTCGAAGGCCAGTCTCACCTCCGAGGACGGATTGAGACATCTGGGATATCAGGAAAATGAGTGCGCAGAGTCTCCCTTTGAGGGCACTGTCCCCGCCCTCGGAGATCATGCGTCGTATGAAGTCGTCGACTTCGCGCAGCAGGACGCCGCTCATGAGCATGTCCACATGCGCCTTGTCGTCGAAAAAGAGGTAGTCAGCGCCGATGACGTGGCCCACTGGCCGGTTAGCGGCGGCCCTGACGCCGCCATGAATGAGCCCGAGCTGTGATCGGACCAGTCCCGACTTACCAGCACGGTCTACTGCGCGGAGCATTTCGGACCATAGGCGCCATCTGTTCGGAAGCACAGGGTAGTCCGGGATGAGCTTCGACTTCTCTTCGGCACGCGAGGCGAAGCGGGTCCCTCCAAGGTGCCTGTCGATCTCGCCGGCTGATGCACTGATAGTCGCATTCAGAAGGGGGACATGTTCAGGGTTCTTTCGCAGCACCACTTCGCGTACAACGGTTTCCACGTCGTTGTCGGAAAGTTCCACAGGAAGTGGGAAGCGATCTATCAACTTTTGCAAGGTTGGAGTAGCGGTGAGCGCGCTCTGACCTGTGGCAACAAAGAGAATGCTGCTTTCGAATCGCGCCGAGCAGCCCTGCACAATGTTCTGGACGATTAGTGCTTTCTCGTTGTCGTCACCCAAGTACTGTTGCATCTCGTCGAGAACTACTAGGGTGAGCGGAAGCATACCTGAGGTCGTGGACTGGAGGCGAAGAACATCGTCCATTACGTCGAACATCTCTTCGTCCGTAACGTCTCTTGTTGTAGGTGGAAACTGCGTCTTGAGCAGGTCTCGTACGTCCTTCACAGAGCTGCCCAGAGTTGGGTCTGCATCGAGAAGTGACTTGGCGATCACGGGTGAAACGTACAGGTCGTGAACTTCCTTATCGAAAGTTCGGCCTGTGGCTTCAACAGCGGCGCACACTGCGTCGAAGTAGCCGTTCTTGAGAGCCCAGATGGTGAAGCGGGCGTGTTCATAGTGCGTGGGTAAGCCCGCACTCTCGAACAAGATAGAAAGGAATGCTAGTCGAACAGCGTCGCTCTTTCCCGATGCAAGAGTGCCGGCGGCTGACCATAGGCCACCAACGCGTTTACCCGCAGCTGACAACTCAATGAGGTGATCCCTGACCTCATCGGGGAGCGTGACGAGTTCCCGCCCTAGTTGGCCGCTGGGCAACCTAACGTCTCGCCACAGATGCTCGAGCACGCGCACGAGGTGTGACTTACCGCTTCCATAGAAGCCACTCACCCAGACAGCGGGCTGCTGCGCCGAGCTGAGATTGGTTAGAAAGCTTCCTAGGATTTTTTCGAGGCCTACGGCGTACTGACCCTCGCAAACGAAGCTGTGGAGCTCCCACCGGAGTACGTCCCACTGTTGGTCGGTTTCGGGACGAACGACTTGGGCAACGCCATCATTCGGAATTTTCGACTGGCTGGGGTCCCGGTAGAAGACATCTCCATTAGTGATCATTGTCGACCCCTCTCGTTCGGGCTGATAGCTATGGCGAGGTAGTTCCAGCCGTCGCGTGCGTCGAGCAGCCGATAACTGCTGCCCTCCTGCTCGCCTGGAAAGAGAACGAGCAGCCGTCCGGCGATGGCGCTGGCCACGGAGTTCAGGAGTGCGGAGACCTTGACTGAGTCCCCCAGTCCGAATAGTGTCCCTGCCCCAATGAGGGCAACGACCCCGTCGGAAATCGCCTGGGCAGCTAGCTGCCGTCGGACTTCCTCGACCAGGTAGTGGAAGAAGGCCGGCAAGGCTGACTCGAGTAATTCAGGGCTTTCGAAGTAAGCGTCCCTGTATTTGTGGCTCGACATCCACGTTTCAAACGACGTCGTAATGTCTAAGAGGTCCCACGGGTGTCCATGCTCGTTTGTCGCTTCCCTGAATGCCGGCAGGTGCAACCTGAGCCGTCGCTCGTGCTCGGGCGGGTACACCGCCATCCAGACTCGTTGGGGCCCCGCAAGGTTTTGCTGCCACGGCAGTGAAACGAACCGCCGATATTCAGCGAGGAGATCGTCGACGTAGCTCATTGCACCTGATCCTGTTCTACCTCCGTCATTGGCCGCGTCAATTGGCGGAAACCGACGTCGACGACGCCGCCTGCTTGTCGAAGCTCCAGCATCCCTTGTCTGGAAGCATTCGCTGCAAGCTCCAACAGCTGCGATGGCTGTTGATCAAGGATTCTTACCCAGAAAGTGTCGAACAGGGCGTTGCCTCGGCCGCCCTCTATGTAGCCGAGAAGCAATGCGTAAGTGAGGACGGCCGGTGTGCAGATCGCTCCAGTACGGATCTTGGTGGTGCGGCCGGCCCTAATCAAATGTCCCGTCTGTTGCCACGACGAAAAGGTGTTCCGACCGATCTTAGATAGCGTTCCGCCGCCGTAGCTACTCGGAAAATGTTCCCCGACAGCCTCTGCGAAGTCGGCAGAAGTGAGCGAGTCACCCGGTGAGCTGCGGAGGATCGCGGCGCTACTTGCTCTAAACACGGCATCGCGGGCCAAAGCGCAAAGCCCAGCCAACATTGGCCAAGATGCTGGGTCGGCTGGCCAAAGATCGCGGAGGGCACGAAACAGCAGGGAATCGGGTCGGAGAAGGTAGAGCTCTCGTAGGTAGCGGTACGTGCGCTGGCGCGAACCATCGGTTGTCTTGGCAAGCACGTTCGCCTCGACCGCCGCCCTGTGATAGGCACTTCTAGGGGAATCGGCCGGAAGGGCTTCTAACAGAGCCGCAAGGGAAGCCAAGACAATTGTGTGGCTGGTGTTGGGACCGCCGCTTACGTCGCTGGGAACAATCTCCGATGTAGGTGTAGGACTCGGGCCGGACACTATCATTGCACCGTTGTGGCGAGTCCATCCCGTCGCCAACACTCGAAATTGATCGACCGTCGCCTATCCACTCCGCTCCGTTCTTGGCGAATTTTAAAGTGCGAGATTTGAGGGCGAGGATGATGACACATGAAGTGGGCGTCCGTACCTTTCAAGCCATTCAGCTCCGCCACCCCCTGCTCGTCAAGATTCTAGACGGCCGTTCGCGGCCGCAGCTTCACCGACTCTAGCAGTCACTGACGATTGCTGAGCAACCAGACCTGTGCGCGAAATCGGACTCGCCCTCCAACTGAAACGAGTTCACGGCGAGAATCAGGGCGGGGCCAGTTTTCTCGCCCTGTCGGCCCTGAATTCATCCACCTTTCCTGGCCCGTATGCCTCCCGGAGGTCTGCGGCCCCGACCATCGTCCTGCACCAAGTCTGTTAGACCATTCTGAATTGTGGTCTGGGGTATGGTTTGGGCCGGTTCAAGACAGCAGCAGACGGCCAGGCGCACACCTCCCCCTCGTGGAGCCGCATCACACGAAAGCATCCGAGCACCCGCCAGGCCGGCGGCGGGCCGGCGGGAGTTCGGTTCCACCACGGCATTGTCCTACTGGGCTCATTGGCGAGCTACGCGACGGTTCAGCCGCAGGCGCGTGAAACTGACAGGGCAAGTATTTCCGCCCAGGGCTGCGTCAGCGACACTCTGCTGACGTTGCGGAACGCCCCAGCAGCCTTGTCGCCGATCAGTACTAGTGATTCGGCGTTGCCAAGCGGCTTCGTGCAGCCTGCGGGACGTGGGAATAGACTCCGACGGTGAGAGCTGAGGGGCGTTCACAAAGACCGGTCGGATCCCTATAATCACAACTTCGGGAACCTGGCTAGACTAAGGGTTTGCCAGCGTCACCAATGACTGAAACCGCCGCCATTTCCACCCACACCCCGGCGTCCCGGAACTTCTGCACCTGCCCGAGGTCGGCGCCGTCGTCCGTTACCAGGGTCCACGGCAATGCCAGCCGCGCCCACGCGTGGAACGGTCGGAGCCCTGGCTTAGAGGAGTCCGCGAGCACGTATACGTCCCGGCCGCGGCGGGTCATGCGTTCCTTGAGGCGGGTCTAGGCGTGGTCGGCTTCGCAGATGCCGTCCTCGGCGGTGACGGCGTTGGCGCCGAGGAACACACGGTCAAAACTCATCCGCTCCAAGGCGGCCTCGGCCAGCTGGCCCACAAAACTCTGCGAAAGGCTCCTGAGTCGGCCGCCCAGGCGGTCCACCTCGATGCCCTCGGACTCGGCCAGTTATTGCATGGTGTTGATGCCCGGCGTGGTGACCGAGAGCTTCTCGAACCCGCGCAGTCCGTGGTCCAGGCCACCTACGGTGGAGCCGGCGTCGAGCTGGATGTTCTCGCCGGGCCGGATCAGGGACGCCGCCAGGGCGATGGCGTGTTTTTGCTCGGACGCCTCGCCGGTGCGCTGCCGCAGCGACGCCTCGGGGTGCGCGCCCAGGGCCATGGCCCCGCCGTAGGTGCGGGCCAGCCGGCCCTGCCCGTTCAGCAGCGCCAGGTCGCGGCGGATGGTGGACGCGGTCACCTCGAACCGGGCGGACAGTTTGCACGGAGGCCGGGCCGGTGGTCACGGCAAGGTGGTGGATCTCTTCGCGCCGCGCGTTTGCGGTCAGCATTCCCGGTCTCCTTCCCGTGGGGCATGGCGGTGGCAGTGCTACCCAAGCTAGTTCCGGCCCCCATCAACTCGGAGGACTACACGGCCACGGCCGGCCGGGTGGCCATCTCCGCCGCCTGGTGCAGCGCCGCCACCATGGAGCGGGAATCGGCGATTGCCTTGCCGGCGATGTCGAACGCGGTGCCGTGGTCAACGGAGGTGCGGATCACCGGCAGGCCCACCGTGATGTTCACCCCGGCCTCGATGCCCAGCACCTTCACCGGGCCGTGCCCCTGGTCGCGGTACATGGCCACCACCAGGTCGTAATCGCCGCGGCCGGCCAGGAAGAACAGCGTGTCCGCGGGCAGCGGGCCCACCGCGTTGATCCCGTCAGCCTGCGCAGCCTTCACACCCGGCTCGATCTTCTCCGCTTCCTCGCCCTGGCCGAACAAGCCGTTCTCGCCGGCGTGCGGGTTGATGGCGCACACGCCGATCCTGGGGTTCGGGATTCCCGGCCAAGACCAGTGCCTCGTGGCCGCGGCGGATGGTGCGCTCCACCAGGTCCGGGTTGATCTTGCGGATGGCGTCCATCAGCCCGATGTGCGTGGTTACGTGGATCACCCGGATTTTGGTCGTGGAGAGCATCATGGACACTTCCTCCGTGCCCGTCATGTGCGCCAGCAGTTCGGTGTGCCGGGGAAAATGTGCCCGGCGGCGTGCAGCGCCTCCTTGTTCAGCGGCGCGGTGCAGATGGCCTGCACCTGTAGTCTTTTGCATAAGTTTCGTGACCTCAGGAGGTACGTGTGGTTCGAGCGGAAAATGGGACGCTTGCGGGTGTTCTTGAAGGCAAGAAGCAGTACCAGGTACCTCTGTACCAACGGGTGTACTCGTGGGGCAAGAGGCAGCTCGACCAGTTGTGGTCTGACGTTGTGGAGCTGGAGCGCACCCTTGGCGACGACCCGAAGGCGTCACACTTCATCGGCTCCCTCGTCCTAGCGAGCAGTCCTGATTTCGGGGCCATCGGCGTCAATAAGTTCCTTGTCGTTGATGGCCAGCAGCGCCTGACCACCCTGACTCTTCTCTTGGCTGCACTCCGAGATCATTTGATTGAAACCGGGGAAACTGACCGAGCTCGTGGAATCGATGCCCAATACCTCATCAACGTCTACGACAACGGCAAGCCACTCAAGGTGATGCCGACGCAGACAGACCGGCCCGCCTATATGGCTGTTCTCAACCGCGCTCCTCAGGCCGGCGGAGAGGATACCATCGGCGACGCCTACCGATTCTTCCGCTCGAAGATCGCCGCAGCTGACGACCCAGACGACCCACACGACCTCTATCTGCTCGAGGCCGCCGTCGTCCGCGGACTGGCGCTCGTCGTCGTCACGGCTGAACCGTCAGACAACGCACACCGCATCTTCGAGTCCTTGAACAACACTGGCCTTCGCCTGACACAAAGTGACTTGCTCAAGAACTACCTGTTCATGCGGCTCGGTGACCGTGCAGAAACCGTCTACGACAACATCTGGCTTCCACTAGAGAAAAAGCTTGACTCTGAGAACCTCGAGTTGTTGTTTTGGCTTGACCTCGCTCAGCGCGATGAACGGGCAAAACAATCTGATACATATGTAGGACAGCAAAAGCGGCTCGAGAAACTCAAGACCATCGAGCAGGTAGAAGCCGAGGTAATCCGTGTAGCCGGACTGGGGGACGTGCTCGCCACGATTCTCAACCCTATGGAGGAGAAACACGCCGAGATTCGCAGGCGCCTCGCCAGGATAAAAGCATGGGGCTCGGCAACCGCATATCCGGTCGTCATGCAGATCCTCGCCCGACGCGTCGGCGGGACCGCCGCCGATGATCAAGTGGTTCGGGCTCTTACATACCTCGAGTCCTACTTCGTCCGCCGGATCGTCATCGGCCGCGCCACCGCCAACCTGAACCGGACACTGCTCCAAGCTGTCGGTGCGATCAGTGGTGCCGAGGACATCGACGTGGCCCTACGCGACTACCTGTCCCGGGGCCGGAAGTACTTTGCAACCGATCAGCAGGTCCGAGAGGCAGTTCAGACTGTTGCCTTTTACTGGCAGGGCCGTGGAACGCAGAAAAAGCTCATCCTGCAGTGGCTCGAAGAAGCCTACCGTCCGAAGGAGGTCCTCGACCTCGACCCACGGCACCTGACTATCGAGCACGTTTTACCCCAGACGATGACCGAGTCCGTACGGGAAACGTTCGCAAAGGGTTTCGACTCAGACGCAGACATCGATTATGAGCATGAGCGCGTCGTACACACTCTGGGTAACCTGACTCTCAGCGGGTACAACAGCGAGCTCAGCAACAAGCCGTTCCACGAGAAGCGGGAGTTGCTGGCTAAGAGTGGCGTTTCAATGAATCAAGCGATCGCCGCGCACGCCACGTGGGGTGCTGACGAGATCAACGCGCGCAGCGCTGAATTGGCAGAGAAGATTATCGAATTGTGGCCGGGCCCCGACGAAAGCATTATTGCTGTGGGCGAGGAGCCGTCAGCTCTGCGCAGCCAAATTGCCGCGGTCGTGGCCGAGATCCCGGCGGGCCGATGGAGCTCCTATGGGGATGTTGCCATTGTGGCAAACACATGGCCACAGCCACTGGCTGGGATGCTCGCGAACTATCCGATAGCGAACGCTTGGCGAGTACTGCAAAGTGGCGGAACCATCTCGCCTGGTTTCCGCTGGCTCGAGCCCGGCCGCAATGATGACCCACGGACGGTCCTCGAGGAGGAAGGAATCAGATTCGATGCCGAAGGACGCGCGGATCGCGACCAGTTTATTGGTGCAGAGGAGCTTGCTGAAGCCGCGGGTCTGGACGTCGACGAGAATGTGATCGCCGCACGGCGCAACAGGGTGAGCGGTCATGCTCGGGCGGGAAACAACGTGGACCTGAAGAACGCCCAGCTGGACTTCTTCGAGCGCGTACGCAACTACGGGCTTACACATGCTACGAACATCGGAACGTGGCGTAAACCATCGCCACAAAACTGGTATGACGTGAGCCTCGGAGATTCTCGTGCAGTGATCTCGCTTTCGGTTAATTCGCAGAGCAAGCTTGTAACCGCACAGTTCTGGATCAATTCTGATAAAGCTTTCTACGCGGAGTTGCTTGCCCAGCGCACCGCCATCGAAGCCGATCTAGGGTTTGAGGTGGAGTGGGACGACAAGCCGGACCGCAAGGCCTCCAAGCTTGTCAGCAGGCGGCCCGGCGACTTCCTTGATGAAGCCCAGTCACAGGAACTCGTGGAATGGCTCGTAACGAGGGCTGACAGGTTTGCGCAAGTACTGGCGAAGTACCTGCAAAACCGGGATCGGCAAGGGACTCCGGAAGATCAACTCGTCTTGGAGTGGGAATCGGGCTTTGCACAACGACCCCCGGAAGGTTAGCAATGAGCTAGCAGGGCTCTAGCCCCGTTGCTACTTCTTCCGCATCTTGTTTATTACTTCCGCTGCTTTGCGGTAGGCCTCTTTTGCTTCGGGACTTGTTGCTGCACGATACATCTTCTTGCCGTCCTCAAGCAGTTTCCCTGCCTTGGCCTGCGTCTCGGGGTCCTTGGCGAGAGCGTAAAGCTTGGCGGCGGCAGTTTTTGCCTTCTGTCCGCCGTCCTTCAAAACAGCAGCGGCTTTGTCTGCTTTTCCGGCCATGGTTGCTCCGTATATTCGTAGGCGGGTTGTCTTAGCGAGTATGCGTCGGATGGTAGTAGGCGCATTGCCCACTCGAGTTGATTAGGCAGCGACTCCAGGGAAAACGACGAGGGATCCGTCACGCTTCCGCTCAATCTCAATTGCAACGTCATCCCGGTGGCCAGTTACTTGTAGACCGTCTCCCAAGGCACGAAGTCGGTACGAGGCCTGTAGAAGTTGGTCTACCTCGCCGGGCGTAAAAGCGGGAAGGCGGAAACCCCCGTCACGCTTCACCTCGAGCGCAGACAGTCGAAGAAGCACAGTGTTGATACCTGCCTCCAGCTCGTCGGTGCTGCGCCCGTCGTCGTGGAGCGTCCCGATAAAACTCTTGAAGGAATTGCCGGCGTCCTGCTGTGCGTGCTCGACTGCCTGAAGCACGAGCACCCGCCGTTTGAGAGCGATGGCCAGCCGTGCAATCTCCAGGTGCGCCCGGAAGGTTCCGCCTTCCTCGGTGATGCCAGGAAACGGCTTTTTCAATTCGCTTACCTCGACTGCGCCGTCGGGCATTGCATCCAGCGCCGCTTCCCACTTCTTCAGCCGCCGACGGGTGGCAGCGATAGCGGTGTTGATGCCGTGCACGGAGGAGTCAAGACCAAGCGAAAAGCCGATCCGGCCCTGGTCAAGGAGGATCGACGTCGCCTTGTCGATCGCTTCACGGCAACCGTCCAACTCGTTGCGTTCCTTATCGAGGTTGTCCTCGTGCAACTGCTCTAAGAGGTCAGTGATCCGCTCAATTGCTTCCTGACGCTGGTGCTCGGCATATGCGCTGACGCTCACGGCTACGGCCATCAGCACGAGTGGCGCGGCCACCGTCAGAGCTCCAGCACTGGCAACCGCAACGCCAGCCGTAGCTGCCGAACCAGTTGCAGCGCCGGCAGTACCTGCAGCTGCGGCTTTGCCAGCAACAGGCACAAACGTAGCCTTTGCCACAAGGCCGGTGGAGCCGAGCAGCCCGTCGTAAACGCCTCCGGCAACTGCCGTCGATGGCATGGGCCGAACAAGTCCTTTGCCCACCTGCGCAGCAACCTTGGCGGGTACCACCATCCGGTACAGCACCTCGCCCGCATCGGCCACGTTCAGCTGCGGGGGAGCGGATTTCGCTGTTTGGGTTGCCAGCTGCGCCAATTGCTTTGCTAGCGGGCTTGCAACGTCAAGTGGGATCCCGCCTTTACGGTCACGAGTCGGTGGCATGGAATGCATCTCGAGTGTGGCGATCGGGGAATCGGCAAGTGCCGCCAGAACCGTTCTAAGTTCTGCAAGACGAGCTGGCGTAAGGCCCTCGTTGCCCAACACGTCAGAAACGCTTACCGCCTCCGTAGCCAGGGTCCAGACCGGTACGAGTGCCTTGCTGTCAATGGTCACCTTTTGTCCCCCTCATGAAAGTGAATCCCGCCTTGGGCGGTGATGCGGCGCCGCATGAGGACTCGAGGACGCAGTCCTTGCTCAATTGCCACCGGTCGTTATCGTCCCACATTGAAGTCAGGATTTATGAAAGTGTCGCCAGCATGCCGTTGGACGAGTCCCGCTACACTGATCCTGAATCAGCCGGACAGCAGTTTCTGGAAGGCAACCAACAGGAACGGAACCCAAGCCGTTTCAACGCAAAAGGGGTCCAGTGTCCGAAGCTAAATCATTCAAGCCCGTCGCGCTCATTGCATCTGCGGTGGCGTTGCTACTGGCTGCACTGCTCGTAGCGTCCATGTTGGGGTACGGCCCGTTTTGGAACAAAAGCGAGCGGAGCCAAACCGTTCTTCTCAAGTCCGTCAGGGACGTAAGCCAATACCACGCTGCGGTTGGTAATTTTGAGCTTTTGTTGGACGAGAAAGAAGACACCGGGGGGCTTCCTGATTTCATAGCAGGACGACGGACGCTCTTTGTGGCAGCCGGCACTGTTAATGCCTTTGTCGACCTTTCAGGCCTCGCCGAAGAGGACATTGCTCTGTCAGCGGACGGAAAATCGGTGACGCTGCGGCTGCCCGAACCGCAGCTCGACAAGCCCAATATCGACCATGACCGATCATATGTTTACAGCCAGGATCGTGGCATCGCTGACCGAGTCGTAGATGCGTTCACGGCGCCCCAGCAGGCGGAGCTCTATCTCCTCGCCGAAGCGGATATGGCTGACGCTGCCGAGAATTCCGAGCTGCGGCAGCGAGCAAGTGAAAATACCAAGCGCATGTTGACTGGTCTGTTCGGGTCGCTCGGCTACAAGGTCGCCTTTGAGAGCACTACATCTGGCTAGATTGTGCCGTTGCGGATCTCCGGGCGCGGCACACCGGCAATGGTCAGCTCGTGTGCGCGCGTACTTCGCAGTGCAGCCCGGTGGTTGGGCCTTACCAGGGCCGGGTCAGCCTACGCCGCACCCGACCGCGGCAGGCCGCCGTCGTCCCTTCGGACCATCTCCCACTTCCCGCCCCATCCCGTCAGCTGGTGCTTGGGGCAGGAGGGGCTGCCAGCCTGCGGCCGCCGCCTGACACCATGAAGTAGCCCGCCGTCATCATGGCGAGCCCAAAGGGTATGGCCAGCAGGACGGCGGGGGTTTGCTCATTGGCGGCCAGCAAGGCGACGGTGCTGACCAGGAAGAGGATCCCGAGCCAGCGGGGAAAAATGCCTGAACGAAGAATAAGGACCCCGATCATCAGGAGGCCTGCGATGACGGCCAGGAGTCCGGGGATGACGAAGAAGGGCATCACGGGGAAGTCGCCGGCGAAGAATGCGCTTTGGACGATCTCGCCGGCAAACAACAGGACGAAGCCGGCCGCGGCTGTGATCAGGCCGGCGGTCGCGAGCTTCCGGCGTTGGCCGGACCGCCTTGCCAGCAGCGTCATTCCGGCGATGCCCACCAGTATGAGGAGGCACGCGGCAGAGCCGGCCACAGACACGATGCCGGTGGCTGAACGCAGCGCCCCAGTGGGGCAGTCCATGCCGACACAGCCAATGGGCTGCAGGTTATGCAGGAAGGCTGCCAGGGCAGCAAGCGCTCCGCCGAGCATGGCTGCCGCGCCGGCCCACGTGGGGAACTGCCCTGTCCAGAAGGTGTCGTCGAATCTTCCCTGGGCCACCACGGACTCCTAACTCTCTGGAGACCGGAAGTAAGTCCTCTCATGCTGGACCGGGCCCGCGCGGCGGTCAAGGGTTGCGGCTGCCAAGCCCGCAAGGTGAACATGCCGGTGAGTCCGTAGGACGCCTGCCGTTCCCCGGCAGGGAAGGAACGACGACGGCGGGACGCAAGTTCCGCCGTCGGCCTGCCTCTTCCTTCGCTGTGGAGCGCCGTTCTAGGGTCAGGGCGTGATCGTCCCCGATCTCTCCCAGAACGCCGCGGCGGTGGCGGATCACTACGACGAGCTCGATCCCATCTACCGCCGGGTGTGGGGCGAGCATGTCCATCACGGGCTCTGGGCGACGGGCCGCGAGACACCCGGCGAGGCCGTCGAGGCGCTGGTGGACACGGTCGGCGACCGGCTGGGACTCATACCGGGACAGGCGTGCGTCGACATCGGCTGCGGCTACGGGTCCACCGCACGGCGGCTTGCGGTGATCCGCGGGGTCCGCGTCACCGGCTTCACGCTGTCCGCCGAGCAGGCCCGCTACGCCGCCGTGCATCCCGTCCCCGGCGTTGATAGCCACGTCCGCGACTGGCTCGACAACGGGCTGGCCGACGCCTCGGCCGGTGCCGCCTGGGCGATCGAGTCGAGCGAGCACATGGTGGACAAGCCCAGGTTCTTCGCCGAGGCTCACCGCGTGCTCGCGCCCGGCGGCCGCCTCGTCATCTGCGCCTGGCTCGCCGGGACCGATGCCAGCGGCTGGAAGGTCCGCCACCTGCTCGAGCCGATCTGCCGCGAGGGGCGCCTGCCCTCGATGGGCACGCGCGAGGAGTATGAGGCGATGGCAACGGCGGCGGGCTTTGAACTCACCGGGTTTGAGGATGTCAGCCGCCGCGTCGCCCGGACCTGGCCGATCTGCGCTCGCCGGCTCATGAAGGCCTTGCTCACCGACCGCGAGACCCGCCGCCTGGCCCTGGGCGCACGCAACCGCAGCGCCTTTCTGGGCATTCCCCGCCTGATCCTGGCCTACCGCACCGGCGCGATGAGGTATGGGATCTTCACGCTCTCGAAGGCTGGAGACGGCGAGCGGTAAGCCGGCAAATCAACGCAGCGGAAGCCGACTGACCGCAAGTTTCAGTTCAAGGCACTGCCTCAGGGCACGGGCTGCCGTTCGCCCACGCTGAGGGAGGCCGACGGCGGCAGGTACTCCCGCCGTCGTCGTTCCATCCGTTGCTGCTGGCCCGGCGACGGGATTCTGGCACGCTTGGCGCGGTTGCATCTGGCACAGGCTGCAACGAAGTTCTGCAGGCTGGTGGAGCCGCCCTTGGACCACGGGTAAAAGTGGTCGCCGTGCTCGGCCGGTCGGCCGCAGCGGCGCCCGAAGCCGACTTCCAGTTCACACACACCGCCAGCCCGGGCCATCCCTTCACGGCGCTGTTGGCGCGTGAAACGGCGCACCGGATCCCGGCGCCGGACGTCCCGGCGGGTGATGACCGCAGCGGCAATACCCAGGACGACGGCGGCCACACCGGGGAGTGCAACTGCGGCGACGACGTTCTCCACCATGCCGCGCAGAACTCCCGCGGCGGCGGACGGCCCCGCTCCGGTTGCCGGTGTTGTCTTCGACATGAGCGCCGACATCACCGCGACAGCAAGCCAAACCATCACCGCTGAGTACGCCAGGCGAAGCCCCTGCCGGGTCCAGTAGATACGGCCGAGTTCCGGCATTGATTACCCCCAGTTTTCAGTTCGCCGGAGGCTCGTGGCCCCGGATGACTAGGGAATCCTATAGGCCGGACGCCGGGCGGTGTCCCAGGTTTAGCTCAGTTTTTGCCGAGGTTCCGCGTCCACTCTTGGCGGGAGGAGACGCACGTGGCTCCCGGCCCCGGCGTAGAGTGGGGTCACCAGCCGGTCACCCTGCTGTCCACCTCCCGTGTCAATTAGACGCAGGTCACTAACAGGTGCAAGGGTGGACGCGTGAATGCCGACATCAACTTCTATTTCGACCCGGTCTGCCCTTTCGCCTGGATGACAAGCAAGTGGGTGCGGCAGGTGCAGGCGCAGCGCGAGTACACCGTGGACTGGCGGTTCATTTCGTTGCGTCTGATCAACGCCCACGTTGACTACGACGCGCAGTTCCCGCCTGAGTACGAGGCCGGACACACGGCCGGGCTCCGGCTCCTGAGGGTGGCGGCCCGGGCACGTGCGGAGCATGGCCGCGAGTCGATCGCCCGGCTGTATGAGGCGCTCGGGACCCACATCTTCGAAGCTGCCCCGGACACGGCCGGCCAGCGCAGCGAGGCCGAGGTGCGTGAGGAACGGGGGACGCGGGAGTTCGTGGAGCCGGTCCTCGCCCAGGCCGGCCTGCCCCTGGAGCTTGCGGAGGCGCTCGACGACGACTCCTGGGACTGGGAGATCCGGCAGGAGACGGATGAGGCGCTGGGGCTGACGGGCAAGGACGTGGGCACGCCCATCATCCACTTTGAGCCGCCCGCCGGCGTGGCATTCTTCGGGCCGGTGATCAGCCGGCTGCCGGACGACCAGTCGGCCGCCGAGCTGTGGGACCACGTGGTGGGGCTGGCACGGTTCCCTGGTTTTGCGGAGCTCAAGCGAAGCCTGCGAGAGCGGCCGCAGCTTCCGGCCCTCGGGGTCACCTCCGGTGCAGTCGGTCAGCAGGAGGACTGGCACGGCGGCAGCCGGCGGCAGAAGAAGTGACTGTCTGTAAGGATGGACCCATGAATCAGAACAGCATCCGCCACCACCAGGAGTCGGTCACGGTCAAGGCATCAGCAGAGGCGCTGTACGACCTGGTCTCCGACATCACCCGCACCGGTGAGTGGAGCCCGGTTTGCACGTCGTGCTGGTGGGACGACGAGGACAGCGCCGGCCAGCCCGGTGCCTGGTTCACCGGCCGTAACGAGCTCCCGCACCGGTCCTGGGAGACCCGCTCGCAGGTGGTGGCTGCCGAGCGCGGCCGCGAGTTCGCCTGGGTGGTGGGCGGCAGGTTTGTCCGCTGGGGCTTCGCCTTCACCCCGGCAGACACCGGAACCGTCATGAGCGAGTCCTGGGAATTCCTGCCGGATGGCATAGCCATGTTCAAGGAGAAGTACGGCGATGAGGCTGACGCCCAGATCGCCGACCGCACCCGGCAGGCGCTGGACGGCATTCCGAAAACGCTCGCAGCGATCAAGCGGATCGCCGAGTCCGTCGCTGGCGGGGATGCCCGGGTGGCGAAGGGCTGACGGACCGCAGCGGGAGCCGGCCGAAGCGGCAGGGTCCCCGTGGCACGCCTACGAGCGCCGATTGTACGCAACGGGCAGCCTGCATCAGCTGTCAGGGGGCTGCTAATACGCCCCGGCTCCGGCCAGTGCAACCTCCTGGTCCTGCTCAATGGTCCCGGTGGACACCCCGATTGCCCCCATGATCCGCCCGTCCCGCACCAGCGGGATGCCGCCGGGGAACACTACCAGCCGTCCGCCGTGGGCGTCACTGAGCCCGTGGATGGGGCCGGCGGGGCGGGTGGCTTCCTGCAAATCGCCGGTCTCGCACTGGAACGCAATGGCCGTGTAGGCCTTGTTGATCGAGATCGTGATGGAGCCGATGTTCGCGCCGTCCATCCGGGCGTGCGCCTTGAGGTTGCCGCCGGCGTCAACGACCGCGATGTCCATCGGCTGACCTATCTCGGCGGCCTTCTTCGCGGCGGCGTCGATGACCTGCTGCGCTTCTTCGAGGGTGATGGTTTCCAAAACGCTTCCGTTAGCCATGGCGGGAGTCCTTTTCGCTGGTGGTGGGGGAGTGATTGTGATTCCGTGACACCACTTGAGCACGGGACCTGCCGCACGCAACAGGTGGGGATGACCCCCAAGCCCGGGTGCGGGTTTCCCCCCGTACCCGGAAAAGGAAAGCCCGCTTAGCGTTGAAGGCAGCCAAACAAGGAGGTTTCCCATGGGTGTTGTGCCCCTCAAGGACATAGTCGATCCGGCCTTTCACGCCCGCTACGGCGTTCCGGCCATCAACATTTTCAACGACCTGACCATGGAAGCGGTCCTCGCCGCGGCCGAGGAAGCAAACTCCCCGGTCATCCTGCAGACCTCGGTGAAGACGGTCCGCAGCATCGGCTCCCGCCAGCTGTTCGATATGTGGAAGTCGCTGACCGCCGGCATCCAGGTCCCCGTCACCCTGCACCTGGACCACTGCCCGGACCGGGAGGTGCTCACCGAATGCCTCAAAGCCGGCTGGAACTCCGTGCTTTTTGACGCCTCCAGCATGCCGGTGGAGGAAAACCAGCGCCAGACCATCGAGGTGGTTGCCGAGGCCCGGCAGTACGGCGCCCAAGTGGAAGGCGAGATCGAGGCGATCACCGGCGTCGAGGATGACCACGGCTCGGACGACGTCGCCCCCCAGCAGAGCCTGGAAACGGTGCTGAACTTCATCGACGCCACGGGCATCGACGTCTTTGCACCCTCGATCGGCAACGCGCACGGCTCCTACAAGGCTGCCCCGGTGCTCGACCTCGGCCGGGTCACCGAGATCGTCGAGGCCCGGCACATCCCCATCGCCCTGCACGGCGGGTCCGGCCTGAGCCAGGAGCAGTTCGCGGACCTGATCGCCCGCGGCTGCGCGAAGGTCAACATCTCCACCGCCTTGAAGGAAACGTTCATGCAGTCCTCCCTGGCTTTCCTCAAACAGGCCGAGCAGGACAACAAGTGGGACCCGCCGTCCCTGTTCAAGCACACACGCGGGGAGGTCATGGCGATGGTCAAGGAGCTGACCGAGCAGTTCGGCAGCGCCGGCAAGGGCGGTCGTTGATGCCGGCCCTGATCTTCGACTGCGACGGCGTCCTCGCCGACACCGAACAGCACGGCCACCTCCCGGCCTTCAACCGTACCTTCACCGACTTCAACGTCCCGGTCCAGTGGAGCGTCGAAGAGTACGCGGAGAAGGTCAAGATCGGGGGCGGCAAGGAACGGATGCGCAGCATCCTCACCCCGGAACTCGCCCATAGCCTGGGCCTGAAAGACGACGCCGCCGTGGACAAGGCCATTCTGGCATGGCACCAGCGGAAGACCGCCGTTTACAAGGACATGGTGGCGTCCGGAGTCATGCCCGCCCGGCCCGGGATCGCCCGGATCGTCCAGGAAGCGCATGACGCCGGATGGACCCTCGCGGTGGCCTCCACCTCGGCGGAGCCGGCCGTCCGCGCCGTCCTCACGCACGCCGTCGGCGAGGACCTCGCGAAGCATTTCGCTGTGTTTGCCGGCGATGTCGTCCCGGCGAAGAAGCCCGCCCCGGACATTTACCTGCTCGCGCTCAGGGAGCTGAACCTTGACCCGGACGACGCGATCGTGGTTGAGGACAGCGCCAACGGCCTGCGCGCCGCCCTGGGCGCGGGACTGCGAACCCTGGTCACGGTCAGTGGCTACACCCGTGAGGAGGACTTCACCGGCGCCTCGCTCGTGGTGAGCTCGCTGGGCGACCCCGCCGGCGAGGCCACCGAAGTCCTGGCTAACGACGCCGGCGTCGACGTTTCCGGCGTCGTGACCCTCGCGACGCTGCAGGCCATCCTGTCCACGCCCAGGCCAGGCACCGGCGCCGCAAACCCCGCCGCCCATTCGACCCCCACGGAGACCCCATGACCGCCACCGACCTCGCCGACGTCGAATACGTCGTCCGCACCCTCGCGCAGACTGCAGTCGATAAGGAAAAGGAGTTCGGCGACCTGGACGCCGTCGTGGGCGACGGCGACCTGGGCTACTCCCTGGCCCGCGGCTTCGAGAAGGTCCTGCAGGACTGGGACAGCTTCAAGCGCGACGACGTCCCCACGTTCCTGCAGCAGATCGCCCTGGCGATCTCAAGCCGGATCGGCGGCACCTCCGGCCCGCTGTGGGGAACCGCGTTTCTGCGCGCCTCCGCCGCGGCGAAGACCGTGGACACCATCGACGGCACCGCCGCCGTCGCCATGCTGCGCGCCGCCGCCGAGGGCATCATGGCCCGGGGCGGCGCGAGCCTGGGAGACAAGACCCTGCTGGACGCACTCGTCCCGGCCACCGACGAGCTGGAACGCCAGCTCGCCGCCGGTGCCGGGGCCGCCGAATGCCGGGCCGCGTTCGCGAAAACCGTCAGGGAATGCGCGGACGCCACCAGCAAGCTCGAGGCCAGGCGGGGCCGGGCCAGCTACAGCGGCGAGCGCAGCATCGGCTCCCCGGACGCCGGCGCGGTAGCGATCGCCATCATCATTGAACGCATCACCGAGGGCTGGGACCAGCGTTAGCCCTGTTTGCCTTCCCATCAACCTGACCAGCACAACGACGTGGAGATCACATGAAAAAGTTCGTCAACGACCCCAAACAGTTCGTCCCCGAGATGCTCGAAGGGCTGGCCCTGGCCAACCCCGAGACCCTCAAGTACGTCCCCGAATACAACCTGATCATGCGCGCTGACGGCCCGGACCAGAACAAGGTCTCGATCGTGCAGGGCTCCGGCTCCGGCCATGAACCCGCGCACGTCATGATCGTGGGCAAGGGCATGCTTGACGCCGCCTGCCCGGGCGACGTGTTCGCCGCCCCGCCGTTCGACTACGTCTACGAGACCACCAAAATGATGGCCTCGCCCAAAGGCGTGCTGCTGCTGGTGAACAACTACACCGGCGACAAGATGGTCTTCGACATGGCCCAGGAAATGTCCTCCGCCGAGGGCATCCAGGTCAGGACCCTCTTCATCAACGACGACGTCTCCGTGGAGGACTCCACCTACACGATCGGCCGCCGCGGCGTGGCCGGGAACTTCTTCGTCATCAAGGCTGTCGCCGCCGCCGCCGAGCGCGGCGCGGACCTGGACGAGGTGATCCGGATCGGTGAGAAGGTCAACTCGGTCACCCGCAGCATGGGCGTCGCACTGACCGCCTGCACCCCGCCGTCCAAGGGCAGCCCGCTGTTCGAACTCGGTGAGGACGAGATCGAGATCGGCGTCGGCATCCACGGTGAACCGGGCCGGCGTCGGGCGGCCATGATGAGCGCCAACGAGATCGTCGAGGAAATGCTCACTCCGATCGTCCAGGACCTGCCGTTCGGCGACGGGGACCGCGTGGCACTCATGATCAACGGCCTGGGCGGAACCCCCATCAGCGAGCTGTACCTGCTCTACGGCCAGGCCCACAAGCGCCTCGCCGAGCAGGGCATCAGCGTCGGCCGCAGCTACGTCGGCGAGTACTGCACCTCCCTGGACATGGCCGGGGCGTCCATCACCCTGGTCAAGCTCGACGACGAGATCGAGTCACTGCTCAGGGACCCGGCCGAGATCCCGATCCGGGTGTTCTAAAGGGCCCTCCCAATCATTGGGGTGGCCAGGGAGTGAAGTACGAAGCCGGAGCCGGCCACCCTTTTCGGGTAGCCGGCTCCGGCTTCTGTCCTGGCTCGCTTTTGTAGTCGCTCGTCGCAACGCCGGACGCACCGACTCGCTTAGCCGAACAGGTACGTCGCCTCGTCGTAGCGGTCCTGCGGCACCGTCTTGAGCTTGCCGATGGCTTCGGCCAGGCTCACCCGGACGATCTTGTCCCCCCGCGTGGCGACCATTTTGCCCCACGCCCTCTCGTGGATCGCGTCGACGGCGGCGAGGCCCAGCCGGGTGGCAAGGACCCGGTCCGTGGCGCTTGGGGCGCCGCCCCGCTGGATGTGGCCCAGCGTCGTCGAACGCGTCTCAATGCCGGTGCGGTCCTCGATCACCGGGGCGAGCCGCTCGCCGATCCCGCCGAGCCTGGGCCGATTAAAGCCGTCCAGGCCCCGGTCAGCGTGCGGTTCCGTCATGTCGGCGGACACGAACCCCTCGGCAACGACCACCAGGGGGGTGCGGCCGCGCCGGAACGGGCCTTCCACCCAGTCGCAGATTTCGTCCAGGGTGGCCGTCTGTTCGGGGATGAGGATCGCGTGCGCGCTGGTGGCCATACCGGCGTAGAGTGCGATCCAGCCGGCATGCCGGCCCATGACCTCCGCGATCATGCAGCGGTGATGGGACTGCCCGGTGGTCTTGAGCCGGTCGATTGCCTCTGTGGCGATTTCCACCGCCGTGTGGAAGCCGAAGGAGAAGTCTGTGGCGGAGAGGTCGTTGTCCACCGTCTTGGGCACACCGACGATGGGGATCCCCGCGTCGCTCAGGATCTTCGCCGCAGCCATGGTGCCCTCGCCGCCGATCACAATCAGCGCGTCCACGCCCACGGAGCGCAAATTCGCTTGGATCCGCTCGACGCCGCCACCCTCACCGAGCGGGCTGAAGCGCGACGTGCCAAGGATGGTGCCGCCCAGGTTCGCGATGCCGCGCACACTCATCCAGTCCAGGTTGATGGTGCTGCCCTCGACGAGGCCGCGCCAGCCGTCCGTGAAGCCAACAAACTCGTCGCCGTGGACGCGGATCCCGCGCAGCACGCACGAGCGGATAACCGTGTTAAGCCCCGGGCAGTCGCCGCCGCTGGTCAGGATTCCGATGCGGGCCATCAGTCTTACCTCCACCGTGAGAGCCGTCCCTGTTGTGTGGTTTCGTGTCTTCCACGAAACCACCTATCCGGGAGCGGCGGTATGAGGACTTCCCCGCCGTCGGGATGCGGGTTATCCCGCACGCAGACCGGCGTGGGAGGTGCCATTATGGTGGGACAGATCACCAGTGCACCGCCGGAGGACCTGCGACGCACGGTTCGTCAAGGAGGACGAGAATGACAGACACCGAGACGGAACCTGATACCGTGATCCGCAGCCTGCACGACGCCGAAGACACGCAGGGCAAGCTGGACACGGTCGTCGCCCTCGCCCGGGACCTCGCCGGCCGGTTTGAGCTGCAGCCGTTGCTGGCCCGGATCCTGGGCCACGCTACCTCCCTGCTGGGGTGCGCATCGGGGTCGATCGCCCTGGTCAACGAGGCCAGCGGCACCTACACCAAAAAAGTGGACATCGGCGTCGGATGCCAGGAGGGCCAGACCTTTTCCCTGAAGGAGGGCTTCACCGGCCAGGTAGTCAGCAGCCGGTCCACCGTCATCCTCGACGCATACAGCAGCGTTGAACGCGGGCATATCCCACCGACGGATCCGCGGTGGGACTGCGCCGTGATCGGTGTCCCGATCCAATGGGGCGAGCAGATCGTGGGCGCCTTCATTGTTTTCAGCCCGGAGCCGGGCCGGGTGTTCACTCCAGAGGAAGCCCGGCTGGCCGAACTCCTGGCCAACCATGCCGCAATTGCCTTGGCCAACTCGGAACTGCACTCCAAAGCCTCGGCCCGTGAACTCGAGGCTGCCGTGGCCGCCGAACGCGAACGTGCGGTCCGCGACGTGCACGAGACCGTTGGCCGGGCCCTTGCTGCCCTGCTGCTCAGCCTGGACGAGGCTGAGAAAGCCAGCAGGCTCGACGGGGCGGAACATGCCATCACTCCGCACCTCAGCAGAGCCCGGACCATTGCCCACGATGCCCTGGCCGAGACCCGCCGCACGGTCCTGGGCATGGGTCCGGCCGCGCTCGCCGGCCGGACCCTTGATGACGCCATTGCCGCGGAACTGGTATGGGTGGAGTCGATGACCGGCGCCGGAACCCAGCTGAAAGTGATCGGCGAGCCCCGCCCGCTGGCGCCCGAGATCGCGCACCAGGCATTCAAGATTGTCCAAGAGGCGCTGAACAATGTGGTGGTCCACGCGCGCGCCACGACGGTACGCGCCGGACTGATCTACGAGCGCGGCGCGCTCGCCATCGTCGTGGAGGACAACGGTCAAGGCTTCGACCTCGCCGCAGCCCACGGTGACCACACCACGCTTCCGTCCGGATGCCTGGGGTTGCACGGCATGACGTCCCGGGCCGTGCACCTGGGCGGCGACCTGCACATCGAATCCACTTCGGGATGGGGGACCAAGGTGCGGGCCACCCTTCCGGACCGTGCACCTGCGCCGGAGGCGTCCGGGCAGCCGCAGTGGAAGATCCTGATTGCCAATGACCATCCGATCATTAGCGCCGGCCTGGTCCGGCTGCTGGGCATCGCCGAGCCCGCTATCCAGGTCAGCGCTGAGGTGACCTCGGCCGAGCAGCTCTGCGACGCCTACGAATTGCTGCGCCCGGACGTGATTTTGATGGATCTGGACATGGTCCACCAGAACACCACCGGGCTTCTTGCCCGGATCCGCGAGTTCGACCCTGGTGTCGCGGTTGTTGTGCTCACGGACAACCCCACCGTGGAGCAGGTGCGCTCCGCCCGGCAAGCAGGTGTGCGCGGCTTCATCAACCGGCGTGCGAATGGAGAAACCATGGCCCGCATTATCGTGGCTGCAGGTCAGGGCGAAGCCTCGATGGAAGGCGAAATCTTCGACCACCTCATCAGCGGCTCCGCTGCCGACGCCGGGTCCGTTCAATTCACGACGCGCGAACGCGAGGTCCACGACATGGTCATCCGCGGCATGGCGGACAAGCAAGTTGCCCGGGAGCTGGAGATTTCCGTGAAGACGGTTGAGAAGCACGTGGGCTCCATCCTCCGCAAGACCGGGGCACGCAACCGGACCATGCTGGTGAGCATCAACGCACAGGAGGCGATTCCCCTGCAGCACTGGCGGTAGCCCTCCGGCCGCCGTCGGGACGGAAGGCGTCCTGAAAACGACGGTGGTCCGGATGGCAGCACCGTTGACATCTGGACCACCGTTGGGACACGCCGGTACGCGAGGAAGTCTGGCGTGGCCCAGGGCTTACTTGACGGCGAGCTCCCCGAGTTCGGACCAGCCGTCCACCTTGACGTTCACGATGTCCGGAGTCCGGGCCAGGTACGCCGGCAGCTCGGCCGTGGCCTTCTTGAAATGATCCGACTTCACGTGTTCACCGCCGGCCTCGTCGTCGCGGAACGCCTCGATCAGGACGTAGGTGTTGGGGTCGGCAAGGGAGCGCGCCCATTCGAAGAACAGGCAGCCCTCCTCGGCGCTGGTTTTGTCAGTGAACTCCCGTGAGATCTCCGGCCACGCGTCGGCGTGCTCCGGCTTGACCGGGAATTTCGCGGTAATGAAAATCATTGGTTCTCCTTCGATGGATGGGAGGATCAGGGCACCAGGATGGCTCGGCCACGGACCTTGCCGGCATCCAGGTCGCTGATGGCCTGCTGGAAGTCGTCCAGCTTGTACTTTTGGGTGTGCAGCGTGACAGCCCCCCGGGCGGCCAGCGCCATCAGGTCCTGCAGGTCATTGTAGGACCCCACGAGGTTGCCGATGATGTTGATTTCCGAGGAGATGATGTCGATGGTGGGCACGCTGATGTTCTCGCCGTAGCCCACCACGAAGTAGTCGCCGGCGCGGCGCAGCATGGCAATGCCTTCGGACGTGGCCCCGCCCTCGCCCACAAAGTCGATCAGCACCTCCGCGCCATGGCCGCCAGTCAGGGCCAGCACCCGCTCCACCTGGCTGCCGTCCGCCACCACGCCTTCGTCCGCGCCGATGGACTTGGCCAGCTCCAGCGCTGCGGGGTTGCGGTCCACAACGATGATCCGGCTGGGCGTGAGGGCCTTCAGCACCTGGATGCCGATGTGCCCTAGGCCTCCGGCACCGATCACCACGCAGGTGTCCCGCGGCTTCAGCCTCTTCGCTGCCTTGGCGGCGGCGTGATAGGCGGTCAGCCCGGCGTCGGCAAGGGCCGCCACGTCCGCAGGCTCCAGCGAATCATCGATCTTCACCACCGAGCGGGCTGAGGTGAGGAGATACTCGGCGTACCCGCCGTGGGTGTCAATGCCGGGGAACCTGCTGTTCTCACAGTGCACATCGTCGCCGGAACGGCACGCGCGGCACAGGCCGCAGGTGATCAGCGGGTGCAGGATCACCTTGTCGCCTTCCTTGACGTTGGTCACGGCGCTGCCCACGGCGTGCACCCAGCCCGCGTTCTCATGGCCGATCGTGTACGGCAGCTCCACCTGGGACTTCTCGGCCCACTGGCCCTCCAGGATGTGCAGGTCCGTCCGGCATACGCCGGCCCCTCCGATTTTGACCACAACGTCCCACGCCCCGGCCACTTCCGGGATGGGCGCCTCGGTCATCTTCAGGCCTTCGTGGTAGCCGACCACCTGGACGGCTCGCATGGTGTTCATGGGTGGGTCTCCTTGACTGTGAACGAAAGCAGGTGGTGATGGTCGGCGGGCTCGGCCCCTTCGGGCCGGTCCGTCTGGTCGGCGCCCGAGCCGGCGTATCGGGTGCGCAGCAGGCCCCGGCAGAAGTGCGCGTTCCCGTCGATGGAAATGCGCGTGGAACGCGCCCGCCGCAGCGCCAGCGGCACATGCTCGGCGGGATAGGGGCGGCCGTCATGGTCAACAAGTACGACGGCGGCAGGTTCCGCGGGCAGGCCAAGCGCCGTCCGCCGTCGTACTAATGCGTCCTTGGTCCGGCCCGCCGGCAGGTCACCCAGCCGCACCGTCCCCACGTTCGCTTCGGACAGCGCGGGATCGGCGCGCAGCTGTTCGGTCAGGCAGCGTTCCATGGCGGCGGTGTGCGCCTTCCGGCGGAACATCAGCCGCAGCTCGTCCAGGCTGTCCTCAGCCTCGTGGCCAAAGGTGCCCCGGTAGCCGGCGTCCGCCGCGAGGCCGGCATTGATCAGGGCGGAGTCGTGGTGGTCATCGAGTTCCACCACCACCTTTCCCACCCAGGGGAGTGCCGAGACCACGTCCTTGCTGTCCGACGCCATGAGGTAGGCGAAGTTCGGGGAGCAGAACGAGGTGGGCAGCCGCAGGTGCACGGCCACCACGGCGCCGTCCGCCGCGCCGGCCACGTCAATGGACCGCACGAAGCCCAGATCGGTGATCGGCTCATCGAGTTCGGGATCCAGCACGCTGCCCAGTGCCTGCCGGACGTCCTGCGCCGCACGGTCCAGCGCCGTCACGCCCCGGACGGTGCGCTCAGTCAGTGCCGCCGTCATGCCGCGCCCGCCAGGTCCGCCCGCTCCGGCTGGCGCGGGCCCGTGGCCGTTTCCCCGGCGTCCGGCAGCTGAAGTTCTGCCGGCACCGGGATGTTGTACATCTTCGCGGCGTTCAGGCCGAGGATCTTCTTCTTCTGGTCGGTGGTGATCGGAGCGTACTCGGTCATGTCCTCCGGGATCTGGAAGTCCACGAAGCGCTCCACCAGCCAGCGCGGGGTCCACAGGGCGTAGTCGCTGGAGAAGAAGAGCCGGTCCTCGCCGATCCAGTAAATGAGTTCTCCGATGATCTGCGCGAAGTAGCGGGGCCGGGTGTGCATGAACGGCATGGCGACGGCGAGGCCGCCGTAGACGTTGGGTTCCTGGGTGGCGATCCAGCAGAAATCCTCCAGCCGCGGCAGGCCCACATGCTCCACAATAAAGTTCAGGTCAGTGAAGTCCGAGGCCACGTGGTCCACATCCGATACATCGAACGAGTCCCGGTCCAGCGGCCGGATGGTGGGGCCCTTGTGGACGTGGATGTTCTTGATGCCGAGCTTCCGGCACTCCTCGAAGTAGCGGTAGGCCCACGGATCGGAGAGCTTGTAGCCGCGGGAATCCCCGTGCCATTCCGCGGTGTAGAGCTTGACCCCCGTGAACTTCATCTTTTCGTGGTCCGCGCGGAGCCGGTCCAGGCCGCGTTCGCCGTCGCGCGGGTCAAAGCAGTGGTTGTAGGTGAGCTTGTCCGGGTGCGCGGCGGCCAGGCCGTACGCCTCCTGCGTCTGGCCGAAACCGTTCTTGTAGAACTCGCCCAGGTACGCAGGCTGGAAGATGGCGTGGTCCACGTAGCCGTCCTCGAACAGGTCCTTCATCAAACGCTCGCCGCCCTGGTACAGGTATTCCTCGTAAGTCCACAGCTCCTCATCGGGGGAGAGGTTGCGGTGGTAGTCGTAGAAGCAATCGATGAACTGCTTGCCGTGAACGTTGCGCTGGTTCTCCGGCCGGGCGTCCCACAGGGCGATGTGGGCGTCAACGATGAAGTAGTTCTCGCCGTCCTTGCTGTACATGTTCTTCTCCTCCCCGCGACTGCCATAGTCGCGACACCAACGAGGCTAGGGCGGTTCCGTGCCCGTCAACATGTGACCGGTGTCTCAATTTGAGACACGAGGGTCTCGCCGTCCCGGCCCCGGCCACGTACTCTCGAATGACGCAGGACAAGGAGGACGGCAATGGTGCCGAATAGGAACGTGCCAGTGCCGCGGCCAGACCGCGGCGTCCCGGGCGCTGAACTTGCGGTTGCCTCGCGGCGCCTTCTCGCGTCGTGGCAGCGGAGCGAGGAATACGGCGTTTCAGCCGAGGAGGTGGACCCGGTCTGGGCCGGGTCGGTGGACGCCGACTCACTGTTCTACCAGTGCGGGCAGGAGGTGCTGACCGGCCTGCACCAGACCCTGGCCAACGAGCCGCTGAGCCTGATGCTTACGGACGCCGACGGGTTGGTGCTCAACCGGTTCAGCGGAGACACGTCGCTGCTGCGGGCGCTGGACAAGGTGCACCTGGCCCCGGGCTTCGCATTCTCGGAGCGGGAGGCGGGAACCACCGGCTTGGGCCTGGCCCTGGCCGACCGCACACCGAGCCTGGTCCGCGCCGAGGAACACTACAGCGCCAGCCTGCGCACCTACACCTGCGCTGCCGTCCCGGTCCTTGATCCTCTCAGCGGCCACCTTGAGGGCAGCGTCAACATCACCACCTGGTCCAAGTCCTCCCCGGAGCTGCTGCTCGCACTGGCCCAGTCCGCCGCGAGCACCATGTCCGCTTTGATGCATGCCAAATCCGGGGGCCGGCAGCCGAAACCCTGCCCGAGGGGCGGGGTGTTCCGGGTGCAGCGGGGACGGCTGGAACCCGGGTCCGGCACGCTGCGGGCCATGTCCCTGCCGTGGACCGAGGCCTTGGACAGCGCGGCAGCGGCGCTGGTTTCCGGCAAGGTGGCGGCCGCCGTCGGAGAACCGGGGACCGGCCGCTCCACCCTCCTGGGCCAGGCCATCCGCCAGGCGCACCCCGGTAGCCGCATCCTCTGCGCTGCGGTCCCGGCACCCCTGGATGTTGAAGCCTGGCTGTCGCTCTGGACGCCGGAGCTGTCCAAGCCCCACACCGCGGTGATCGTGGAAAACATCGACCTCCTCCCGGCCTGGGCCGCGCAGGAGCTCAGCGCCCGTGCGGTCAGCTCGCGTGTCCGGGGATCCGCAGACCATCCGTCCGCCGTCAGCTGGGCCGTGACCGCGGAGGAGCTCACCGCCATCCCGGCGCCCCTGGCTGCGCTGGTGGAGACAGTGGTGCCGGTCCCGGCCCTGCGGGACCGCGGACCCGACGTGATGCCCCTGGCCCGATACGCCGCACGCCAGGCCCGAATGCGGGAGGTGGATTTCACGCCTGCCGCCGAACGTGCGCTGACCGCGTATGGGTGGCCGGGCAACATCGACGAACTCTTCGGGATGGTCCAGGACGCGGCCCTGCGCACGGAAACCATCGATGTCCGGCACCTGCCAGCTGCGCTGCTGGGCCGCTCCGGTCCCCGGCTGACGCGGATCGAGGCTGTTGAGCGGGACGAGATTGCCAGGTGCCTCTCCCGGCCCGGGATAACGGTTGCCGCTGCCGCGGCGGAACTGGGGATCAGCCGCGCCACGATCTACCGGCGCATGGCCCGGCTGGGAATCACCGTGCCGAAGTAGGCCTGCAGGCAGCCGGACGCAGGGACCGAGGCCGCCGGCAGGATCGCACCGCGTGGCGGCCAGGGGTGCAACAATGGCGCCATGACCCACGAGCAGCATCAGTCCGCCGCGCCGGAACCGGACAGCGCCGGCCTTCCCGCCTTCGAAGCCGCCTACCAGGCCGCCCAAAAGGGCCTGGCCGAGGGCGGCATCCCCATCGGGGCGGCGCTCGCCCGGGACGGCGTGGTGATTGCCAGCGGGCACAACGAACGCGTCCAAAAGGCGGATCCGATCGCGCACGGGGAAATGTCCGCGCTCCGCGCCGCCGGCCGGCAGCGGAGCTACCGGGACACCACGCTCTACACCACCCTCGCCCCGTGTGCCATGTGCGCCGGGACCATCATCCAGTTCAAGATCCCCCGCGTGGTGGTGGGGGAGGCACGCACGTTCGACGGCGAGCTGGAGCTCCTGCGGTCACGCGGGGTGGAGGTGGTGGTCCTGGATGATCAGCGCTGCGTGGACATGATGCGAGCCTTCCAGGCCAAGAACCCCGGCCTGTGGGCCGAGGACATCGCCGAGTAGGGGTGCTTGAACGCCCCGCCGGTGCGTTGCAGTCAAGAATTGTCGTTTCGGGTGCTCGACAGGTCTGCCTCCTGGTGGACCTTGGTCCTAGGAGGCAGACCTGCCTGACGGGTCGGGTGCTTACCTTTCG
The DNA here is from genome assembly GCF_048957775.1 of Pseudarthrobacter sp. CC4. Lineage (NCBI taxonomy): Bacteria > Bacillati > Actinomycetota > Actinomycetes > Micrococcales > Micrococcaceae > Pseudarthrobacter > Pseudarthrobacter sp. CC4. Next base: position 30,414 of record NZ_JARCCZ010000002.1, on the reverse strand, counting down.
CAGCCCACGCCGTCACGGTCGTTGTCGAGTCCATAGATGTCGGACCCTACAACGGTGACGGGTCCCCTCACGTACGCCGGGCCGTTACCGCTCCCTCCGGCGCAATCGACGTCGGACGCAATCGGAACACACGCGCCTGCATAGTTTGGATCGCATCCGGTAGGGGCTGCGGGGACGGCGGGCTGCACAGGCGCCTGGGCTTTTGCGGCCGCCGCGGCGGCCGCTGCTGCAGCCGCGGCTTGCTGCTGGCGGGCCGCTTCTGCGGCAGCAGCTTCCTGTCGGGCCTGCTCCGCGGCGGCCTGCTCCGCTGCTGCCTTTGCTGCGGCTTCTTCTTGTGCTGCCTTTTCTGCCGCCGCCTTCTCGGCGGCGGCGTTGGCGGCCGCTGCCGCCCGCGCGTCCGTTACCCGCTTCGATTCCGACTGCTCCATCCACAGCAGATTCCCGGCGTCGGTCTTCGTGCAGATGAAGACTTTGGGCGCGTACTTTTCGGTCGCGTTTTCGGTGATGCAGGCGGATGACGCCGGCGCTGTTGGAGTAGGTGTTGGCGTTGCAGTGGAGGACGCGGTCTCGCTTGTCAGGGCAGCCTTGGACGACGCAGCCGACTGACCGCATGCCGTCGTGGATATCACCACGGCTGCAACTACAGCCGCACCAGCCACTCGACGTCGGGAAATCAACGGACGCGGCGACGTCCGGACCACATGGTCAGCTTCATTGGTGATCGGCTTTCGCACTCCATTGCGTCCGATGCGTATATTCATTTGTGCCCCCCGTAATTCTAATAATTGCGAAACATTCGTCATTCTTATGGTGCGGGACCTGATCATCGCCACGAACCGGCTTAGCTGCGAGCAGCGGAGTCCGAATGAAATTGCTGAGGCAATATGCCGTTGGTCAGCATGGGACATGCGCCAGCTGAGCGTGGGAAAAGCAGGGCCATGGAAGCAATCCTTGTCCTGCTGCCTCAACGCCTGCGCAATTTCTTCCCAGCTTTGGCGCAAGAACACGGACCACTGACTGAAGGCCGCTCCGTTGATGCCCTGCCCCTAGTGGGCACCCGCAGCTCCTCATACCGCGCAGTTCGGGGGGCCAGGGCACCGGCGGCGGGAGTCGGCGTCGAGCATCTTCGCTCCGCGCGCCGCGGCAGTGGTGCTGCCCAGAGTCCCATCCGGCCGCACCGGTGACCTTCGCCCCTTCCCTGCCCTGACCGCGGCCGGGGAGGCTAGTGGCAGGAGAGGACGCAGGGAGGTGGCTGGCATGAGCAGCTGGGACTTGGGAATAGCCGGACTGGCCTGCTGGCGGCCATGGGGCTGGCCTTTGGCCTGGTGGCGCAGCTGATCGTGGGCTGGCACGTGGCCCGCTGGCTCTGGCTCTATTCAGCCCTGGCCTATTTCGTGGCGGGGATCCTGGTCAGCGAAGTCTGGTTCGGCTGGGCCACCGAGGAGGAGCTGCAGCCCAACATAGACGGGCTGTCCTTTGACGAAGTGCAGCTGGTGACCCTCGCCGGCCTCATTGCAGCCGTCACTGCACGGCTCGTCCTCCGGCGCAGAGGCCGCGCCGGAGGGTCCGCCGGGAAACCGGCTGGCTGAAAACCGGACCCCTAGCTGCGGGAGTCCAGGGCGTCGAACTGCTCCTGCCACAGGGACAGCTCGCGGGCCTTGTAGAGCCTGTGCGACGGGCTCCATTTTGGCCAGATCCCGGAGGCGGGCTGCGCTTGTGCCGGCGGCCGGTCCTGGACGCGGGGGACCTTCGGCGGGGAGGGTGCGCGCGCCACCATCCGTGTGCTGCCCACGGCTGGCCTGGCCAGCGCTTTTGGCCGGGTTCCGGGCCCGGCGAGCAGGGGCTTCAGGTCCATCGCCCAGAGAATCAGCTTGCAGCCGGTCCAGATGATGCCGCACAGGACCATCGCGGCGAACAGGACGGCAATCCACAACAGCAGCCCGATCGCGGAGAAAATTACCACCATGGTCCATTTTACGGACGTGGCCGCCGTTAAGGGGAGGGCCAAATCACCTGCCTAAGAGAGGACGCCAGCCTCCACGAGTTGGAGCGTGAACACCCGCAGCGGCCGGGACCTCCGTACACTGGGGGTCATGGTCTCCCGTATCAGCGAACTGGTCCTCAACTGCGCCAATCCGGAACTCCTGGCAGGGTTCTGGAACGATGTCCTCGGCTATGTCGAGCTCGGCCGGGAGGACGGTGCCATCGAGATCGGCCCGCCGGACACCGGGTTCGGCGGCCTGCAGCCCACCATCATCCTGAGCCCGAGCAACAATCCGCGGACCGGTCGCCTCCCCCTGCACATCGACGTCAACCCCGTGGACCGGGACCAGGACGCCGAGCTGGAACGCCTGCTTGCCCTCGGGGCCCGCCCGGCCGAGGTCGGGCAGACAGGCGACGAGCCATGGCACGTCCTGGCCGACCCTGAGGGCAACGAGTTCTGCCTCCTGCGCAAGCGGCTTGATGCCTGATCCGGCCCGGAGCTGGACCGGCAACCCTTCAGCAGTTTGAGCCGGTTCAGGCTCCGAGCCGGTCCGCCAGCTCCGGAATGCTCGACGCCGAGAGGTCCCAGTCGCTCTCCGGCGTCAGATCAGCAACCTGGCCGGGGCCGTATTCGGTGGGGCGGGCGATGAACGCAGTGGCCAAACCGGCCTCCCGGGCAGCACGCAGGTCGTTGTTGTGGGCGGCCACGAGCATCACGGCACCCGGTCTGAGGTCCAGGAACTCCGCAGTCCGAAGGTAGGCCGCGGGCAGCGGCTTGTAGGTGCGCGTAATGTCCGAGCCGATGATCACGTCCCATGGAAGGCCGGCGTTTCTGGCCATGTCCAGTAGCAGCGAGGTGTTGCCATTGGAGAGGGGACCCACGATGTAGCTGCGGCGGACGGCGGCCAGGCCTTCCACACTGTCCGGCCATGGGGGCAGACGGTGCCAGGACGTGTTCAACTCCTCTAGGGTTCCTGCGTCCAGCCGGTCCGGATCGAAGCCGTGATGGCGGAGCACCTGGTCCAGGTTTTCGCGGTGGAGTGTGTCCAGGGTGGCGAATTCGCGGGATCCGGTGCGGATCGCCTCCATTGCCGGCTGGTAGAGGGCGCGCCAGTCATCGGCGAACGCCTCGGCGTCGAGATCCTGTCCATGTGCCGCGGCGAACTCGGCCGCTTGCCGGGCGACGCCGGTGCGCCAGTCCACCACCGTGCCGAAGGTGTCGAAGAGGACGGCGCGCACCCCGCACCCGGTTGACGGTGAACGGTATGGCTGGAACGTCATATCCTCTCTCCTTCCCAAGCTTCCCTGACCGCTAGTCTGGCAGTATGCGCACTGATTTCGATCCCGCAACCATGTCCGCCGGTGATTTCTACCGGCTGCTCACCGCGGTGGTGGTGCCCCGGCCCATCGCCTGGGTATCGAGCGTCTCGCCGGAGGGCGTTGACAACCTGGCCCCGCACTCGTTCTTCACCGTGGCGTCCACGAATCCGCCCATCGTGCAGTTCACCTCGGTGGGGGAGAAGGATTCGCTCCGCAACATCACCGAGTCCAAAGAATTCGTGGTGAACCTCGCCCCGGCAGCGCTGCTGGAGGAGGTCAACGCCACCGGCACCAATTTTCCGCCCGATGTCAGTGAGTTTGACGCCGCCGGCCTCACCCGGGAGCCGAGCCTCACCGTGGCTGCGCCGCGGGTCAAGGAATCGCTGGCGGTGCTCGAATGCCGCCTCCATTCCGTCCTGCCGATGGGGGACTCCACGCTGGTTTTCGGCGAAGTGACGCACGCAGCGGTGAGTGACGAGGTGCTGGAGGGAAGCCACCCTCGGATTGACCTGCTGGAGCCGCTGTCCCGGCTGGGGCTGGACGAGTGGGGCACGCAGAGCGCCGTCCAGGAACTCAAACGGATCCGGCTCAAGGACTGGCCGGGGCCTTTCCGCCCGAAGGACTGAGACCGGCGGAAGCCAGGCCGCGTCAAACGAAGCGAGGCCGCGTAAAGAAGGGGAAGGGATGCCCTGCCACGCAGGACATCCCTTCCCTTTCAGATGGACGGTGATCAGCCGAGGCCCAACTGGACGAACACGAACCACACGAGGAGCGGCACTACGCCGATCATTGCGATGGCCCAGAGCAGCAGCGCCCGGAAGAACATCCGCTCGTCCTTGGGCTGGGCGCTCGCCATCAGCAGGGCGCCGCTGGTGGACATCGGGCTCACGTCGACCACCGAGGAGCTGATGGCAATGGCCGTCACTACCCCGATGGGCGTCAGCAATGGATCCATGGCGATGGGTGCGACCACCGGGCTAATGACGCCGAGGGTGCCGGTGGTGGAGGCGAAGGCCGAGACGATGGCCACCACATAGCTGGTGATCAGGGCGGCAAGGGAGCTGTTGCCCAGGCCGGCGATGCCTTCCTGCAGTTCCTTCAGCGCACCCATCTTTTCGAGCATGCCCACGTACGTGACAATGCCGGTCACCAGGATGATCGCAGACCACGGCATGCTCTCCACTGCCGGCTTCTGCACGTTCGAGTCCAGGACGATCAGCACTGCGGCTATGACCAGCGAAGCGACGCCGACGTCGATGCCCAGGACAGTGGTGAGCACCAGCAGCGAGGCGATCCCCACCAAAGTAAGGATCCGCATGGGGGTTGCGGCCACCTTCTCGGGGCGGGTCTTGGTTCCGGCGGCCACCACGGTCTGCGCCGGGGCGGTGAGAACAGCCGTTCCGGACCCGGAGGGAGCTGAAGCGCTGCTGACAGCGGGAGCGGCAGCGCCGCCGTCGTGCTTTGCACCGCCGGTCTCACCGGCCTGGAGGCGCGCCTCCGCCTTGGCCATGCGGCGCTTCATGATGGCCTGGACCAGGACGTAGGCGATGGCGGCCAGGATGGCATTGAAGACGAAGCAGTAGGCGTAGAGCTTGAAGGAACCGTCTGAGGCTCCGGCGCCGTCCAGCATCTTGTTGGCCAGCACGCCGAAGGGGTTGACCGGGGAGAAGGCGCCGGCATTGGCGCCCTGGACGATGACCAGTCCCATGGCCAGGGTGCTGATGCCGAACCGCATGCCCAGCGCCAGGCCCACCGGGGCCACGATGGCGATGGCGGCAGGGGTGAACGCGCCGGCTGAAGCCAGGGCGGCCGTCAGCAGGAACATCAGGATGGGGACCAGGATCTTCCGGTCGCCGGCGAGCCGTTCAGCCCAGTAGGCCAGCAGGTCGATGGTGCCGTTGATCCGAACAATGGCGAAGAGCAGGGTGGCGCCTACCAGGATGAAGAAGAGCCCGGCGGGGAACTGGCCGATGACGTCCTTGATGGACATGCCTGCAAGGAGGGTGCCGACGCCGAACGCGGCAACGGTGGCCAGCAGGCCGGCATTGATCTTGGTGAAGGAACCGATGGCGAAGGCCGCCACCAGGACCAGGAACGCGATGATTGAAAGAGACATGGTGCCGGCCGCCTAGGAGTTCGCCGGGGTGAGGACGCCGGCGCCGGACAGCAGGCTGCCGGCTCCGGTGATGGCGGGCCGGTGGCCGAGAGCCTTGAGGATCTCGTACGTGGTGGCCGTGGCCGCCGTGATGACCGGCAGTCCGAGCTCGTCCTCCACGGCCTGGACCGCAGCCAGCGACGGCATCTGGACACAGGCGGAGAGTACGACGGCGTCCGCGCCTTCGCGCTGCAGGCTGCGGGCAAGCGCGGGCAGGTTCTGCGGGTCAAGGCAGCCGACCTCAAGGTTGTCCGCCACCTCGAGGCTGATGGCGTCCAGCACCGTGATGCCGGAGCCTTCGATGTAGTCCACCACCATCTTGGTGAGCGGCTTCATGTAGGGGGTAATCATGGCCACCTTGCCGGCACCGATTTCCTGCAGGGTGCGCACCAGGGCGCCGGCGCTGCTGGTGACCGGGGCTGGGTGCCCGTTGCCGGCGGCGGCTTCTGCGATGACTTTCTCCGAGCCCTCGTGGGCTTCGGGGCCCTGGGCCATGACGGCAACGAGGCAGGCGTAGGCGATGACGTCCACGTCCGCGTCGGAGACTGCTTCGGCGCAGCCGGCTGCCTTGCCCACCATGGCCAGCAGCTCTTCCCGGGTGACCTTCTTCATGCCGGCGCGGGCCGAGTGGAACGTGTACTCGTGGCCGGTCGCTTCGGCCTGGCGCCGGAACAGTTCAGGCAGTTCGGTCTCCATGGTGGTGTTGGAGCTGGGGACGATCAGTCCCACCCGGCTGGTCCCGGGGCGCTTGGGCTCGGGAGCGGTTTCGCAGGTGATGTCGGGGGTGCTCATGGTTTCTCCACGTCGTTGTGATGGGGATCTTGCGTGCAACCCATAGAGTGGGTTCTGATCCCATGATGTGGGTTGCTCGCGTCTAATGTCAAACGGGTCACATCCCAGGTCCTGCTTCCTGCTCACTAAGCTGGAGGCTGTTCGAGGAAAAGTACTGAAGGGAAATTTGAAGACAGTGGCAACGGAAGCGGGTGCCGGGGCTTCACCCCTGCTGGTCCTGCACAAGGTGGCGGAGATCCTGGATTGTTTTTCGGTGCAGGAGCCGGAGCCCACGCTGCAGCAGATCATCCGGAAGACCGGATTGCCGTCCAGCACCTGCCAGCGCCTGGTGCAGAACATGCTGCGGGAGGGCTTCCTGGACCGCGAGGGCGACCGTTACCGGATCGGCATCGGGCTGGTCCGCTGGGCTACCCCCGGGACGTTCGGGCTGGACGTGGTCCGGCTGGTGAAGCCGGTCCTGCAGCAGCTGCGCGATGAGACCGGCGAAACGGCGTGCCTGTACGTCCGCGACGGCGCGTTCCGGACAATCGTTGCCGTGGCCGAGACCCGGCACGTGGTGATGCGCCCGTTCATGGTGGGCATGGTGATGCCGCTGCATGCCGGAGCTCCGGGGAAGATTTTCCTGGCGTTCGACCCCGAAGCCTGGGGCGCCCTGGACGAGCATGGCCTGGACCGCTTTACCCCCGACACGCCGGCTTCCCTGGAGCTGCTGCGGCAGCAGGCAGCGGTGGCGAAGGAGCAGGGGTTCTATGCGGCGTTCGGGGAACGGAACGAGGACGTGGGCTCCATCAGCGCGCCCGTCTTCGACCACGCCGGGCGGCTCGCCTGCGCCATCGGCCTGGGATTCCCGACCCAGCGGATCGGGCCTGCCGACGTCGAGCGGCTGGGGCCGGTGGTTGCCCGGGCGGGAATGGAAGCCAGCCGTGCGCTGGGGTATGACAGCAGCCAGGCCGCCCCGCAGTAATCGGTTCCACCCAACTAAGTAGCGCTAAGTGTCGTTATGACCCCTGATAACGACACTTAGCGCTACTTAGTTGGGCCGTCGACCCGGACCTCAGCCACCTCAACCTGCACCCCTGCCTCCCGGAACTTCTGCACCTGCCCGGGGTCGGCGCCGTCGTCCGTCACCAGCGTCCACGGCAGCGCAAGCCGCGCCCACGCATGGAACGGCCGCAGCCCGAGCTTTGAAGAGTCCGCCAGGACGTAGACTTCGCGGCCGCGCCTGGCCATGAGCTCCTTGAGCCGGGTCTGGGCGTGGTCGGCTTCGCAGATGCCGTCCTCGGCGGTGACGGCGTCGGCGCCCAGGAACACCCGGTCAAAGCTCATCCGCTCCAGCGACGCCTCGGCCAGGGGCCCCACAAAACTTTGCGAAACGCTGCGGAGCCGGCCGCCCAGGCAGTCCACCTCGATGCCCTCGGACTCGGCCAGCTCCTGCAGGGTGTTGATGCCCGGAGTGGTCACGGACAGCTTCTCGAACCCGCGCAGCTCGTGGGCCAGGGCACCCACGGTGGAGCCGGCGTCGAGCAGGATGTTCTCACCGGGCCGGATCACGGCCGCCGCCCACCGGGCGATCGCGTGCTTCTGCTCGAACGCCTCGCCGGTGCGCTGCCGCAGCGACGCCTCCGGGTGCGCGCCCAGGGCCATGGCCCCGCCGTAGGTGCGGGCCAGCCGGCCCTGCCCGTTCAGCAGCGCCAGGTCCCGGCGGATGGTGGAGGCCGTCACCTCGAAGCGGGCGGAGAGTTCCTCCACGGACGCCAGGCCGGTGGTCAGGGCAAGGTGGTAGATCTCCTCGCGCCGCGCGTTTGCGCTCAGCATTCCCGGTCTCCTTCCCGTGGCAGTGGTACCCATGCTAGTTCCGGCCCGTGGGTTCAACAGTCCCAGCCATTGGACGGGCCCAGGGGTTTGGCTGTCTCAAGCACCGAAACGGCCGGTCAGCAATTCTACGCTGACCGGCCGATTGTCTCTCGCGGGTTCTTAGAGAGCTTCCTCGCGAGCCGGCGCAAGGTCCACTGCCTGCCGCAATGCTTCAAGCAGGGACTCGTGGTCCGCGATGTTCTTGCCCGCGATGTCGAAGGCCGTGCCGTGGTCAACGGACGTGCGCACCACGGGCAGGCCCACGGTGATGTTCACGCCGTTCTCCAGGCCAAGGACCTTTACCGGGCCGTGGCCCTGGTCGTGGTACTGGGCCACCACCAGGTCGAAGTCGCCGCGGCCGGCCAGGAAGAACAGGGTGTCGGCCGGGAGCGGGCCGAAGGCGTCGATTCCTTCCGCCTGCGCCTTCTCGATGCCCGGCTGGATCTTCTCCGCCTCTTCGCCGTAGCCGAACAGGCCGTTTTCGCCGGCATGCGGGTTGATGGCGCACACCGCGATCCGCGGGTTTTCGATGCCGGAGGCCTGCAGCAGTTCGTAGCCGCGCTTGATGGTCCGGTAGACCAGGTCGCCGTTGATCTTGGCAATCGCATCGATCAGGCCGATGTGCGTGGTGACGTGGATGACGCGCATCTTGGGGGCGGTCAGCATCATGGAAACTTCCTCGGTGCCGGTCAGTTCGGCGAGGAGCTCGGTGTGGCCGGGGTACTTGTGGCCGGCGGCGTGGAGGGCTGCTTTGTTCAGCGGCCCGGTGCAGATGGCATCCACCTGGCGGTCCATGGCCAGGGCGACGGCCTTTTCGATGAAGAGGAACGAACCGTGGCCGGCTGCGGCGGAGAGCTCACCCCATGCGAGGTCCTCCGGAATGCAGTCGATGTCGAGCACGTCGATAGTGCCTTCGGCGAACAACGCCTCCGACGGGTCGGAGACCTTGCGCAGTGTCAGCGGGCTGGCGACGATGTCCGCGGCGAGCTGCAGCCGGCGGAGGTCGCCGATGACCAGCATGCGGGCCTTTGACCGGAGTTCCGCGTCGGCCAGGGCCTTGACGATGATCTCCGGACCAATGCCGGCCGCATCGCCCATGGTGATGGCGACAATCGGGCGTCCCATTATTTGATACTCATTTCAGTTGTAGTGCCGGTGAGAAATTGGATGGTTCGGGCCAGCGTACCGGCGTCTCCGAACGCGCCGGCCTTGGTGACCAGCAGGGGGAGGGGCTCGGGCAGCAGGCTCATCACGACGCCGGGCTCGATCTCCCCGAGGACGGTGAAGCTTCCCGTGCCGAGGGCCTTCAGAACCGCCGTGGCCGTTTCGCCGCCCGTCATGACGAGGGCATCGCAGTGCCCGATGCCCCCTGCCGTGGCGCGGGCCAGGGCCTCCGCCACCACAAGCGCCTGCGCCTTGTCCACCGTCCCCATCGGGTCCGGCGTCAGCACCACGTCGTTCCGGGTCATTGCCTCTGCGACGAGCCGTGCAACCGCTGGCCCCTCCAGGGCGGTGTGGTCCAGCGTGATGTGCTCGGCGCCTGCGGCCACCAGTGCCTCGGTTTGCTGCCGGGCAAGGCTGGAGTAGCTGCCGATCACCGTCAGGGTCCTGCTGACGTGCCGCAGCTGCGCATTCCGCGCAGTTCCTTCGTCGCGTGAAGCGATGTGCGCGGCCAGCCCGCCGGAGCCCACCAGGAGCGCGGGGAAGTCCAGCAGGTCCGCGGCGGCCGCGATGGCTTGCAGGTCCTGGTCCGAGGAGGCGTCCAGTACGACGGCGTCAATCCCGCGTTCCTGCACGCCGCGCAGGTGCGCCGCCAGTTCCTCCGGCGTGCGTCCGACTTCCCCGGCCAGCACCTCTACGGTGAGGCCGCCCGCGGCAAGTGCGCCGCCGACGTCGCCGCCGAAGCGGCCTTCGATGTTCTGCCTGCCACCCACGTGGACAATGCCGCGCAGCGTTGTCCTGCCCGTGGCCGGGAAGGCGGGAGCCACAATGGCGAGGCCCCTGCCGCGGCCCTGGGTAGCCGTTGCCAGTGCTGCCGCGACCTCCGCGCCCACATTGCCCCGAAGCAGCGAGTCGATCTTCTTGAAGACCCGCCGGTCCTGCTCCAAGGCACGCCCGGCGGCGGAGGTGACGGCCGCGGCCGCCTCCTCCGCCGCCAGGTAGCGGCTCTCTGTGTTGATCGAAAGGATCTCCGCCTCCGGCCAGGTGCTGCCGACGTCGAGCATTACCGAGCTGGTGTGCGTGGGACCGTAGGCCGCGGCAGCATCTGCCGCGCCCGTCAGGTCGTCGGCGATGATTGCCCAGCTCGTGGTGGTGTTCATACTGCGTGTGCAACCTCAGGTGCTGCTGCGGCTTCCTTGGCTTTAAGGCGCTTGGCGTACCAGGCAACGATGAGGGGGCAGCCGATGGCGGTCACGACGACGGAAGCGGCAACCAGGACGGTGGCGGGTCCGGCGGCGGGAAGGTAGGCAGGGTTGGCCGCAGCCACCAGCATGGGGACAGTTGCGGCGTTGCCTGCGGTGGTGGCAGCGGCGAGACCGGCAAGGCCGGTGCCTCCGCTCAGCTTGTCGGCGAAGAAGAGCACAGCGCCGCCGGCGATCAGCACGAACAAGCCAAGCGCGATGCCCAGCAGGCCGGCACTGAGTACCTTTTCGAGGTTCAGGCCGAAGCCAAGGGCCAGGGCGAAGAACGGAATAAGAACGGGGGCTGCGGAGGACAGGAACTTCCGCATGGCCGGGTCAAGGGTGCCCAGCAGGACGCCAAGGAGCAGGGGGATGATGGCGCCCACCAGGGCCTGCCACGGGAAGGCGGACAGGCCTGCGACGCCCAGCGTCAGCATGGTCAGGAAGGGACCGGATTCGAGCGTCATGACGGAGTAGGCGGCAACGTCCTTCGGCTTGCCGTACTGGCCCATGAGCGCCATGTACAGGCCGCCGTTGGTGTCATTGAGGGCTGCCAGGATGGCGAGGACGGACAAGCCTGCAAGCAGCCCGCCCTCAATGGGAAGTTCGCTCATGAACCTGCCGGCAATGACGCCGATGATGACCGCGAACAGGACCTTGGCGCCGAAAAGGACACCGCCCTTTTTCAGGATGTACGGGGTGGCCTTGATGTCGATGCTTGCACCCATGCAGACATAGAACACGGCCAGGATGGTGGTGCCGCCGGTGAAGAGGGCCCCCGTGAACGAACCGAAAAACTTGGCGGAGTCCGGCGCGAAGGTGGCCAGGACGGCGCCGATGAGAAGGGGGATCAGCATCATGCCGCCAGGAACTTTTTCCATGGTGGCCTTGATCGGGACATGCATGTTGCAACCTCATTGTTGTCGGGGGGAGAGGGGGATCGAGAGCCACCCGGCTTCGACCATGATAAGGATCATAGAGTTAGATGCGTGTTTAGCGCAACTGTTTATGCGCGAAACGCGCAAGTGAATCCCGACGGGTCTCAGGAACCATTGCCCACCGCGGTCCCGACCTCAGTTAACGGGAGGGCTGGATCTCCCGAAGAGGGACCGTGGCCTCCCCGAGCTGAAGCGTGAACACCCACAGCAGCACGTCCTCGCCCGGCACGTACCAGTCCCGCTCGGGCGCCCGCCGGAAGCCCAGCGACTCGTAGAGAGCGTGCGCGCGTTCCATAAACGTGGCGCTCGTGATGCTGATCGCCCCGATGCCGGGCAACTGCCGGGCGTGCTCCACGATCCCGCGGACCACGGCGCGGCCCACGCCGCCGCCCTGGCACGCCGGGTCCACCGCCAGCATCCGGAACTCCAACTCCCCGTCGGCGGCGATTTCGCTGTACGGCTGGCCGGCGAACGTCAGCGTCACCGCCGCCACCACCCGGCCCGCAGCCTCCGCCATCCAAACCTGCGCATGCTGGGCGCGGTGCTCCACATCCTCCAGCACACCCATGTACGGGTGGTCGGCGGCGAAATGCCCGGCCCGGAGGTAGGCATCGCGCGTGATCCGCCGGACCTCCGGAAAGTCCGACGGCGCCGCCCGCCGGAGTGCGACGCTCACCGCGTGCCGCCGGTTGCGGCAGTCCGCTCCACGTAGTGGCCCAGCCGTGCCAAATCCGGCTGGGACGACGGATCGCCCACGGCGTCGCCGCCCACCGCGTTCGCCACCGCCAGCGCCCGCGCATGGTCCAGCCCCTGGCGCAGCGCCAGGACCAGGGCGGCGCAGAACGCATCGCCTGCACCCACGGTGTTCGCCACCGTGACCGCAACGGAAGGAGCCTCGGCCACCTTCCGGCCGTGCTGGAACATCGCCGAGCCGTCCCCGCCGTAGGTCACCGCCACCAGCTTGGCAGAGGCGAGGGCGGGGATCAGGGTGTATTCGCTCTCGTTGACGATCACAAGGTCGCAGCGCTCCAGAAGTTCCGCCGGCAGGTCCATGGCCGGAGCGGCGTTCAGCACAAAATACCCGGGCGTCTTCCGGGCGGCCTCCAGCACCACCGGCAGGCCCACCTCCAGCTGGCACAGCACCGTCTCCTCCGGGCCGAACTCCACCCCGTCCAGCGACAGGTGCGAGTTGGCGCCCGGGCACACCACGATCTGGTTCTCGCCGTCGCGGTCCACCACAATCAGTGCCGTCCCCGTGGCCCCCGGAAGGACCGACACGTCCGCGGTGTCGACGCCGGCACCCGCCAGGGCGTCCAGCATCCGCTGCCCCTGGGCGTCACTGCCCACGGCGCCCACCATGCGCGCGCTGCCGCCTAGCCGCGCCGCTGCCGCGGCCTGGTTGGCGCCCTTGCCGCCGGGCTGCTCGGAGAGCACGGCGCCGCCGATGGTCTCGCCCGCGGTGGGAAGCCGTTCGGCGGTGGCGATCAGGTCCAGGTTGATGCTGCCGACCACGGTGACGGCAGGTCGTGTTGTGTTCATGGGAAAACTCTCTCAGAGGGAGGGCCGGAAGCGGCGGGGGGTTTCGAAAAAGTGTAGCGCATGGTTGTACTTGTGAGTCATACATGGTTGTATAACAACTCGAATCGCCATGAAAGACGATCCCTTCTGCTCGAACAAAGGAGTTTGATGTGAACACCCCAACCCCCGCGGCAGCCGCGCCTCCCGCCCAAGTCGGCGCCGCCGTCGTACCTCCCGCGGACCCGCCGAAAGCCGCCGGCCGCCGCGCCGCCCTGCTGATCTCCACCCTGCTGCTGGGCGTGCTGTCCTTCCAGCTCAACGCCAGCATGGTCACCCCGGCGCTGCCGCAGATCGCCGCCGAGTTCGGCCAGGGCGCGGACAGCGCCGCCCCCGTCCAGTCCATGTTCTTCCTGGCCGGCGCCATCGCCGGGCCCGTCATCGGCCGCTGGAGCGACTTCATCGGCCGCCGCGCCGCCCTGCTCCTGGTACTGGGGATCATGGGCGCCGGCACCGTCCTTTGCATCACCGCCCCCACGCTGCCGCTGCTGGTCACCGGCCGGTTCCTGCAGGGCGTCTCCAGCGCGGTCTTCGCCCTCGCCTACATCGTGCTCAGCGAAAACCTGCATGCGAAACTCTTCGGCACCTCCGTGGGCATCATCGCCGCCATCAATGGGGGAGTGGGAGGCGTGGACGGCTACGTGGGCGGGCTCATGGCCGAGACCCTCGGCTTCCGGTCCATTTTCGTCGTCGTCCTGGTCCTCACCGCCGTCGCCGCCGGCTGCATCATCCGGATTGTCCCGGCCGGCCGGCCGCAGGGCGTGCGCGGCGCCATGGACTGGTGGGGCGCCGGGTCCCTCTCGCTGTTCCTGGTGTTCACCACCTACTTCGTCTCCGGCGGATCCGCCGCGGGCTGGACCGCGCCGGGCACGCTGGCCCTGCTGGCAGGCACCGTGGCGTCCTTCGCCGCCTTCTGGATGATCGAGAAGCGCCGCAGCCACCCGCTGATCGCCGTCCACCACCTGCGCTCCCGCCAGGTGTGGCCGGTCATCGCCACCACCGTCCTCACCCTGGCCGGCATCTTCGCCATCATCAACTTCACCGTGGTGCTGCTGAGCCAGGATCCCGACGGCGGCTTCGGGCTCAGTGCCTCCATTTCGGCTTTGCTGTTCCTCACCCCGGCCGCGCTGATCGGCGTGTTCGCCGCGCCGCTGGCCGGCTGGCTGGCCGACCGCCGCGGCTGGATCCGGACCCTCCGGTTTGGCACGGGGCTGAGCCTCGCCTGCGCCGTCGCTGCCGCCGCGTTTTCGGACAGCCAGGTGGCTGTGCTGGTCGCCGTCGCGGCCCTGGGCATCTTCTACAACGGCTTCTTCCTCACCGCCATCAACGGGCTCTCGGTGCTGCTCTCACCCAAGGAGGCCCCGGCTGCGCTGCCCGGCATCAACGGCGCCTCGTTCGGCATCGGGGCGAGCCTCGGCGTCGTCCTCGTGGCGCCGTTCGCCGCCCAGGCCACGGCCGCCGGGTACGCCACTGCCCTCTGGATCTCGGTGGGCATCACCGCCGCCGCGTTCATCACCAGCCTCTTCGTCGCCGCCCCCAAGGGCGAGACCGTCTGACCCCTTATCCCATTCGAAGGAATCTATTGTGACTGCCCCTATTTACCTGGACTGCGACACCGGCATCGACGACGCCCTCGCCCTGGCCTACCTCCTCGCCGCCCCCGCGGCCGAGGTTGTGGGCATCGGGTCCGTCAGCGGCAACGTCAGTGCCGCCGCCGGCGCCCGCAACACCCTTGACCTGCTGGCGCTCGCCGGCGCCGCGCACATCCCCGTGGCTCTGGGCGCCCATGATCCGCTGGTTGGCTCGTTCGCCGGAGGTGCGCCGTGGGTGCACGGGGAGAACGGGATCGGGGAGGTTTCCCTGGCGCCTTCCGGTGCCCCGCTGGCCGCGGAGTCCGCGGCGGAGATGCTGGTCCGGCTGGCGCGTTCCCATCCGGGCACGCTGCGCGTGCTGGCGATCGGCCCGCTGACCAACATCGCCGAGGCGCTGCGGCTGGAACCTGCGCTGCCGTCCCTGGTGGAGTCCGTGACGGTGATGGGCGGGGCCGCGCTGGCGCCGGGGAACATCACGCCCGTGGCCGAGGCGAACATCTGGCACGACCCCGAGGCCGCGGCTTTGGTGCTGGCCGTGGACTGGGACGTGACCCTGGTGCCGCTGGACGTGACCATGGCCTCGGTGCTGGAGGAGCCGCACCGGCAGGCGCTGCTGGCGTCCTCCGCTCCGGTGCCGCGGGCGCTGGGGGAGATGCTGGGCTACTACTTCCGGTTCTACGAGGGCATCTACGGCCGGCCCTGCTCCGCGATGCACGATCCTCTGGCGGCGGCGCTCGCCGTCGGGGCTGTCAAGCCTGCCCTGGCACCCGTGGTGCGGGCCGCCGTCGACACCTCCGACGGGCCGTCCCGCGGGCAGACCGTCTGCGACCTGCGCGGGCTGTACGCGGGCTACCCGCCGGTGACGGACGCGCGGTGCCGTGTGGTCCTCTCGCTGGAGGAGGACTTCGCGCCGCACCTGGTGGAGACGCTGCTCGCCTTCCCTTTCGGCGCAGGTGCTGAACGCACGACGGCGGCACTCGCCTCCGCCGGGTAGGACGCCTGGGCTGTCCGGAGACTTATTGGCCGGTATCTATCCAGCCAGCAATGCTTGCCGCAAGATAGGCACATGAAAAAGACTGTTGTCGCGGGATTCGCGGCGCTCATGATGGGGTTTGGCGCTCTCACCTTCGCGGTCCCGGGCAACGCAGCCGGCCAGCCGACGCACGTCACGGGGCAGATCCTCGTTAAATTCAGGGACAACGCTGCGGCGGCCGGCGTCCTGCACCAGCACGGCCTCAGCGGCGGTCCCGGGGTTGGCAGCACCGGGGCCCGCCTCATCAAGGTACCGGCCGGCAAGGAACTGCAGCTCATCGCAGCACTCAGCCGGAACCGGGCCGTCGAGTATGCCGAGGCCGACCAGCTGGCCACTGTTGCCACTGATAACTCCAACGTCGACTACGTCCCCCGCCAGTACGCTTTGCAGAACACGGGCCAGGGCTTTTGGAATACGCGTGAAACCACATTCGTAGCCGCGGGGAAACCCGACGCCGACGTGGACGCGGTCGAAGCGTGGGGCGGGGGCGAAACGATCGGTGCCGGCATCACGGTGGCTGTGCTCGATACGGGCGTGGCCAGTGACAACCCGGACATTGCAGTCAAGGTGGATGCGCGTAAAAACTTCAGTACCGCGGCAACCGGAGAAGACAAATACGGCCACGGCACCCACGTGGCGGGCATTATCGCTGCCACCAAGGACGCGGTTGGTGTCACGGGGGTGTGCCCTGGCTGCAGGATCCTGGACGGCAAGGTCCTGAACGACAGCGGCTCCGGTTCCACCTCAAGCATCGCCAACGGAATCGCCTGGGCCGTCAGCCAAAAAGCCCGAGTCATCAACATGAGCCTGGGCCAGCGCGTTTCATCACGGACCCTCGAAGCTGCGGTCAATGACGCCTGGAGGGCGGGTGCGGTGATCGTCGCGGCGGCCGGCAACGGCGGTACCCAGTCCAAGATCTACCCGGGTGCCTATCCAAACGTGATCGCCGTCGCGGCGACGGACAACAAGGACGCCAAGGCATCCTTCTCCACCTATGGCAAGTGGGTGGACGTCGCTGCGCCCGGTGTCAGTGTTTACTCGACCTTCCCCAACGGGGATTTCCAACTCGCTACCCAGAACGGCCGCGCCCATGGCTACGACATAGCCAGTGGCACGTCGATGGCCTCACCCGTCGTGGCCGGTGTGGCCGGGCTGGTGCGGGGCAAGTATGCCAGCGCCGACAATGTATCAGTCCGCGGCATTATCGAATCGACTGCTGATCCGATCGCCGGCACGGGTACCTACTGGTTGCATGGCCGCGTGAACGCCTACAAGGCCGTCGGCGGCACATCGTCCGGAGTTTAGGGGGGTCGGCCGGCGAGGCCTACAGGGGTGACCAATATGGCAGTCCATCACCCGGTCTTCGCACGGCTCTACCCGGTGGTGGGTAAGGCGATGGAGCGCGGCGGCATGGACCAGCGACGCCAGGAGTTGCTCAGCGTCCTCTCCGGCGAGGTGGTCGAGGTAGGCGCCGGCGACGGGCTTAACTTTCCGCACTACCCGCCCGCCGTCACCCGTGTCCTGGCCGTGGAGCCGGAACCGCACCTGCGGAGCCTCGCCCGCGAAGCGGCAAGCCACGCTCCGGTACCGGTCGAGGTTGTTGATGGTCTCGCGGAGAGGCTTCCCTGCACTGACGGCAGCGCCGATGCGGTGGTTGTGTCGCTCGTATTGTGCTCGGTGGCCGACCAGACGGCGGCGCTGCGGGAAATCCGCCGCGTACTCAAACCGGGCGGTCGGTTGCGTTTCCTCGAACATGTCCGGGCGGACACGCCCGGTCTCGTCCGGGTTCAACGCGTGCTCGATGCCACCCTCTGGCCCCGTGTGGCGGGGGGATGCCACACGGGCCGCGACACCGCTGCGGCCATTGAACGCGCCGGGTTTACCATCCAGAGCCTGGACCGGTACCTGTTTCCCGAGGCCCGCACGCCGGTCTCCTTCCACATCCTTGGCACCGCCATACGTGGCGACTAAGGCTGATGCGGCACATTTCGGCTGTGGGAGGCAGCGCGGATGGAGCTGTTACGCACAACAAGGGTCGGTGCGATTGGCGTACGGTCCACGTCCCGTCCTTCCATCGCACCAAGAAGCACTTCCATGCTCATAAGCGCCAGGGCGTTGAAGTCCTGGCGCACGGTGGTCAGGGGCGGCAGGAAGTAGTCCGATCCTTCAATATCGTCGAAGCCTACGATGCTGACATCTTCCGGGACGCGGACGCCGTTTTCGGCGAAGGCACGTATGACCCCCAGGGCGGTGTGGTCGCTGGCGGCGAAGATGGCCTGGGGGACCTTGTCTTCCCGGACGAGCCGGAGCCCGGTCTCGTAGGCCCACCGGGGGCTCCAGTCACCCTCCAGGCACAGCCCGGGCTTGAGCCCGGCGTCACGGAGCGCCGCCTCCCAGCCGCGCTTGCGCACCCGTCCGTCGAACCAGTCCATGGAGCCGGCGAGGTGGGCGATATCCGTGTGGCCCAGGTCGATAAGGTGCTGGGTGGCCAGCCGCGCCCCGAGTTCCTGGTTTTCCGAATAGGTGAAGACGTTCGGCGTTGATGATGCTCCGGCAGCGATCATCTCCACCGGCACCCGGAACGACGCATTCCAGACGGCCGCTGCCATCTCCACCAGAGGCGCAATGACAATGATTCCCCCCACGCCGGTATCGTCCAGCGTGTCCAGGGCTGCCTGCACGGACTCTTCGTCGGGTTGTTCGACACTGATGACGGTTGTGGCGTAGCCCTTCTTGCGGGCGACGTTCTCAAGGGCCATGAGCGTCCCCACCGGGCCGAACCGCGGAGAGCCGTCCGAGAGGATGCCGATGGAAGTGGACCGGCTGGTGACCAGCGCGGTGGCTGCCCGGTTCCGGCGGTACCCGATGTCCTTGATGACCTGCAGAACCCGCTGGCGCGTAGCCGCGCTCACGTCCGGCGCGTCATTGAGTACCCGCGAGACTGTTCCGAAAGAGACTCCGGCGGCCTGGGCCACATCGTTGATTGTGGGCTTCCGGCGCAGGGGGGCATCCGGTAGCTTCTCGTTCGCCTCGCGGGGAACCGCCGTGCCTGCCACGTTCTCTCCTGTCTTGCACCTCCCGGACCGAACCAATGGGTTCCGTGCGTTTTCAATCTTATGTCCGTCCCGACTCTCCGCAGGCCGGCACCTTTCTGCATGTGATGGTTGACACCCCTCTCCGTAAACGTTTACGATGATTCCGTAAACGTTCACGGTGAGTTCGTAAACGCTTACGGAGATGGCACATTCAATGAGGAAGGAGCGGGATGGCTGACAGCATCGTCCACGCACTCGCGCTCGATCCCCGCACTGGGCTTCGAAATGTCGACCCCGCCCAGTGGGCAAATTTGGAAGTGCTCCTGGGGGATACAGCGCCTAACGATCTCGCAGCCGCTGTCCGCACCTTCGTCTCCGCCGGTTCCTCGGCCGTCGTCGGAATCTTCGATGGCAACCTCCTCTGGGCCAGCCTGGTGGTCTCCGTCGACAACTCGGGTACGCCCGCGTCGGTGTCCACCATTGACGGTCCGCTGGCCGAAAACGGCGGGGAAATGGCAAAAGCCGCGGGCGAGGCGGTGCGGTGGGTCGAGGCCCATCACGGGCCTTGTTCCCTGGGTCTCTTCGTCGACAAAGAGCATGCAAAGGCGCTCCTGAAAGCTTCAGACAAGGCCGCCGCCCTTCGCACGGCCTCGGCCGCCGGCGGGCTCGTCCTCTCCCCGGTTCCCCCTGCCCTGGCCGTAGCACTCGCCTGATCCACCCCAGGCATCCACCCCATCCATCCACTCAAAGCACTGGAGAACAATGATGATCCGCAGGCTTCCCATCGTGGCCCTGGCCGCAGCCCTGTCACTTTCCGTCGCTTCCTGCAGCGGTTCAACAACGGCCACATCAAACGCCCCCGACGCCGGCGTGTCCGAAAAGGCCCAGCAGGCCCTCGACAAGATCAAGGGGCAGGTCCTGAGCAAGGGCCCCAACGGCGAGGCGCCCTCGCCCGCGTCCGTCGCGGATCTGACTCCCGAGGAGATCGGGAAGGTCAAGGGACTCAACGCCAAAGCGGCAATAGTGATGCACTATGGCGGCAATGACTGGGCCACGGCCCAGGTCAACGGTCTCAAGAGCGAATTCGAAAAGCTCGGCATCAAGGTCATCGCCACAACCGATGCGAACTTCAAGCCGGACAAGCAGGTCTCGGACATTGAAACGGTCATGACCCAGGACCCGGACATCATCGTTTCCATCCCCACGGACCCTGTGGCCACCGCCTCCGCGTACAAGAAAGCCGCCGACGCCGGTACAAAGCTGGTCTTCATGGACAACGTCCCGCAGGGACTGACCGCCGGCAAGGACTACGTCTCTGTTGTTTCCGCGGACAACTACGGCAACGGCGTCGTCTCCGCCCACCAGATGGCCAAAGCGCTCGGTGGCAAGGGCAAGATCGGGCTCGTCTTCCACCAGGCCGACTTCTTCGTGACCAAGCAGCGCTACGACGGATTCAAGGAAACGATCACGAAGGAATACCCGGAGATCCAGATCGTCGAGGAAAAGGGCATCGCCGGTCCGGACTTCGCCGGGGACGCCCAGGCTGCCGCGAACGCCATGCTGAGCAAGTACCCTGACCTCGCCGGCATCTGGGCGGTGTGGGACGTCCCGGCAGAGGGTGTCATGGCTGCAGCCCGTGCCGCAGGCCGTCCGGACCTGAAGATCGCCACGGAGGACCTCGGCAAGAATGTCGCCATCGCCTTGGCCAAGGACGAACTCGTCGTAGGCCTGGGAGCGCAGGTTCCGTTCGACCAGGGTGTCACGGAAGCCCGGCTGGCCGCAGGTGCGCTCATCGGCAAGCAAGCGCCCGCCTATGTGGCGCTGAGCGCCCTCCCGGTTGACCACTCCAACGTCCTGGAAGCCTGGCAGCAGGTCTACCACGAGGACGCTCCGAAGGATATCCAGGACTCCTACAAGCAGTAGCCAGACCCGACGGCGCGGGGTTCCACCCCGCGCCGCGCCGAAAGGGCAATAATGAACACCGCAGACAATGTCGTCGAAATGCGCTCGATCTCCAAGGGCTTCAACGGCGTTTCCGTGCTGAAGGACGTCGGCTTCGACGTCCGAAAGGGTGAGGTCCACGCACTCGCAGGCGGCAACGGCGCCGGGAAGTCCACGCTCATGAAGATCCTTCAGGGCGTGTACCAGGCAGACGCAGGCGAGATCCTCATAGCCGGGGAGCCAGCCGCGATTAACTCGATCCAGGACGCGAAGGCTGCCGGGATCGGGATGGTCTTCCAGGAATTCAGCCTCGTACCTAGCCTGACCGTTGCCCAGAACATCTTCCTGGCTGCCGAACCGCTCGGCAGGGGCGGGCTCATTGACGACCGCACCGCGGTGAAACGGGCCAGGGAGGTCTTCGCTGAGATGGAGGTCGACGTCGACCCCCGCGCGGAGGTTTCCCGGCTCGGGACTGCCTACTGGCAGCTGACCGAGATTGCCAAGGCCCTCGCCCAAAACGCCAAGTGCTGATCATGGACGAACCCACTGCCAGCCTGGCCCGGCACGAGTCCGAAGCGCTCTTCGAACTGATTGACCGCCTCAAGCAGCGCGGCATCTCGATCATCTACATCTCGCACCGAATGGACGAGGTGTACAGGCTCGCTGACCGGATCACCATCCTCCGCGACGGCCGCCACCTCCTTACCGCGCCGCTGACCGACGTCACTCCCGAACAGATCGTGGAAGGCATCGTGGGCAAGAAGATCGAGGGCCAGCTTTCCTATCGTGCGCGGGACCATGCGGTGCACGACGGCGCGCCCTTGCTTGAGGTGCGGGGGCTTAATGCCGGGCACCGGGTGCGGGACGTTTCCTTTACGCTCCGGCCCGGCGAGATCCTCGGACTGGCAGGGCTGATGGGAAGCGGACGCACCGAGCTCGCCCGTGCCCTCTTCGGCATTGACAAGGTGGACAGCGGGGAAGTCCTCCTGCGGGGCAAAAAGGTCACCCTTGCCACGCCCCAGCAGGCCATCAATGCCGGGATCGCCCTCATTCCGGAGGACCGCAGGGCACAAGGCCTTGTGCTGGAGCATTCCGTCCAGGACAACCTGCTGCTGCCGCTGCTCGGACAGATCCAGCGGGGGCCCCTCCTGGACGGCGCCAAGGGCAAGGAATTGTCCTCGTCACTGATCAAGAGGTTCGCAGTCAAGGTGGCCCACCCCAACCGCCCGGTCCGGCTCCTCTCGGGTGGCAACCAGCAGAAGGTGGTCATCGCCAAGTGGCTGGGCACCGATCCGGACATCCTGATCCTGGACGAGCCCACGGCCGGCGTGGACATCGGCACCAAAAGCGAAATTTTGGACATGATCCGTGAGCTGGCGAGTGCCGGCAAAGCCGTCATCGTCATCTCCTCCGAGTACCCCGAACTACTCGCGGTCAGCGACCGCGTCCTCGTCCTCAAGGACGGCTCCATCATCCGCGACATTCCCCGCAGCGAGATCGCTGACGAGGAGTATCTCCAACTTGCAGTCCAGGGAGTCTGAACAGTGAGCAAGGCAAACACCATCGCGCCCCGGGACACCGCGGCCCGCAATTTCGGCACCGTCCTGAAAGAACTCGACTGGCGGCGCTACGTCATCTACATCGGCTTCGTCGTCGTCTTCCTTTTCTTCGCCATTCTGCTGCGCGACCAGGGCTTCCTGTCGCCGAACAACCTGCTGAACATCTTCCGGCAGACCGCCACTATCACCGTCATCGCCGTGGGCATGACCTACGTGATCGCATGCGCCGAGATCGACCTGAGCGTCGGATCTGTGGCCGGCCTCTCCAGTGTCTGCACCGCTATGGCACTGTCCCAGTGGGGACTGGTTCCCGGCATCCTCGCGGGCCTCGCCGTCGGGCTCGTGGTCGGATCGGTCAACGGTGCGCTTGTCAGCCTCCTCGGCATACCGTCCTTCCTGGTGACGCTCGGCATGCTGGGGATAGCGGTCGGCGTCGCCCAGTGGATCACCGCGTCGGCGCCGCAGCCCATCCTGAACGACACGTTCAACATGCTGTTTGGATCCGGCAACTTCGGTCCAATTCCGGGCTTGGTGGTCTGGAGCGCCATCTTCGTGGCCATCGGCGCCGTCGTGCTGAACCGCACCAGGTTCGGCCGCCAGGTCCTGGCTACAGGAGGCAACCGCAACGCTGCAGAGTTCACCGGCATCAACACCAAGCGCATCAAGTTCCAGGTGCTCCTTATCTCGGCCGTGGCGGCAAGCGTCGCTGGCATGCTCTACGCCGGCCGCCTCCAGTCCGGACGGTTCCAGTGGGGATCAGGAGACGAACTCTCTGCCATCGCTGCCGTCATCCTGGGTGGAACCAGCCTCTTCGGCGGGTTCGGCTCCATCATCGGCACACTCTTCGGCGCCCTGCTGATCGGCCTGATCAACAACGGACTGATCCTCGCCGGGCTCGACAGCAGCCAGCAGCAGGTTGTCCGCGGCGCAATCATCATCCTGGCCGTCGCTATGGCCCGGAAGAAGTAGCACACATGACTCCCAATCCTTCTTCGGCTCCTGAAAGGCAGAAGCAATGAAACTTGGTTACTGTTCCATCACCTGGGGTGGCGTCGTGGGCCACGCCCAAGGCGTGACAAGCGTCAAGGACCTCTTTTACCTCACTCACGGATCTATGAAGGACGCCGTCCGGGACATCGCATCCGTCGGCTACGAGGGCGTTGAGATGTTCGACGGAAACCTCGCGGAATACGCGGAAAAGCCCGAGGAGCTCAAAGAAATCCTCGCCAGTTCCGGGGTATCCCTGGCAAGTGTGTACACGGGCGCCAACTTCATCTATGCCGACATCCTTCCGGACGAGTTGCACCGGATTCACCGGGCTGCCGAGCTGGCCGCAAACTTCGGTGCAGAACGCCTGGTGGTTGGAGGGGGAGCACGCCGCGCTGCCGGAACCACCGAAGAGGACTACCGCCGGCTCGGCAAGGCCCTCGACAGCGTCACGGACATCGCCGAAGGCTTCGGGCTCTCGGCGAGCTACCATCCGCACCTGACCACCATCGTGGAGAGCCCGGACGAGCTGGACAAGCTCATGCCGCTCACGCGGATCGGTTTCTGCCCCGACACCGCCCACCTTGCGGCCGGCGGCGCAGATCCGGCAGCTGTCATCCGGAAGTACCCCGACAGAATCCGGCATGTCCACCTTAAGGACCTCCGGCAAGACCCCTTCTCGTTCCTCCCCCTGGGCCAGGGGGAACTCGACTTCCCGGACATCCTCGCAGCAATCCGGGAAAGCGGATATGACAGCTGGCTCATGGTCGAACTCGACGGCTACGACGGGGATCCCCGGGAAGCCGCCGAGATCAGTAAGAAGTACCTCGAGAAACTCCTCTGACCCTCCTGACCACCAGGGAGAGCCACCGCAGGCGACTCCCGACTTTTCCGAAAGGAACACGATTCACATGCAGCACCTTAATGTCGGCCTCATCGGAGGCGGCTTCATGGGCAAAGCCCATTCCTTGGCTTACGCCGCCATGCCCATGTTCTTTTGGCCGGCTCCGGCCCTCCCGGTCCGCAAGGTCATCGCCGAGGCCAACCCCGAACTGGCTGCCGAAGCGGCCCGCCGCTTCGGCTTCGAGAACTCCACCTCGGACTGGCGCAGCATCATCGACGATCCGGACATCCACGTCGTAGACATTGCCACGCCAAACCACCTCCACGCCGAAATTGCGATCGCCGCGGCCGAAGCAGGCAAGCACATCATCTGCGAGAAGCCGCTGGCGCGTACAGGCGAAGAATCAAAAGCCATGTACGACGCGGTGAAGAACACCGACATCGTCCACATGGTCGCCTTCAACTACCGGCGCACTCCCGCCGTCGCGCTGGCCAAGAAATACATTGAGGAAGGCTCCATCGGCCGCATCCTCAGCTTCCGGGGTACCTACCTGCAGGACTGGAGTGCGGACCCCAATTCCCCGTTGTCCTGGCGTTTCCAGAAGTCGATCGCGGGGTCCGGCGCCCTTGGTGACATCGCCACCCACGTCATTGACATGGCCCGGTACCTTGTGGGGGAGTTCAGCGCCGTCAATTCCCTCCTGTCCACCTGGATTCCTGAGCGGCCGCTCCAAGCGGGCGGTGCCGACGCACTCGGAACGGTACGGGGCGGCGAAGGCCCGCGCGGCGAAGTTGACGTGGACGATGAGGTGATGACGATGATCCGCTTCGCCAACGGCGCCGTGGGGTCCCTTGAGGCGACACGCAATGCGTATGGACGGAACAACTACATCACCTTCGAAATCCACGGAACCGAAGGAAGCATCGTCTTCAACTACGAACGACGCGATGAACTCCAGGTCTGCTTCGCCTCCGATCAAGGGGACCGCCGCGGATTCCGCACCGTTTACACCGGCCCGGCCCATCCCTACGGAGAGGGTCTCTGGCCCATTCCGGCCCTTGGCATCGGCTACGGGGAAACGAAGATCATCGAAGCCTACGATTTCTTCAAAGCCATTGCGGAAGGCGGAAGCGTGAGCCCCAATTTCGCAGACGGCTACCAGACAGCCCTCATTGACGACGCGATTGTCGAATCCGCTGCAAAAGAGGCCTGGGTGGAGGTTCCGCTAATCACGGCTTGACGCAAGGTGGCGCCGCCGTCGTCCTCTATCTCAAGGGGCGCGGCGGCCCCCCAGGCGCCGTTCCTGCGATCGTCGATGAAATCAAGGCCGCCGCCGATTACTACGGTTTCGATAACGCGGGCCAGGTCGTCAGCAGATTCTCCCAGGTCCATGCCGGCACGCACGTCCCCGGTTGCGAGGACGCCATTGGCGAAAGTCTGGTAGCCGGGCCATAAGGGGGGCCTGCATGCTGGCACAGCCTTGAGTGACGCGTCAGTCAGGACTGGAACTGCTGCATCACCGACAGGTGGCCGGCCCGGGCCGAGACCAGGCACTTGGCCAGATAGAAGGGCCGGTTGCCGTTCCGCACGTACTGCGTCAGGACCAGCACCGGGTCCGACGGGCGCAGGTCCAGCAGCTTCGCCCGGCTGGGTCCCACCTGGCTGAGGCTTATCTGGCACTCGCCCGGCCCGGCCAGCCGGCCCAGCTGGTTGTTGAGCGCGGCAAGCAAGGTGGCGCCGCCGTCGTCCTCTATCTCAAGGGGCGCGGCGGCGCCCTTGCCGACGCTGACCGGCTGGGCGGTGACGTTTTCCTGCAGGTGGGCGATCGCCTCGCCGTCGCGGATCAGGACCGATTCCCAGAGCCAGCAGTCGGTGCCGGGCTCGACGCCGATGCCGGGGGCGACGAATTCTGAGGCGGCCTGCCGGACCACCTGGGTGCGCTTGACCTCCACCTGCTGCCCGGGGCTGCCGAGGACGTCCTCGAACGGCTGGATGCGCTCGATGCCGATGCGGGGGAGCGTGTCCGAGACGAAACGCCCGACGCCGCGCCGCGCCCTGATGAGACCGTCCTCCTCGAGCAGCATGAGGGCCTCGCGGACCACGGTGCGGCTGACCTTCATGTCCGTGCCGAGTTCGGTTTCGGTGGGGATCATGGACCCGGGCGTGAGCAGGCCGTTGCGGATGGCTGCGGCGATCCGTGAGTACACCGCGACGCGCAGGGGGGCGCCGGGCTGGGCGGCCACCGGCTGGGACAGGAACCGGGCGGCGTCCTGGTGCACGATCTGCCTCGCTTGTCTGGGGTGGATCCGGAGTCGGTACGGGGGATTCCAGCCTAGTGCAACGTCGGACGCGTGTGTTGGACAAGCGCGGTGCTGCTGCCTGTGCGGGCAGGGCGTTAATTCTGTGCAACCACGCCCTTGCCGAGCGCCATGGTTGACGAAAAGCTGCCACCCATCCAGTAACAAGTGATCCACGGAACCGAATACGCACGTGTTCCGTCTAGGCGCAGGGGGATGCGGGTGGACTGGTGGTGGCTCTCGTCGGCGGCCAATACGGTGGTGGCTGTCTCTTACCTGGCGATTTCGGTGGCGATCATTGTGCCCTTGGCCCGGTCCGGGCAGGTGCGCCGGAACCGGCTGGGGACTGCTACGGCAGCAATCTTCTTTACCTGCTCCGTCGGGCACGGCCTCCACGCTGTCCATCCGCTGCTGCCTTTCCTTGGGCTGGGCATCCTCGAGGGCCACGCCTCCAGGGAGGGCATCTCCTGGCATGACGCGTTGTGGGAGGTGACAACGGCGGGAGTGGGCGTCTACTACTGGACGCTGCGCCGGGCGTACGCATCCATGCTGGCGGGACCGGCGATTTTCGAAGACCTGATCGAGCGGCAGCGCCTGGCGGAACTTGAGGCCGAAGCGGAGCTGAATGCTGTGCGCCGGCAGGGCGCCGCAGAGCTTGAACTCAGTGAGAAACGATTCCGGCTTGCCTTTGAGCACGCCCCGATCGGCATCGCCCTCCTCAGCCTGGACCCCGGAGAGGCAGGCAAGGTGCTGCGGGCCAACTCCGCCTTTTACGCCCTCCTGGGGCGCACGCCCTCGGACGTGGAGTCCGGCAGTGTCCTGGATTTCATTGTGCCGGAGGACCGGTCTGCGGCCCGGCACCGGCTGGCACAGATGCTGCGCGGAGAAGTCACTGAGTACACCGCTTCCCGGCGTTTCCTCCACGCCGGCGGAGACATCGTCTGGACGTCGATGACAAGCGCGGTGGTGGCCGATGACCGTGGCGTGCCCCTGTACCTTGTTGCCCAGTTCGAGGACATCACGGGCCGCCGCGAAGCTGAACAGCTGCTCACCCGGCAGGCAATGCATGACGGCCTGACGGGCCTGCCCAACCGGGTGCTGCTGATGGACAGGATCAGCCATGCCCTTTCGCGGACCCAGGACCGCAGCACGCATGTGGCCGTGTTCTTCGTGGACGTGGACGGCTTCAAGGCCGTCAACGACACGTTGGGACATGCCGCCGGCGATCTCCTCCTCATCGAAGTAGGCCGGCGGCTGCGCTCCATGGGGCGCAGGGACGATACCGTGG
Organism: Pseudarthrobacter sp. CC4; assembly: GCF_048957775.1. NCBI lineage: Bacteria > Bacillati > Actinomycetota > Actinomycetes > Micrococcales > Micrococcaceae > Pseudarthrobacter > Pseudarthrobacter sp. CC4. Next base: position 2,819 of record NZ_JARCCZ010000002.1, on the reverse strand, counting down.
CCCGCCTGGCAGGAGACGAATTCGTGGTGCTCTGCGAAGGCGTCCAAGACCGGGCCGCAGCTGAAGCCACGGCCCGCCGCCTGCTGGACGGGCTGGAGCGGCCGTACGAAATCGACCGCGACGTCTTCCGGACCAGCGCCAGCATCGGCATCGCGCTATCCGGCCGGGACAGCACCGCGGCCGACCTGCTGCAAAACGCCGACATCGCCATGTACCGGGCCAAGGGAGCAGGCCGGGGCCGGTACGTGTTCTACGACAGGAACCTGCGCGCCATCCGTGACAACCGGCTGCGCACCGAGAAGGAACTGCGGCAGGGAATTGAAAACGGCGAACTGCGCGTTCTTTTCCAGCCCGTCATTGGTCTGGCCGATGGAGGCCTTGCCTCCGTGGAGGCGCTCGTGCGCTGGGACCATCCGGACCGGGGCCTGCTCGCGCCGGCCGAGTTCCTGGACGTGGCGGAAACAACCGGGCTGATCGTTCCTTTGGGGCGCTGGATGATCCCCGAAGCCTGCCGCCAGGTGGCGGCATGGCAGCGCAAAGATCCCGGACGCGCTCCGCAGCACGTATCTGTCAATGTCAGCGCCGTTGAACTCAGCAGCCCCGGCATGGTGAACGTCGTGGCGCGTGCCCTTCGCGATGCCGGGCTTCCGCCCGGCGCCCTGTGCGTTGAGATCACTGAGTCCGCCCTGCTGGACAGCAACAGCAGCAACATCTCCACCGTCTGGCAGCTGCGGGCCATGGGCATCCGGATCGCGCTGGATGACTTCGGCACGGGCTATTCCTCGCTGACCAACCTGAAGCGGTTCCCGGTGGATGTGGTCAAGATCGACAGGTCCTTCGTGGCCGGACTTGGCACCGACGCCGAGGACACCGCCATCGTCGGCGCCGTCGTCGGGCTGGCCCACGCTCTCGGGCTGGCCACCACGGCCGAAGGCGTCGAAACTGCCGCCCAGCGCGATCACCTGCGGCGCCTCGGATGCACCCACGCCCAGGGGTATCTCTACTCCCGGCCGGATACCATCTCCGGGCTCACCGGACTCGCTTCCCGGCTCACGGCCATGGAGTCCGCAGAGCCGCTGCACTAAACCTGCCCGTCCAGGTCATTTTCGAACTCGTGCGGACCCGCGTGCTGGCAGCTCGACTGCGAGCTGTGCGTGCGCGTCCCGGGTGTTTGTGGTGTAGTACCCCTCATCGATGACGCTTGTTGCGCCGCGGTACTCATACGATGAACCGTTGGGGTAGCTGTATTCGACGTGTTCCACCTGGGCGGGGGCAGTGGTAAAACCTAACGTTGGAATAACCCTTCCGTCAACGGGTTGGCCGTTGCTCCGCTACAAACGCCGTGCGCTGAGATTTTCCATGGCAGTGCGCACCCTTGACAGCCGGTCCAGCACTTAGGAATATCAACATTGCCGGCGGTTCCCGGCGACTTCCTGGGGACGCTGACCTCCGGCTCGGCCTCTCCAAGGGGGTTATCGGATGCAGTCAGCACGCCGTCGTCGCAGACCCTTTCGCAGTGCGGCTGCGATTGCCGCGGCCGTCCTGATGGTGTCCACGGCGGGCTGCGCCGGCCCTCCGGAACCCCCGGGGCCTCCCAACGGGTTTGCGCCCCCTGCACCTGATGTCCGGATCGCTGCCGTCGGCGACATGAACGACGCAGGGAACACTGACCCTGACAGCCCGTCCGGCCGGAACGCTGCTGCGATAAGCCGACTCGTGCAGGACGACCAGATCGACGCGTTCCTGGGTCTGGGTGACTTCCAATACGACACCGCCTATTGCGACGACTACGTGAACTATTGGGCGACCCTGTGGAGTGGCACGATGCCCAAGCTTTACTGGGTTTCGGCCCCCAACCATGACTGGGAACCCGGCCGCAATGAGGACCTCGACAACTTCATGAACGGCCAGTGCCCGGGGTCTCCGGAGAAGGCTGCGGTCAACGGGGAGCGTGGGCGCATCGAGAACGGGGAGGCGTACTCGAAGGACTTTGGGAACTGGCACTTCGCGTTCCTGTCCTCAGCGCACTGGCGGTACAACCCGGCACAGGCCCGGGCGATGACAAGATGGCTGGACAAGGATCTCGCCGCTGCGAAGGCGGCCGGGAAACACCTGGCGGTGGTGCACCACGAGCCCTACTTCACGTCGAACACATCCGAGCACAACCGGGCTGCTGACCACAAGCCGTGGATCGACGTGATGTGGAAGCACCGGGTGCGCCTGACACTGTCGGGGTCACAGCACAACTACGAGCGGTCATGCCCGGTGAACAACAGGGACGAATGCGTCGATGACGGGATGACGGCGTTCCAGGTTTCCACTGGCGGCATTGGACTCCGCCCCTTCACCAGCAGTCCGCGGTATATCGAGAACCGGTTCAGCGACACCCACGGGTTCCTTCGGCTGACACTGCGCCATGACGGTTCCTTCGACTGGAACTTCATTGCAACACGAGGGCCGGGCACGGACTCAGGGACGCGTTCCGCACCCAAATAAGGGCCACCGTGTGCGCCGGTTCATCAAGCCCGCTGGCTAGCTGATGGCGGTCATGACGTTCCAGCCGGGCCCCACGTTGATGCGCCAGCCGAAGACGCCGTTGCCGGTGCCGGGGTAGGTCCAGAGGGTGCCGTCGCTGTCGCGGGCGGTGAGGTCGGGTTTGCCGTCGCCGGTGAGGTCGCCGGCGGCGCTGATGGCGGTCATGACGTTCCAGCCGGGGCCGACGTTGATGCGCCAGCCGAAGAGGCCGTTGCCGGTGCCGGGGTAGGTCCAGAGGGTGCCGTCGCTGTCGCGGGCGGTGAGGTCGGGTTTGCCGTCGCCGG